>NZ_JARGZF010000002.1:615427-923140 GCF_029222705.1 Knoellia sp. p5-6-4
TCTCCAGGACCGCGGCAAGGGCCTTGCGACGGGCCACCTCGGCGACCATCGCGGGCACCTGGCCCTGCTGGTCGATCGCCTGGGCGAACTGGTTCGGGTCCATGCCGTACTGCTGCGCCGACATCACGAGGTACTCGATGAGCTCGGGCTGCTCGACGGAGACCTCCTCGGCCTCGGCGATGGCGTCGAGCAGGAACTGGGTCTTGAGGGCCTTGCGGGTGTTCTCCTCGACCTCAGCGCGGTGCTCGTCGTCCTCGAGGCGGTCCTCGTTCTCGAGGTGGGCGCGCACCTCGGCCTCGACGATGGAGTCGGGCACGGGGATCTCGACGGTCTCGAGGAGGTGCTCGAGCACCTTGTCGCGGGCCTGGACGCCCTGCTCGAACTTCTTCGCACGCTCGGCCTGCTTGATGACGTCGGCCTTGAGCTCGTCGAGGGTGTCGAACTCCGAGGCCAGCTGCGCGAAGTCGTCGTCGAGCTCGGGCAGCTCGCGGACCTTGACCGACTGCACGGTCACGGTGACGTCGGCGTCCTCGCCCTCGCGGTCGCCGCCGGCGAGCGGGGCGCTGAAGGACTTGGTCTCGCCGGCGGACATGCCGACGAGGGCCTCGTCCATGCCGTCGAGCATGTTGCCGGAGCCGACCTCGTAGGAGATGCCGGTGACGGCGTCGATCTCCTCGTCGCCGATCTTGGCGTCGAGGTCGATGGAGACGAAGTCGCCGGTCTCGACGGCGCGGTCGACACCCTTGAGGGTGCCGAAGCGCTCACGCAGCGACGTGAGGCGCTCCTCGATGTCCTCGTCGGCGACCTCGACCTTGTCGACCTCGTGCTTCATGCTCGCGTAGTCGGGCAGGGTGATCTCGGGGCGGACGTCCACCTCGACGGTGAACTTCAGCTCCTGGCCGTCCTCGGCCGGCACCTCGGTGACGTCGACCTCGGGCTGCCCGATCGGCCGCACGCTGTTCTCCTCGACGGCCTGGCCGTAGAACTGCGGAAGCGCCTCGTTGACGGCCTCCTGCAGCACGGCGCCGCGGCCGACGCGCTGGTCGATGATGCGGGCGGGGACCTTGCCCTTGCGGAAGCCGGGGACCTGGATCTGGGAGCCGATGGTCTTGTACGCCGCGTCGAGGCTCGGCTTGAGCTCCTCGAACGGGACCTCCACGGTCAGCTTGACCCGGGTCGGGTTGAGGGTCTCGACGGCACTCTTCACTGCGGGGTACTCCAGGATCGTGGGTGACAGGGGATGCCGGGGCCGACGCCGGGTGCGGCGTGCTGACCGGGCCAAAAGCACATCGTAGCCGTCCCGAGCCACAGCACCGAATGCGCCCTAGGGTGCTGACATGGACAGCAACGGCACACCGGCCCCACCAGCACCGATCGCCGCGCTGCGCACCCTGGCCGGCGCCCTCATCAGCGCCGTCGTCATGATCGGGGTGGTCGCGTTCATGGTCCTCGGAGCGGCGGGGTACCCGCCGGTCTGGGTGGCCGCTGCCCTGGGGGTCCTGGCCGTGGCCGCGCACGCGGTGGTCGAGGTCGTCGGCTACCGGTGGCCCGCGCTGCGACCCGGCACCGCGGCCGAGGAGGCGGCGGCGGCCGGCGTCGCGGCATACCGGTCCCTCATGATGGTGCGCTTCGCCCTGTGCGAGGCGGTCGCGATCATCTCCCTCGCCGCGGCCTTCGTCGTGGAGCCGCAGACCGCCAAGACCTACCTGGTGGGGGGCACGCTCTCGCTGCTGCTCCTGCTGTGGCACGTCTGGCCGAGTGAGCGCATCACCCGGCGGCTCGAGCAGGCGCTCGACCGAGAGGGGGGCCGCTCGGGACTGGCCGACGCGCTGCAGGGCCGGCAGCCGGGCAGCGCCCTGCTCTGAGTGGCCCTTCCGGGGGGGTTACCGCACCGCCCCTGCGGGTCTACCGTCGGCAGATGAGGCTGTTCAAGCGGGCGGCCACGACGTCTGTCGCGCCCGACCAGGAGGACCTCGTCGTGCGGCAGTACCGGTACCTGTTGCGTTCGGCGCCCACCGACGCCCTCGAGCACGTGCACCTCGAGGCGCTGGCCGAGGTGTCGTCCGACGACCGGGCCACGGTGCTCCGCACGGTGCAGGAGCAGCTGGTCGCCGGGCTGCGCCTGGAGCCCGACGACATCCCGCACCTCTCCCGCCTCGTGGTGCTCGGCGAACGGCGCTCCCCCGGCGCGCTGCTGCGGCACTGCCCCGCCGAACCGCTGCGGCGGCTGGCCGACGCGGCCCTGCTGTCCGAGGCGGCCTTCGGCCTCCTCACCGGGTATGCCGCGTGGGACGGGCTCGACCCGGAGCCGGCACAGGAGGAGGAGTGGCAGGCGCGCCAGCATCGAAACTGGAGCGACCCGGCGGACCACCCCTATGCCTTCGGCAACAACAACGGCTACCTGGGCACAGGCGGAGGCGGTGACGGCGGAGGCGGCTGAGCCGCTCGGCGGGCCGAGCCGTGCACGCCCCTTTATGTTCGGGGCATGGCTGACAACACGGTCCACCACACCTGGGACGTCATCGTCATCGGCGCCGGACCCGTCGGAGAGAACGCGGCCGACCGGGTCCGCAAGGCAGGGCTGACGGTCGCCATCGTCGAGAAGCACCTCGTCGGCGGCGAGTGCAGCTTCTACGCCTGCTCCCCCAGCAAGGCGCTGCTGCGGCCGGTGCTGGTGACGCAGGCCTCCCAGCGCGTGCAGGGCTCGAAGGGCGCCGAGGTCGACCGCGAGGGGGTGCTCGACCGCCGCGACACCTGGATCGACGGCCTGAGTGACCGGGGTGCCGTGGGCTGGCTGGAGAAGGTGGGCGTCGACCTGGTGCGCGGCTCGGGACGCCTGGTGGGTGAGCGTCGCGTGGAGGTCGACGGCCGGGTCCACGAGGCGCGGCACGCCGTCATCGTCGCCACCGGCACCGCACCGCTGGTGCCCGACCTCCCCGGCCTGCGCGACGCGAACCCCTGGACGAACCGGGAGGCCACCACCTCCCGTCGCGTCCCCGAGCGCCTGGTGGTGCTCGGCGGCGGCCCGGTGGCGTGCGAGCTCGCGGTGGTCTACGCCGCCCTCGGGTCGGCGGTCACGATCGTCGAGCAGCAGGACCGCCTGCTCGGCCGCATGGAGCCGTTCGCGTCCGAGGCCGTGTCCCAGGGCCTTCGCGACCGTGGGGTCGACGTGCGCACGGGCACGGCCGCGAGCAAGGTCTCGCGCCTCGGGCCCACCGGCGAGGTCACGGTCGAGCTCCAGCAGGGCGGCAGCCTCTCGGCCGACGAGGTCCTCGTGGCGGTCGGGCGCGTGCCCAACACCGGCGACCTCGGGCTCGACACCGTCGGTGCGCTCACCGACGACCAGGGCCACCTGCGGGTCAACGCGCGCATGGAGGTCGAGGGCGTCGCCGGCCCACGGCCGTGGCTGTATGCCGTGGGCGACGTCAACGGGATCGCCCTCCTGACCCACATGGGCAAGTACCAGGGACGCGCCTGCGGAGACCTCGTCGCGGCGCGCGCGACGGCCCGGCCCGTGGACGAGGCGTCGATGACCCCCTGGGCCGAGGACCTCGGGACCGTGCAGGTCGTCTGGACCGACCCGGAGGTGGCCGCCAGCGGCCTGACCGAGCAACAGGCCCGCGAGCGCGGCCTCCGGGTGCGGGTCGTCGACGTCCCGATGGACCAGGCCGCCGGCTCAGGGCTGCAGGCCGAGGGCTACCAGGGGCAGGCGCGCATGGTGGTCGACGAGGACGCCAGCACCATCGTCGGCGTGACGCTGGTCGGACAGGACGTCGCCGAGCTCATCCACCCGGCCACCATCGCCATCGTGGGCAGGGTGCCGCTGACGACGCTGTGGCACGCCGTGCCGGCCTTCCCGTCGATGAGCGAGATCTGGCTGCGCCTGCTCGAGAAGTACGGGATCTGACCTGCGCAACCGCGCGTCCGCTAAGCACCTGAAAGTCCCTTTCGCCCGGTAGCGTCCGGCGGAGGCTCCCACCGGGGCTCCGTACAGCGGAAGGTATTGACGATGCGAAGAACCTCTTCCCTGCGCCTGGCCATCGTGGGGGCCGCTGCAGCGGCCGTCCTGGCCACCGGCGCCGCTTCCGGCGCGGTGAGCGCCGCCCCGACCGGCGCAGCCTCTGCGGGCGCAGCAGCCTGCGAACCCGGCAGCACGCTGAGCACTGCTGCCCGCGTCGCCGACGGCGCCACCGCGCAGGAGCCGAAGCTCTACCCGGACAACGAGGCCAATGCCTACGGGGTCCTGCCCGACTCGGCCTACCTCGGCGACGGGAACGTCGAGGTCGAGACGGTCTTCCACTCCATCTCGGACCACCCCCTGACCGCGGCCGAGAAGCAGCGGATGACGACCATGATCAACGACCAGATGGACGTCCTCAACGCCGCGTTCTCTGGTCAGACCGCACCGGCCGCCGCGGACACCCCGTTCAGGTTCTCGCTGGCCAAGATCAACTGGGTCGTGGACCCCAGCTGGTACACCGTGGTGCCCGGCAAGAACGAGCGTGACATGAAGGCGGCCCTCCACGAAGGCGACTCCCGAACGCTCAACGTCTACTCCGCCGACATCGGCGGCGGGCTGCTCGGCTGGGCCTACTTCCCCAAGGGCTACAACAACGGCCGCGACTACATCGACGGCGTGGTGCTGCTCGACGAGTCGATGCCCGGTGGCACGGCGGGCAAGTACGCCCTCGGCGACACCCTGACGCACGAGGTCGGCCACTGGCTGATGCTGGAGCACACCTTCGCCCACGGCTGCTCGGCCTCGGGCGACTACGTCGCCGACACCCCGAAGGAGGCCCAGCCGCAGTTCAACTGCCCGGTGGGAGCCGACACCTGCGCCGCGCCGGGCAACGACCCGATCCACAACTTCATGGACTACACGCAGGACTCGTGCATGGACATGTTCACGCGCGGCCAGGCCGAGCGGATGAGCGACGCGTGGGTGGCGTTCCGCGCCAGTGGGGCCGGAAGCAAGGGCTGAGAGCCTTCCACGTTCGAGGTGGAAACGCCGAGGGAACCCGGCGTTTCCACCTCGAGGCACGATGTGGTGGTCGGGGTAGCCGGATTTGAACCGGCGGCCTTCCGCTCCCAAAGCGGACGCGCTACCAACCTGCGCCATACCCCGTTCCCGGCGAGCCGATTTCAGCACTCGCGAGAGCGGGCATTAGGCTAGCGCCTCGGATCCTCGGCCCCCGGCCGGGGTCCACGCGGGTGTAGCTCAATGGTAGAGCCCCAGTCTTCCAAACTGGCTACGCGAGTTCGATTCTCGTCACCCGCTCCACCCACGAAGCCGCAGGTCAGGGCCCTCCCCCGACCTGCGGCTTCGTCGTTCTCCGTTGCCTGACCACGGCGGCGTGCCCACTACGTGCCCAATCCGCAACGGTTCCTCGGGCGATCACGAGGCCCTGTCGGACTCATCGACGAGGTCCTCAACTCGCTCCACGAGCAGGTTCAGGGCGTCTGCGATGACCCGGTCCCGATCTGCGGTGCGGTGCTGGTAGATCAGCGCGGCCCGCATGCTCGAGTGGCCCATCCGCCCCATGAGCTCGCGTGTCGAGGCGCCCGTGGCAGCGGCCAGGTGGTTCCCGGTGTGGCGGAAGTCGTGGAAGTGGACCGCTTCCGAGATGTCAGCCTCGACGCGGGCCCGCTTCCAGCCCTGGGAGAAGTGGCTGCGGCGCGGGGACGAGCCCTTCGGCCCCACGAACAACCGGCCGTCATCTCCCGGTTCGGCGTAACGCTGGAGGTGGTCGACCAGCTCGTCAGCGACCCACCGAGGCAGTGCGACGGTTCGCGTTCCGGCGGCTGTCTTGGGTGCCTTCACGACCAGCGACCCATTGACCTCGGCCACCGCACGTCGGACGTGCAGCCGCGCCCCAGCCAGGTCGAGATCCGCCCGGGTCAGTCCCAGGAGCTCGCCGTAACGAAGGGATCCGAAGACGGCCAGGAGCACCATGGCCCGGTAGCGATGCTCGATGACGCCAGCGAGGCGAAAGACCTCGTCAAGCGCGAGCACAGGCCGTTCGGGTGTCCGGTCAACGCTCGCTCCCTTGATCCGGCACGGATTCCGCACGATGACCTCGTCGTCGACGGCCGTGGCGAAGATGGATCGCACCAACCGATAGGCCTTCGACGTCGTGCTCTGACCCAGTCCGCCATCGATGAGCCCCTGTCTCCAACCGCGGATCGGCGGACAGGTGCGCTTGGCGCCGCCCGGAACCAGTTCCAGCACAAGGGCATGCAGCTGGTTGACCTTGTACGTGTGCTCCTGCCCGATGGCACGGTGCCGGTCGACCAGGATCCGCAGCACCTCCCGCTGCGCGTCGGGGACCACCGGCCGCAGCCCGGTCATCCGGGTGCCGACCAAGGCGACCGAGTGGGCGTCCGTGGCGTCGGCCTTGCGGCCCTGCCCGGTGGCGAACACCCGGGCGCGGGCCGACAGGGCCGGCGGCACATCGACGACTTGCTCACCTGCAGCGATGAGCCGGTTCGCGACATGCCGGCCGATCCCGTTGCAGCCCTCGACCGCCCACGTCCGCTCCGGCCACGCCTGGACGTGGGCGAGCATTGCCGCGAAGCCCTCGAGGTCGGTGCCGAACCGTCCACCTCCCAGCACGGCCTCATCGGCGCTCATGACCTCGATCGTCACGCTGCGCTTGTGCGGGTCCACCCCGATCACCACCTGCGGTGGCTGACTCCTGTTCACGGTGACTCCTTGCTCTTGACCCGGTGTGGTTCGAGCGCGGAGGGCACCGCTACTTCCGGCAGCACAGTCCCTTCTTCAGCCTCTCCGGCCCTGCGGTGCCCGGGCGGCGCAAGCCAGATGAGAGTCACACCCCGAAGGAAGGACAGCCGCTGATGAGAGCGACCAACCCGGACACCTGGACCGAGCCTGCGCGGGCACCGATCCTGCCGTCAATGAAACAAGTACGCAGAGCGTGTGCCTAGTTCGAGCGCGGCTCAAGCGATCTGGGGGACGCTTTGGGTGGCAACGCCTACCCTGACCGCATGAAGCCTGTCGCCCTCACCGCTCTAAGGGCCGCAGTTGTCATATGCGGGGTGCTTGCGGTGGCGTGGCTGGTACAACGCTTCGTCTTCCTCCCAAGCATCCCGCTTTGGTGGCGCATGACGTGCGTGGCGGCTCCAATGATCCTCGGCATTGTCTTGGTCGGGCTGGCCGACCGGCTTGAGAGAACGAGACGCAGCCGACACCGTGGTTGAAGCGGCGTGGCGAGTGGAACGTCCACAACTGCCGCTGTTAGCGCCGTCATGCCGAGTTGAGGACGTTTCGACCGTGCCGATGAGCGAACAGCGGCGTGCTGGGTCGGCCTCGGTGGGAGTGTGTCCCCGTGCAGAGCTCGAAGCCCGGCCACAGGAGCCCGAACGGTTCGGACGTTGTCCCCCTGCGCGAGGCCACGCGTGCCTGGTTCCTGGTGTCCTTGCAGACCTTCGGTGGCCCGGCCGGGCAGATCGCCGTCATGCAGCGGATGCTGGTCGAAGAACGCCGCTGGATCGGTCAGCAGCGGTTCCTGTTCGCCCTCAGTTTCTGCACACTGCTGCCCGGCCCTGAGGCGCAACAGCTGGCGACCTACGTCGGATGGCTCCTCAACGGGATCCGAGGAGCCCTCATCGCCGGTGTGCTGTTTGTGCTCCCCGGAGTCGTGGTCCTACTCGCGCTCTCCGCCATCTACGTCGGCTACGGGGATACCACTGCGGTGGAGGCCGTTTTCCTCGGCTTGGGGCCCGCCGTCATCGCGATCGTTGTCCAAGCCCTCGTCCGGGTCGGCGGCCGGGCCCTAACCGCACGATGGAAGGTCGTCGTCGCCGCCTGTTCCCTCATCGCCCTGGCCTTCTTCGCCGCCCCCTTCCCGGTCGTGATCGCCGCCGCAGCCCTGATCGGGTGGCTGATCGGCCGCGCCACCAAGACCACCCCGCAGGCACCGACCGCCGAGAGAACCTCAGGGCCGCCACCCCTCATCAGCGACGCCGCACTCCACCACGAGCGGCCATCACAACGACACAGCCTGCTCGTGCTGGTCACCGGGCTGGTGCTCTGGTTAGCCCCCGTCGCCGCCGCAGCGGCCGCCTTCGGCACCAACAGCGTCTTCGTCGAACAGGGCAAGTTCTTCTCCGGTGCCGCCGTGGTCACCTTCGGCGGCGCCTACGCCGTCCTGGCCTACGTCGCCCAGCAGGCCGTCAACACCTACCACTGGCTGACCGGCAGCCAGATGGTCCACGGCCTCGCCCTCGCCGAAACGACCCCCGGGCCTCTCATCATGGTCGTCCAGTTCGTCGCGTTCCTCGGGGCCTATCACGACCCCGGCTCGCTGAACCCGTGGGTGGCAGCAGTCATCGCCTCGCTCCTGACGACGTGGGTGACGTTCGTTCCCTCGATCCTCTTCGTGGTCCTCGGAGCCCCCTACGTTGAGCGCCTCCGTGCCAACCACAGCCTCTCCGCGGCACTGTCGGGCATCACCGCCGCCGTCGTCGGCGTCATCGCCAACCTCGCTCTCTACTTCGCACTTCACACCCTGTTCTCCGACACCCAGCAGCACACGTGGGGACCGGTCAAAACGAGCCTGCCCGTCCCCGGAACCGTCGTCTGGTCCGCAGTGGCCATCACGATCCTCGGTTTCCTGACGACCTTCCGCCTCAAGTGGAGCGTCCTGCGAACGCTGGGCATATGCGCCCTCGCAGGGGTCGCGTGGCAGGTCGCCGGAGCCCTTACCTGACTGCCGAGCGTCCCCTCATGCCGCTGTCCCCGTGGTCATGCCGAGTTGAGCGCGTCGTACCGAGGCTACTTACCGCGCCCATCGCTGTAGTCGTCTCCGGCATTCTGCGTGGTGTTCCGCGGCGCTCGTCAGCATCCCGGGTTGCGTGCTGAACGCCAGAATCGGGGTTCGGCGTTTCCGCCCGTCGCCATCGGTCCAGATCACCGTGGAGGAGTCTGTGATCTCGACGATGGCGGTCCGCGGAATGGCTCGGCTGCGGAGGTACCCATGCACCACCAATTCGCCCTGTCGAGTCTGGGCCGAGAGGCGGTACCCACGGACGGCAAGGACGAGCCCTGGAACGCCAAGGAGAACCAGCGCTCGCTCGGCTCCCGTGCCAAGAGACAAGGGCAGGAGGGACAAGGCGATTGTGCAGACGCCCGGAAACGCATTCGCCACTCGGTTCGTGGGGCTCGGGCGCAGGATCACGCACGTAGTGTCCTGTGACAGGGATGCCGCCGGGCGCACGGACATGCCGCGATCCGCTCGGTCCTGTGATCGGGTGTCGAGCATCGGCTGACACACGACCGTCAAGCATCACCCGAGACAGGACACAGGCCTTTCGGCGCTGTTGCTGAATTGACCTCTAAGAAGATCAAGGCGCGGCTCCGCCGCGCTGGCCGGGCCTCGCGGCCCCGGCCGTGAGGGGAGCCTGGCCTCACCGACGAGCCGCCGACCCGACTCCGCAGCATCCGGCCGGCACCCCCGAGCCCGTCAAGGCCGCAGCTTCCAGCCCGGTCACGGTGCACACTCCGTGTACCGCCACAGCACCTCGTGATGCCCGGGCGGCCTTGACCTGCACGAGGGCCGACCTCCACTGCTCCGCCATCGGGTCGGCGCCTCTTCCTGGCCGTCCGCGTGCCCACTACGTGCCCAATGCGTGAGCGATCAGCGGCTCGACGGGGTACCCAGCGGTGTCTGGTTCGTGCTCAACCCGACGGCCGCGCAGGGGCTGGCCGCCCTTCCAAACTGGCTACGCGAGTTCGATTCTCGTCACCCGCTCCACCCACGAAGCCGCAGGTCAGGGGCCTCCCCCGACCTGCGGCTTCGTCGTTCCTGCCCTGCTCTCCCGTGCGGGCGTGCCACCCAGGTGCCCGATCGACGGGGGCCAGGCAGGAGCCTCCGGAGGGAGTTGCGGCCCTGCCCGGGGCCGGGTCGAGGCCGCATCGTGAACGGGTGGACAGTCGACGGCGCGTCGGTGCTCCGCGCCCGCCGCCCGAACTGGTGGACGGGCGCAGCCGCCGCGTGGTCGAGCTCTCGCCTGTCTGCTCAACCAGAACACCCGGTACCCCGGCGGTGCCGCGTGCCCGGGCGCGGTGCCAGCAGCCCTGCAGCCGTACCTGGACGAAGGGGCTGGGCTGGTGCAGATGCCGTGCCCGGAACAGCGCTCATGGGGTGGAGTGCGCCGGCCGCCCATGTTGTGGGTGCTCACCCACCGGCGGGCGGCCGCTGCGGCTCCGCTGGTGCTGCCGGTGATCGAGAGGTACCTGCGGTGGCGGTACGCCCGCCTGGCCGGCACCGTGGCGCGCGATGTCGCCGACGCCGCCGGTGCGGGCGTGGAGGTGGTGGCGGTGGTCGGGGTGGCAGGCTCGCCGAGCTGCGGCGTGAGGACCACCATGGACCTCGGTGTCGCCGCGCGACGGGTCGGCCGGTCGACCCACGACCTCACCAGGGCCTGGTTGACCGACGAGGTGGTCGCAGCTGCGGAGCGACCCGGTCGGGGACTGTTCACCACCGCGTTGCAGCGGCAGCTCGCCCGACGCCACCTGGACGTGCCGTTCACCGAGCACAGGCTGCCCGGCCCCGGCGACCCGGGAACCCGGTAACGGCTGGCGGAGGGGTCAGTCGCGGCGCAGTGCCCGTGCGATGGCGCCCGTGGCGTACAGCCCTTCCAGGGCCGCGCCCGGCGAGACCAGGCCGGATACCGGGGAGAGCACGACGTGCTCGAGCCCGGCCGCCTGGTACTCGCGCAGCCGGCGCACCGCCTGCTCGACGGTCCCCCACAGGAGCGGCCCCCGGGTGAGGATCTCGGTCGGGACGGCGGCGATGGCGCGCTCGAGGTCGGCCCTGTCCTGCTGCTCGGGCAGGAACTGCCCGAGGCCGGTGAAGTCGTCCCCGAACGGGTGGGTGGCCCCGACGGCCCGCCACTGGGCAGCGGGCACGACGAGCGCGAGAGCCCGGATGGGGCGGGTGTCGAGCATGGCGCGGGCCCCGGCCTCGGTGCGGGCGATGACGGTGAACCGGTGCAGCGCCGCGGTGACGGAGGCGGGGTTGCGTCCGGCCGCGGAGGCGGCGTCCCGCACGGTGGCCAGCTGGGTCGCGTACTGCTCGGGGCTGGTGACCATGGTCGGGTACCAGCCGTCGCCGTACCGACCGGCCAGGCTCAGGGTGCGGGGCCCGTGCGCGGCGACCCACACCCTCGGGTTCCGGCCCTTGGGGGCGCGCAGGTCCACGCGGGCGTCGTCGAGGCGGAAGTGCCGTCCGGTGAGGTTCAGCGGACCGGGCGCACCGGCGTCCAGGCAGAGTCGGATGACCTGCAGCGCCTCCTCGAGCCGACTGGTGCGCCCGGCGTACTCGAGCCCGTAGGGCGCGATGTTGAGCAGCTCCCCGGCACCGATGCCGAGCACCGGGGCCCTGTCGGTCATGTGCGCGACGGTCATCAGGGCCTGCGCGATGACGACGGGGTGACGTCGGATGGGGTCGGTGACGCCGACGCCGAGCTGCAGACGGCCGGCCCGGGAGGCGACCCAGCCCATGAGCGCCTGGTAGTCGAGGTGGTCGTGCGGGGTGGGCTTGCGCTTGGCCAGCCACGTGAAGTCCTGGTCCCAGAGCACGCTGGGAAACAGGTTCTGGAAGTGGTCGATGACCATGACCGAGTCCAGCCGCATCGCCCGAGCCGCCAGCAGGTAGGCCCGCACTGCGCTCAAGGGTGGTTGGGTGCCCAGCTGCAACCCGACCCGCACCCGTCCGCTCACCGGGACCGCCCCCCGCTGAGGACGGCACCGAGCCGGGCGAACTCGGTGCGCACGTGCTCATCGAGGTCGGCGGCGAACCCACGGGACAGGTAGAGCCCGAGGAGCGGATCGGCGACCCGGCCGGGCCCGGCCCACCCCGCCCGGACCGTGTGGCGCACCCGCACGGAGGGGACCTCGTCGCTGCGGGCAGGGGCGTCCTCGAGGTCGAGGCGCAGGCGCACCGGCAGCGGCACGCCCTGGTGCAGCTGCCACACCACCCGACGGTCCGCGACGACCTCGACGACCTTGCCGGCGAACCTCAGCCGCCGCCGTCCGACCCGCTCGTCCATCAGGACCCGGTCGCCGACGTGGTCGGGCCGGCGGCTGCGGAACGTGATGTGGAACCGGTCGTGCACCCCCGGCCACCACGACCGGTAAGCCGAGTCCGTCGGCTCCAGCATGAACCGCAGCACCTCACCCGCGCTGGCCCCGGGCACCACGGCTGTCGAGACGAGCTCGAGCACGATGCCACCTCCCGCCACAGTGACGAGCCTCGAGCCGCATCCGGTGCAGGCTCCCACCCCACGGTCGCCCGGCACGGCCGTCGTCGCCAGTGGCCAAGGTCCCGGCGCGGGACCCCGGGCGGGGCTCAGCCCGTGCGCCGCCCGCCCGAGAGCCGCACGACGGCCCGCAGGTCCGTGACGGACCGTCCCGCGGCGAGGCCCTTGGCCTCGAAACCGTCGTGGGGCCGCCACGCCGGACGCGCGGCCGCGCCGACCTCGAACGCGCGGTGGGCCTCGAGCTCGTCGAGGGCGTGCGCCGCGTAGCTCTCGTGGTCGGTGGCGACGAGCAGCGCGCCTCCCGGCTCGAGCCGTTCGGCGATGAGGTCGAGGGTGTGCTCGCGGATGAAGCGCCGCTTGAGGTGCCGCGCCTTGGGCCACGGGTCGGGGAAGAACAGGTGCACCGCGTGCAGCGAGCGCGGGGCGATGCGCGTCTCGAGCAGCGCGACCGCGTCACCGATGTGGGCCCACAGGTTCCGCACTCCCCGCGCGTGGGCCGCCGCGAGCATGCGCGCAACCCCTGGTGGGTGGACGTCGACGGCGAGGACGTCGTGCCCGGGGTGCTCCACGGCATACGCGATGGCGGCCGCTCCGTGGCCGCACCCGATGTCGAGCACGAGCGGGGCTCGGCGACCGAACGCCACCTCGGGATCGAGCGGCCCCTCCGGTATGCCGTGCCGCGGCCCGAGCTCCGCGAGCCGGCTCTGGGTGAGCGGAGACATCCGGCCGCGACGGGCGTTGTAGGTGCGCACGCGAGGCTCACTGGTCACGGGCGTCAAGGGTAGGTCACCGCAGGACCTGCCCTGCGCGGACCGGGGCCCGGCCGCGCGTGCGGCCGGGCCCCGGCAGGGGGAGCTCGTCGGCGTCAGGGAGTGACGGCCTCGAGGGCGTCGACCATGCCCGCACCGTAGAACCCGGTGCCCTTCGCGCCGCCCTCGCAGGTGGCGTCGGCGACCCCGTCGTCGGTGTAGTCGTAGACCTCGGGGCAGGCCAGGGTGTCGGCCTCCTGCTGCAGCGTCTTCACCGCCTGCTGGTTGCTCAGGCTGGTGTCGGCGCCGCGCACCAGCGCCACGACGCCGGCGGCGTGCGGTCCGGCCATCGAGGTGCCCTGCTTGTAGCCCCAGGTGCCGCCCTTGGTGGTCGAGAGGATCGCGTCGGCGGGGTTGGACTTCGGGGCGTTCCAGCTCAGCCAGGCGTCGCCGCCGGGGGCCGTGACGTCGATGACGTTGTAGCCGTAGTTGGAGTAGTAGGCCTTCTCCGCGGTCGGGCCCACGGAGGAGACGGTCACGACGTTGTCGAGCTCGGCCGGCATGTCGTAGCAGCGGTGGTCGGTGTAGCGGACCTCCGGCTCCTCACCGACCGGGTGGTTGTTGGGGCTGCCCGAGTCCTCGATCGGCTTAGACAGGTCCCAGCGCGAGTTGCCGGAGGAGGCGACGTTGACGACGTCCTTCTTCTCCGAGTACTTCAGCGCCCGCTCGACGGCCGTGATGACCGCCTTCTCGTCCTCGTTGGCCTTGCACCACAGGTAGTACGGGTCGATGAAGTAGGAGTTGTTCGTGACCTCCATGCCCTTCTCGGCAGCCCAGATGAAGCCGCAGATGGCGTACTCCGGGTAGATGTAGCCGTCGTCGTCGACCACCTTGACGGCGGCGAGCTTGACGTTGGGAGCGACACCGACGATGCCGACGCCGTTGCGCGCTGCGGCGATCGTGCCCGCCACGTGCGTCCCGTGGTCGGAGCCGCTGCGGCCCCACGCGCTCGGTGCGGTGTTGGGCACGCCCTTGTCGACGCAGCTCACCGACTGCGACGGATCGACGTTGGCGGCGAGGTCGGGGTGGTCGGCCTCGATGCCGGAGTCGAGGACGCCGACGGTGATGGCGCGGTTGCCGTCGGTCGTCAGGTGCGCCTTGTCGGCCTTGATCATCCGCATGTCCCACTGCTTGTCGTTCAGGGGCTCCGCGGTGTCGTCACCACCTGACGTGCCGGGACCGAGCCCGCTCACCGTGCCGGTGGCGGGCGCGGTCGGCGGCTGGAAGGCGTGCAGGGCGCGAGTGGGGCCGGCCGCGACGATGCCCGACTCGCCACGGGCGATGTCGTCGAACTCGTCGTCGGAGGCCTCGGCGATCACGACGCCGATCTGCGGCCACTCCATGGTGACGGTGCCGCCCGCGGCCTTGGTGGCGGCGACAGCCTTGTCGGTGCCGGTGCCGCCCTGGACGACGACGAACGAGGTCGGCGCGCCGAGCGGCTCGGCGACTGCGGGCGAAGCGGCGACGACGCCGACGGTGCCGACGGTGCCGCAGGCCGCGGTCAGGGACAGTGCGATGAGCTTGTGGCCCAGGCGTGATGTCGAAGGGGTCAAGACGGTGTCCTCCTGGTCGTGGGGTCTCGCGGGTGCGCACCCCCCTGTGGACCCTGACAAGTCGGACAAACCGGGGTCAATGGTCCGCGATTCAAGAAAGCGTCAAGATCCACGGGGGGTGCGGACCGGCTCGCCACCGTCCGCATCGCGAGAACCTGGACCGCGCATTCGATAACCAGTGGTTATGTCGGTGATAATGCGGCGTGCGCATCTCTCGTTTCCCCAGCATCGTCGACGACGTCAACGTCCGCCTCATCGCCGGTGGCGTCCTCGT
Source organism: Knoellia sp. p5-6-4 (assembly GCF_029222705.1). Lineage (NCBI taxonomy): Bacteria > Bacillati > Actinomycetota > Actinomycetes > Micrococcales > Intrasporangiaceae > Knoellia > Knoellia sp. p5-6-4. Next base: position 630,346 of record NZ_JARGZF010000002.1, read on the forward strand.
CGTGTCCGCCCTGGCGCTGGCGACCGGCCAGTGGTGGCTGTATGCCGTCCTCGCTGCCGAGTTCGTCCTCCGCGCCGGATGGGGTCCGTCGGCCAGCCCGCTGGCCCGGGGCATCCAGCGCTTCGTCCGTCCGCGAGTGGCGGCCGCGCCGCGCTACACGGCGGGGCCGCCGAAGCGGTTCGCCGCGACCATCGGGGCGGTCATGACCGGCGCCGCAGCCATCCTCGGGCTCGTGGCCACCCTGACCGGGTCCTCGGCGGCCGGCACCGCGGTGCTCGTGATCGGCGTGGTCATGGTGCTCTTCCCCGCCCTCGAGGCCTTCTTCGGCTTCTGCGTCGGGTGCGTGCTGTTCGGCCTGCTCATGCGCACCGGGCTCGTGCCCGAGGAGATCTGCCTCGACTGCGCCGACCTGACCCGGCGCTCCTCCAGCACTGGGGCTCAGGCAGGCGCGTCCGCCTGAGCAGCCTGCGCCGGACCGGTCGCTGCGCGTCCGGTCAGCGGCGCCACACGATGACCGCCGCGCGGTCGTCGGTCTCGCCCGCCCGGGCTGAGACGCACATCCGCTCGGCCATGCCCTCGAAGCCGCGGGTGATCATCCGCTCGGCGGTGCCGAGCATGCGGTCGATGCCGTCGCGCAGGTCGCGGGTGCGGGTCTCGATCACGCCGTCGGTGTAGAGCAGCAACGCGTCACCGCGCTGAAGCATGCCGGTGGTGCGCGGGAAGCCGACCCCCTCGCTGACTCCGAGGACCGGCCCCTCCACGGCCTCGAGCATCTCCCAGCGGCCCGACCCGGCCGAGAAGCGGGCGACCGGCGGGTGACCCGCGGAGCCGATGCTGAAGGCACCGGTCTCGAGGTCGATGAAGGCGTGCGCCGCAGTCGCGAAGCCCTCGTCCCAGTGCTGGCGCATCAGGTAGGCGTTGGCTGCGGGTAGGAACCGGTCGACCGGCATGGATCCCAGCAGGCCACCGAAGGCGCCCGACAGGAGCAGCGACCGCGTCCCGGCTGCGACACCCTTGCCGGAGACGTCGACCAGGGCGATCTCCAGGCATCCGTCGGTCTTGCTCGTGACGACGAAGTCGCCCGAGAAGGAGTCGCCGTAGGCGGAGAGCACGCACAGCTCGGCGCCCCAGTCCTGCGGGAGGTCGGGCAGCTCGCCCTGGGTGAGCAGCCGGTCCCGCAGGTCGACGAGCATGGTCTCGCCGAGGCTCCCCTGCACGCCGAGCCGGGCCCGGGAGGTGGCCACGGAGAACATGATGACCATCACCAGCAGCAGCACCACGAAGGCGTTGAGGTAGACGAGCGGGTCGCCCTCGCTGCGCTCGATGGCCGCCCACGCGGCGCAGACCACCAGGACGCCGTCGACGACCGCCAGGTGGCGCGGCCGCAACAACAGGCCCGCCAGCACCGCGAAGGGGATGAACCCGGAGAAGGGCACGACGGTGGGCCACTGGTGCATCGCGATGGCGGCGAGCAGCGCGCCGACGCTGAGCACGGTCGCCGTGGCGGGCTGCACCGCCCGCGTCCAGATCGCGCTCGGGTGCGCACGGAGGTAGCGCTGAAGGCGGATGGCCCGCCTGCGGCGGGCCAACACCTCGCTATGGACTTCCACGTCGTACGGCACCTCGCAGCGGCCGGACCGCATCCGGACAGGGGGTCGATGCGGGCCGGCGCTCAGCCCGCCGGGACAGCCTAGTGACTGAGCCCTGCTCCGCCACCGTCAATCCACAGAACCCGGCAGGGGCGGCAGGGCACCGGACTGCTCGTAGGCGGTCAGCATGTCGATCCGCCGCTGGTGCCGGGTCTCGCCGGAGTACTCGGTGCCCAGGAAGGTCCGCACCATGGCCTTGGCCTCGTCGCTGCTGTTCATCCGGGCGCCGATCGACAGCACGAGCGCGTTGTTGTGCTCACGGGCCAGCCGCGCCAGCTCCTCGTTGTAGCAGAGCGCCGCCCGGATGCCGGCGACCTTGTTGGCGGCCATCTGCTCGCCGTTGCCCGACCCGCCGAGCACGATGCCGAGCGAGCCGGGGTCTGCAGCCACGCCCTCGGCCGCCCGCAGGCAGAAGACCGGGTAGTCGTCCTGTGCGTCGTAGTCGTGCGGGCCGTGGTTGGTCACTTCGTGTCCCTCCTCCTCGAGGAAGGCGACGAGCTCGCCGAGCAGCTCGTATGCGGCGTGGTCGCCGCCGATGTGGACGCGCATGGACGTTCTCCTCGTCAGTTCGGGCCTAGTCGAAGATCGGGCCTACCGTCCGGCTCCGCTTGAGCTCGAAGAACCCTTGCGTACCGGCCACCAGGACGCAACCGTCCCAGAGCCGCCCGGCGTCCTCTCCCTTGGGGGCCGGACTGACCACCGGCCCGAAGAACGCGACCCCGTTGACGGCCACCACCGGGGTGCCCACCTCGTCGCCGACGAGGTCGATGGCGCGCTGGTGGCTGGCGCGCAGCCGGTCGTCGACCTCGTCGCTGCCTGCGAACCGCGCGAGGCCGGGGTCGATGCCGACCTCGTCGAGCGCCGCGGCGACCACGGCGTCGAGGTCCTTCTCGTCCTGGACGTGGATCCGGGTGCCCATCGCGTCGTACAGGGGCTTGACGACCTTGTCGCCGTACTCACGGGCGGCGGCGATGACGACGCGGACGGGTCCCCAACCGCGGTCCATGAGCGCGCGGTAGTCCTCGGGCAGGTCGCGTCCCTCGTTCAGGACGGACAGGCTCATGACCGACCAGGTGACGTCAACCGGGCGGACCTGCTCGACCTCCGTCATCCAGCGCGAGGTCATCCAGGCCCACGGGCAGAGCGGGTCGAACCAGAACTCTGCGGCCGACCGGGTCCGGGTGTTCGTGGAGTCACTCATAGCGCAGCATTCTGCCATTTCCGGCGAATCAGGCCTCAACGGGCAGAGTGCCTCAGTCCCTGCCGGGGCCGCTGACCGGCGTGCCATCATGGCCGCCATCCACGCCCAGACCACCAGGAGACTTCCCGTGCCCGGCAAGAACCTGACCCGCGACGAGGCCATCGCCCGCGCCGCGATCGTGAGTGTCGACCACTACGACGTCGAGCTCGACCTGACCACCTCCGAGAAGACGTTCCGCACCCGCACCACGGTGACGTTCTCCAGCCCCGAGCCGGGCGCCTCCACCTTCATCGACCTCATCGCCGAGTCGGTCGAGTCGATCACGCTCAACGGCGAGTCGCTCGACCCGGCCGCGCACTTCGACGGCGTCCGCGTGCAGGTCCCCTCCCTCGCCGAGCACAACGAGCTCACCATCGACGCGACCGGCGTCTACATGAACACGGGCGAGGGCCTTCACCGCTTCGTCGACCCGGTCGACAACGAGGTCTACCTCTACTCGCAGTTCGAGGTGGCCGACTGCCGCCGCATGTTCGCCGTCTTCGAGCAGCCCGACCTCAAGGCCAGCTACGCGTTCACGGTCACGGCGCCGAGCCACTGGGAGGTCGTCTCCAACTCCCCCACCCCCGAGCCCAGCCCGGCCGGTGACGGCGTCGCCACCTGGGCCTTCGAGCCCACCCCGCGCATGTCGTGCTACATCACGGCGCTGGTCGCCGGCCCGTACGCCGTGGTGCGCGACGAGGTGGAGACCCGCAAGGGCACCGTGCCGTTGGGCATCTTCTGCCGCAAGTCGATGCTGCAGCACCTCGACGCCGACAACATCTTCGACTGCACCAAGCGCGGGTTCGCATTCTTCGAGAACGAGTTCGACAGCGAGTACCCGTTCGCCAAGTACGACCAGCTGTTCACGCCGGAGTACAACATGGGCGCGATGGAGAACGCCGGCGCCGTCACCATCAACGAGATCTACGTCTTCCGCGCCAAGGTCACCGAGGCGATCATCGAGCGCCGCGCGCTGACGATCCTGCACGAGCTGGCCCACATGTGGTTCGGCAACCTCGTGACGATGAAGTGGTGGAACGACCTGTGGCTCAACGAGTCGTTCGCCGAGTGGGCCTCCACGACCTGCCAGGCAGAGGCCACCCAGTGGGAGACCGCCTGGACCACCTTCGGCACCTCGGAGAAGGCGTGGGCCTACCGCCAGGACCAGCTCTCCTCCACGCACCCGATCGTCGCCCCGATCCGCGACCTCGAGGACGTCGAGGTCAACTTCGACGGCATCACCTACGCCAAGGGCGCCTCGGTGCTCAAGCAGCTGGTGGCCTACGTCGGCCGTGAGCCGTTCGTCGCCGGCCTGCGCAGCTACTTCGCCAAGCACGCCTGGGGCAACACCACCCTGGCCGACCTGCTCGACGAGCTGGCCGCCACCTCTGGCCGCGACCTCGACACCTGGAGCAAGCTCTGGCTCGAGACCGCCGGCGTCAACACGCTGCGTCCCGAGGTCGAGGTCGACGAGCAGGGCGTGATCACCTCGGCGCGGATCGTGCAGACGTATGCCGAGGGCTACGAGACGCTGCGCCCGCACCGCCTGGCGGTGGGCCTGTACGCCGTGGAGGGCGATGCCCTGGTGCGCACCGACCGCCTCGAGCTCGACGTCGACGGCGAGAGCACCGACGTGCCCGAGCTCGTCGGCAGGGCCCAGCCCGACCTCCTGCTCGTCAACGACGACGACCTGGCCTACGCCAAGATCCGTCTCGACGAGCGCTCGCTCGCCACCGCGTTGGCGCACCCCCGCGGATTCCAGGACAGCCTGCCGCGCGCGCTCGTGCTCGGCGCCGCCTGGGACATGACCCGTGACGCCGAGATGCCCGCGCGCGCCTTCGTCGACCTCGTGCTGGCCTCGCTGCCCGGCGAGACGGACTCCACCCTGCTGCGCACCCTGCTCGGCCAGCTCCAGACGACGGTGCTCCTGTACACCGCTGAGGAGCGCCGCCAGGAGACCCTCGCCCGCACCGTGGCGTCCCTGAAGGAGCTGGCGCGGCGGGCCGAGCCGGCCAGCGACGCCCAGCTCCAGCTCGTGACCACGTATGCCGGGATGCTCACCTCCGCCGACGACGCCGGCTACGTCCGTGGCCTGCTCGAGGGCACCGAGGTGCTCGACGGCCTGGCCATCGACACCGAGATGCGGTGGACGCTGCTGACCTCGATGGCGGCCGCCGGCGCAGCCGACGAGGCGCAGGTGCGCGCCGAGCGCGAGCGCGACAACACCTCGACCGGTCGCGAGCGCGAGGCCCGCGCGCTGGCGGCCCGCCCCACACCCGAGGCCAAGGCAGCGGCATGGGCGGCCGGGGTGGAGTCCGACCAGCTGCCCAACAGCGTGCTCGACGCGACGAGCCTCGGCTTTGGCCGTGCGGTCGACCCGACGCTGCTGCTTCCTTACGTCGAGAAGTACCACGCGATGCTGCTCGAGGTCTGGGGCAGGCGCACGCACGCGATCGCCGAGTCGATCGTCCAGCAGTTCTACCCGGCCGCCCTGGCGAACCAGGAGCTGCTCGACGCCACCCAGGCCTGGCTCGACGCCCACCACGACGCCCCCGCCGCGCTCGTGCGCCTGGTCTCGGAGAACCGCGACAGCATCGCCCGCGCGCTGCGGGCGCAGGAGCGCGACGCCCGGGGCTGACGCCGCACCGACTTTGTGCCGGGGGCTCGCCTCCCACGGTCACGGGCCGCCTCAGGCGCGCCCCCGGCATACGAGGTCGTTGGCTCGCTGCCTCGAGCGGGCCATCACGCGCCCCAGAGCGTGAGTCGGTTCACAGTGCCGTGCGCAGCGGGCGTGCCCGTTTCGAATCGGGCTGCCCGTCATGGGAACAATGGCCCGCATGACGTTGAGCTTGGTGCTGGACCAGTTCGTGGAGACCATCTCCGCGGTGACACCCGAGAGCGCGTGGGAGTGGTTCTCCGGCTGGCCCCTGATGGTGCTGGTGACCCTGCTCGCGGCCGTGGTGCTGCGGTGGCTGTTGAACCGCTCGATCGACCGGGTCGTCAACGTCACGCTGGCCAAGGCCGACGCCCGGCGGGAGAAGCAGGGCGGCCGTGCCAGCCGGGTGCTCAGCAACGCCACGGGCATCGCGCACGAGCGTCACCGCCAGCGCACCCTGACCATGGGGTCGCTGCTGCGCAACATCGTCACCATCGCCATCGCGATCCTCACGACCCTGACGATCCTGTCGACGGTCGGTGTCGACCTCGCCCCGCTGCTCGCCACCGCCGGTGTCGGTGGTGTGGCCCTCGGCTTCGGCGCGCAGAGCCTCGTGAAGGACTTCCTCTCCGGGATCTTCATGATCCTCGAGGACCAGTACGGCGTCGGTGACATCGTCGACACCGGTGAGGCCATCGGCACCGTGGAGGAGGTCTCGCTGCGGGTGACGCGGCTGCGCGACCCCAGCGGCGTCGTCTGGTACGTCCGCAACGGCGAGATCATCCGGATCGGCAACAAGAGCCAGGGCTGGTCGACCGCGCTCGTCGACATCCCGGTCTCCTACGCGGAGAACCTCGAGAAGGTCATCCCGCTGATCCGCGAAGTCGTGCACCGCCTCGACGAGGAGCCCGCGTGGAAGGACATGCTCCTCGAGGAGCCGCAGGTGCTCGGTGTCGAGTCCGTCAGCGGCACGGCCGTCACGATCCGAGTGCTGGCCAAGACCGCCCCTGAGCAGCAGTACGGCGTCTCCCGCGAGATCCGCGAGCGCGTCAAGGCAGCCTTCGACGCGGCCGGGGTGCAGGGGCCGCCGCTGACGCCGTTCGGACCTGCCGGGCGGTGAGTGAGAGACTGTCCCGGTGATTCCAGCGGGGCAGCAGCAGAGCTTCTACGACCAGGTCGGCGGGCACCAGACCTTCCGCAGGCTGGTGCACGAGTTCTACCGCGGGGTGGCCGGCGACCCCGACCTGCGGGCGCTCTACCCCGAGGAGGACCTCGGGCCCGCGGAGGACCGCCTGCGGATGTTCCTCGAGCAGTACTGGGGTGGCCCGACGACCTACTCCGAGCAGCGGGGCCACCCGCGGCTGCGGATGCGGCACGTGCCCTTCAAGGTCACGCCGACCCAGCGCGACCGATGGCTGCTGCACATGATGGCCGCCGTCGACACCCTCGGCCTCGCCCCGGCCGACGACCTCCTGCTGCGCGACTACCTCGAGCGGGCCGCCCACTCGCTCGTCAACGCCTTCGAGGACTGACGGCACCGTCTTTCGTCACGCCTCGCGCTCGACCCGGCAGAGGTTGCTGCCCCAGGGGTATGCAGCAACGTGGGTCGGCCGCAGCAACTCGTGCTAGCAGAGGTTGCTGCACGTCACGACCATGTGAAATTTCTTGCTTGATTCGCAAGACTTTGCGAAATGGAGTTCACTCCGCGCGCCAACTCGTGGATCATGGTGGCCCGTGACCGACGTTCTCGACTCCCCCGCCCGCACCGCTGAGCTGCTGCACGCGCCGGACTCCCCCGACGCCGCGTGGTGGCGCAGCGCCGTCATCTACCAGATCTACCCGCGGTCCTGGGCCGACGGCAACGGCGACGGCATCGGCGACCTGCCCGGCGTGACAGCGCGCCTGCCGTACCTCAAGGCGCTCGGTGTCGACGCGGTGTGGTTCTCCCCGTTCTACCGCTCCCCGCAGGCCGACGCCGGCTACGACGTGGCCGACTACCGCGACATCGACCCGCTCTTCGGCACCCTCGAGGACGCCGACGCCATGCTGGCCGCCGCCCGCGAGCTGGGCCTGAAGGTGATCGTCGACCTCGTGCCCAACCACTCCTCCGACGAGCACGAGTGGTTCCGGGCCGCGCTGGCCGCCGGCCCGGGCAGCCCCGAGCGCGAGCGCTACATGTTCCGCGACGGCCAGGGCGAGGACGGCAGCGAGCCGCCGAACGACTGGCACTCGGTCTTCGGCGGGTCGGCCTGGACCCGCGTCGAGGACGGCCAGTGGTACCTGCACCTGTTCGACTCCAAGCAGCCGGACTTCAACTGGGAGCACCCCGAGGTGCGCGCCGAGTTCGAGTCGATCCTGCGCTTCTGGCTCGACCGCGGCGTCGACGGCTTCCGCGTCGACGTGGCGCACGGCCTCATCAAGGAGCAGGGCCTGCCGCACTGGAGCGCCGACCTGCACCTGCTCGACGAGGGCCGCCACGGCGCCGACTCCCCCAAGCCCCCGATGTGGGACCAGGACGGCGTCCACGAGATCTACCGCCGATGGCGCGAGATCCTCAACTCCTACGGCCAGCCCGACCGCATCCTGTGCGCCGAGGCCTGGGTGGAGCCGCAGGAGCGCGCGGTGATGTACGTCCGCAGCGACGAGATGCACCAGGCGTTCAACTTCGACTTCCTCGGCACCGCCTGGCGTGCCGACGACCTGCGTGCGGTCATCGCGTCGTCGCTGCAGGCCGCGGACTCCGTGGGCGCGCCGAGCACCTGGGTGCTGTCTAACCACGACGTCGTGCGCCACGCCTCGCGCCTCGGCCTGCCGGTCGGCAGCAAGCGCCCCAACGGCATCAGCGCCGCCGACCCGCAGCCCGACCGCGAGCTCGGCCTGAAGCGCGCCCGCGCTGCGACCACCCTGATGCTCGGCCTCCCCGGCGGCGCCTACCTCTACCAGGGCGAGGAGCTCGGCCTGCCGGACTCCACCGACATGCCGCACGAGTACCGGCAGGACCCGGCCTTCCACCGCACCGGCGGTGAGGAGATCGGCCGGGACGGGTGCCGGGTGCCGATGCCGTGGCAGGGCGACGCCCCGTCCTTCGGCTTCGGCCCCTCGGAGAGCACCTGGCTCCCCCAGCCCGCGGTCTACGGCGAGTACGCCGTCGACCAGCAGGAGGGCGTTGCCGGCTCCACGCTCGAGCTCTACCGCCAGCTGCTCACCACCCGTCGGCAGCGTTCGCTCGGCACCGGTGGGCTGCGCTTCGTCGAGGGCTTCGGTGACGACGTGGTGGCCCTCGAGAACACCGGCGCCGGTGACGGCTCCACCCTGGTGCTGGCCAACCTCGGCGACGCAGCGGTGGCCCTGCCCGAGGGTGCCCGCGTGCTGGTCGCCTCCGGCCCGCTGGACGCCGACGGCCGCGTGCCCGCCGACACAGCGGTGTGGGCGGCGCTCTGACCCACCCGCCCCCGGCGCACCGGCACCGCTGACGAGAACGTCGGCGGCTCCCACGGCAGACTGAAGCCGTGAGAGCCGCCGACTTCCCGTACCTGGACGCGAGCACCCCGATCGGCCTCGCCCACCGCGGCGGCGCCCTGCACGCCGACAACCTCGACCTCGAGAACACCCTGGCCGCGTTCCGCACCGCGGTCCGGCTCGGCTACCGCTACCTCGAGACCGACGTGCACGCCACCGCGGACGGTCACCTGCTGGCGTTCCACGACACGCACCTCGACCGGGTCACCGACGCCTCCGGCGCCGTCGCCGACCTGCCGTATGCCGCGGTGCGCGAGGCCCGCATCAACGGCACCGAGGAGATCCCCCTCCTCGCCCACCTGCTCGAGGAGTTCCCCGACGCCCGGGTCAACATCGACGTCAAGGCCCCCGGTGCGGTCGAGCCGCTCGTGCGCACCATCCGCGAGCACGACGCGGTCGACCGGGTGTGCGTCGGGTCGTTCTCCGAGCGCCGGCTGCGCGCCGTCCGCCGCGCCCTCGGGCCCCGGCTGGCGACGGCCGCCGGGCAGGTCGGGGTGGCCGCACTCCGCTTCGGTCCTGGGGTGCTCACGCGGTGGCTGCGGACACCGTCCCCGGTGCTGCAGATCCCGCCGCAGCACACGGTGGCGGGCCGTCGGGTCACCCTCGTGACCCGGGGCCTGGTGGATCGGGTGCACCGCCACGGCAAGCATCTGCACGTGTGGACCATCGACGACCGCGAGGAGATGCACCGCCTCCTCGACCTCGGGGTCGACGGCATCGTCTCCGACCGCATCGACACCCTCGCGGAGGTCCTCACCGAACGGGGCGGCACGCTGGCGGGGTGAAACCACGGCCACATCGGGCAGCCGCAGGTCACGGGGACCAAAGACCTGACTTCAGGGAAATCCGCGAAAATGCCTGCGCGCCTACGTGACATCACCGTAATGTCGACGTCATCGACGGCCCCTGACCCCGGCCGCATCCTTACTCGTGGCGCTGCTCTGGACCGCACGGTGGCCCTGCCTCTACCCGGTGACCCCCACGTGGAGCAGCGCATGATCAACACGACCACGACCCCTCTCACCGCCGACCTGACCGACCTGGCGAGCGCGTCGGTGCGCGAGCTCCTCGGCATGCTGACGCACATCGAGGACAGCCTGCGGTCGACGCCGTTCCTCGTCTCGGACGGGCAGGCCATGGTGGTCAACCCCGAGGTGGCACCGCTGCTGTCGCGGCAGCGGTCGGTCGTGGCCCAGCTGCGCACCCGGCGGGCGACGTGGCGCGGGGGTCCCGGCCCAGCCGCTCGGGTGGGCGGGGCGACCCTCGCAGCAGCGAGATCGGCCTCGGCGTCGTGGCCGCGCCCGCCCTGGACGTAGGAGCAGAGCCCGCTTCTCGGGCGGCGCCTACGGACGCAGCCCCTCGGAGACCACCTGCTGGGCCACCGTGCGGAGCACGAGGTTGCGGTCGCGCGCGTAGCGCCGGATCCGGGCGAACGCCTCGTCGACGGTGATGCCCTCCGCGGCGGCCACCATGCCCTTGGCCTGCTCGATGACCACCCGGCTGTCCAACGCGGTCTGCAGCTGCTCGGCGAGCTGCTCCTGCTGGCGCAGCTTCGAGGCGTTGACGAGGTAGCCGGTCGCCATGTCGGCGAGGGCGGCGGCGGCGGCCACGTCCTCCTCGGGCCACTCCCGGGGCTCGCCGGCATACAGGCTCAAGGCGCCGACGCTCCACTCCCCCAGCCGCATCGGCACCGCGGCCACCGCGCGCAGGCCGAGCCGCTCCGCCGCCTCGGGGACACCCTCCCAGCCGGGCACCTGCTCACGAAGGTCCGTCACCGTGACCGCCGTCCCAGTGCGGTGGGCGTCCCAGGTCGGACCGGCCTCCAGCTGCTCCTGCAACCGCTCGAGGTCGGCCACGGCGTTGGGCAGCGCGCTCGCCAGGGTGAGGTGGCCGTCGACCGCGAGCGCCACCCCGCTGCCGGTGAGGCTGAGCACCGCGGTCACCCGGTCGGTGAGCTCCTCGAGCATCGTCTGCGTGTCGTAGGGCGTCAGCAGGGTGTGCGTGAAGGCGGAGAGCGTCTGGACGAACAGGGGGTGGTCGTACACCGCCTCGCCACCTCCTCACCCAGGTGCGGGGCCTCGCCCCGAGAGGAGCAGTATCGCGCAGGCGGCGCGCCCGTGCCGCCGGTTCGGGGCAACCCCGGGGCAGGGTGGGGCTCAGCGCACGAGGACGTGCCCGACCGGCGTGGACAGCCGTGTCCAGCGACCGTGCGCGAACACCGTGACCTCGGCGCCGGCCGGCGTGAACCCCAGCACGTATGCCGCGAAGGCACCGCCCGCCGGGAAGGGCGGCACGGTGGTGGTGCTGCGCTGCCAGACCCGCTGACGCAGCGCAGCCACCGCGTGGCCGCCGGCCTGCTGCGGGGTGCCCTGCGCCACCTCCTCGATCCCCTCGCGCGCGGCCTCGTTGACCACGTCGGCGGCGAGGCTGCCGACCCGCTCCCAGCCGCCGCGCGGTGGGGCCACCGCCGCCCACGGTGCGCGCACGCTCACCGGTGGCACGGCGAGCGCTGGCCGTCCGGGGTCGGTGTCGCGACGGGCCAGCCGGTCGGAGACCGCTGCCAGGGACACGATCACGTCGACGGCGGAGTCCTCGGCCAGCGGCATGGTGCGCAGGCCGATGACGGCGCCCTCCGCCAGCAGCCCGGTCCCGGGCAGCACGCCGACGTAGGCGGCGAGGGTGCGGCCGTTCGCCTGCAACCTGATGGCACCCTCGGGGTCCACGGACTTCGCCCGCGCCACCAGTGTGCCGAGGTCGGCGAGAGCCTCGGCGTCGGGGAACCGCAGGTCGGTCATCGACGGCGCCAGCGGAACGGCACCGGCTCGCCCTCGTGCCGCTGCAGGGTGGCCTTCTCCGCCTCCGCCAGCCGCCGCGGCTTGCCGTCGGTGAAGCTGTACAGCACCAGGGTCGTCTCGGCCCGGGCGTAGAGCGCCTCGCCGACCCCCGCCGGGTCGCGGACCTCGTACGCGAGGTCGAAGGAGGCGCCGCCGATGCGGGTGGCCCACATGTCCACGGCGATCGGGGCGTGCCGGAACTTCAGGGGGGCGAGGTACTCGATCTCGTGGCGCGCGACGAGGACTCCCTGGTCGAGCACCGAACGCTCGTCGCCGAACCACTCCTGGAACCCGATGACCCGCGCGTCCTCGAGCAGGCGCAGGAACTGCACGTTGTTGACGTGTCCGTAGGCGTCCATGTCGCTCCAGCGCAGCGGGACGTCGGCGCTGTATCGCTCCGCTCTCACGTTGGCCATGCGGGCCATCCTCCCATCCCGGCTTCGCCGCCTCGGGTCGAGGCTGTCCACAGGTCCCGGGGGTGCGGGGCCCGCTCTGTCGGCCACGCGGCATACGGTGGTGCGCATGTCTGCCACCACCGCAAGCACTGGCCTCACCGAGGAGGCGACCACCGTCCTGCGGCGCCTCGTCGGCCGCGAGGACGCCGCCTTCCGCGACGGCCAGCTCGAGGCCGTGGAGGCGCTCGTGGGGTCGCGCCAGCGGGTGCTGGTGGTGCAGCGCACCGGGTGGGGCAAGTCGGCGGTGTACTTCGTGTCGACCGCCCTGCGCCGGGCCCAGGGCGCCGGGCCCACCGTGATCGTCTCGCCCCTTCTGGCGCTCATGCGTGACCAGATCGGGGCGGCGCAGCGCGCCGGCATCCGCGCGGTGTCGATGAACTCGGCCAACGCCGAGGAGTGGGGCCGGGTCAGCGCGGCACTGGCCGCCGACGAGGTCGACGTCCTGCTGGTCAGCCCCGAGCGGCTCAACAACCCGCGCTTCCGCGACGAGCAGCTGCCCGACCTCGCGCGCCGGTGCGGCCTGCTGGTGGTCGACGAGGCCCACTGCGTCAGCGACTGGGGCCACGACTTCCGGCCCGACTACCGCCGCATCCGCGACCTGCTCACCACGCTTCCGGACCACACCCCCGTCCTGGCCACGACCGCCACCGCGAACGCCCGGGTCGTCACCGACGTCGTGGAGCAGCTGGGCGCGGGAGGCCACGAGGTGCTCACGCTGCGCGGTGGGCTGGCGCGTGAGTCGCTGCGCCTCGGGGTGCTGCGCCAGACCTCGCCCGAGCAGCGGCTGGCCTGGCTGCTCGCCCACCTCGACGACCTGCCGGGCAGCGGCATCGTCTACTGCCTGACCGTCTCCGCGGCCGAGGACGTCGCGGCCGCCCTGCGGGAGGCGGGGCACGCCGTGCAGGCCTACACCGGCCGCACCGACCCGGCCGACCGCGAGCGCCTCGAGGCCGCGCTGCGCGACAACGAGGTGAAGGCCCTGGTCGCTACCAGCGCGCTCGGCATGGGCTTCGACAAGCCCGACCTCGGGTTCGTGCTGCACCTCGGCGCCCCCTCCTCCCCCGTTGCCTACTACCAGCAGGTGGGTCGCGCCGGTCGCGCGACCGAGCGGGCCGACGTGCTGCTGCTGCCGGGGCCGGAGGACAAGGAGATCTGGGCGTACTTCGCGTCGGCCTCCATGCCGCGGCAGGACCAGGCCGACGCGGTGCTCAAGGCGCTGGCGGAGTCGTCACGGCCGCTGTCGACCGTGGCGCTCGAGACCATCGTCGACGTGCGCCGCACCCGGCTCGAGCTGCTGCTGAAGGTGCTCGACGTCGACGGCGCCGTGCAGCGCGTGTCGGGCGGTTGGACGGCGACCGGACAGCCCTGGGCCTATGACGCGGAGCGCTACGCGCGGGTCAGCGAGGCACGCCGGCGCGAGCAGGGCCTCATGCTCGACTACGAGCGCACCACGCAGTGCCGCATGGCCTTCCTGCAGGAGTCGCTCGACGACGCCACCGCCGCGCCGTGCGACCGCTGCGACGCCTGTGCCGGACCGTGGTTCCCGACCGACATCCCCGAGACCGCGGTCGTCTCGGCGCGCGGGCGGCTGGAGCGCGCCGGGGTCGAGCTCGAGCCGCGGTCACAGTGGCCGAGCGGCATGGATCGCCTCGGCGTGCCACTGAAGGGGCGGATCCCCGCGACGGAGGCCATGGAGACCGGGCGGGCCCTCGCACGACTGACCGACCTCGGGTGGGGGCAGCGGCTGCGCGGACTCCTGCGGGAGGACGCCCCGGTCGACGCCGAGCTGCTCCGGGCGTGCGTGCCGGTGCTGCGCGACTGGGGCTGGGCGCAGCGGCCGGCAGCCGTCGTCGCGGTCCCCTCGCGCAGGCGGCCCCAGCTCGTGCTGTCCGCGGCCCGGGGCCTGGCCGAGATCGGCCGGCTGCCCTTCCTCGGCTCGCTCGACCTCGTCGCGGAGGGGCCGGTGGGCGAGGCCGGTGGCAACAGCGCCTTCCGGCTCGCCGGGGTGTGGGGCCGGCTCGCCGTGGGACCGGCGCTTGCCGAGGCGCTCTCGCAGGTGCCCGGGCCGGTGCTGCTCGTCGACGACGTCGCCTCCTCGCGCTGGACCCTCACGGTGGCGTCGCAGGCGCTGCGGGAGGCGGGCGCCGAGGGCGTGCTGCCCTTCGTCCTCGCCGTCGAGGGGTAGCACCCAGGTCTGGCCCGCCGGCGGGCGCCGCGGGCGGGCGAGCACGAGCGGGCGCCCCGGGCGGGCGAGCACGAGCGGGCGCCCCGGGCGGGCGAGCACGGGCACCGGCTATCGTCGCCGGGTGACCACGAGCGACGAGAAGCCCCGCCTCGACCCCCTCGCCGACCTTCTCGACGTCCTCGACCTCGACGAGCTCGGCACCGCGCAGATCGCGGTCCGCGGCCTGCCCGACGACGACGAGACCGACCTCGGCGAGTCGCAGGCCCAGGTCTTCGTGGGCCGCAGCCAGCCCCAGCCCCACGGCCGGGTGTTCGGCGGGCAGGTGCTGGCCCAGTCCGTCGTCGCGGCGGGTCGCACGGTGGCCGACGTCGACGGCGGCCGGCGGTCCATCCACTCCCTGCACGCCTACTTCGTGCGCCCGGGTGACGACAGCCACCCGATCCGGTTCGCCGTGGAGCGGATGCGCGACGGCAACTCGTTCTCCACCCGGCGGGTGCACGCCATCCAGTACGGCAAGACGATCCTGTCGATGATCGCCTCGTTCCAGGCACCGGCCGAGGGACTCGACCACCAGGCCGAGATGCCGGCGGCGCCGGACCCCGAGATGCTGCCGTCGGTCGAGGAGACGCTCGGCACCATCGACCACCCCGCCGCGCAGTTCTTCGCCTACCAGCGACCGATCGACCTGCGGCACGTCGAGGGCCACCTCTACCTCAAGCCGGGAGCCCAGCGGGCGGCGCACCAGTCGGTCTGGCTCAAGGCGATCGGCTCGCTCCCCGACGACCCGCTGCTGCACGCGGCCGTCCTCGCGTACGCCTCGGACTACTCGCTGCTCGAGTCGGTGCTGCGCAAGCACGGGCTCGCGTGGTCGGACCGCCGGCTCCGCCCGGCGAGCCTCGACCACGCCATGTGGTTCCACCGCCGGGGTCGCGCCGACGACTGGATCCTCTACACCCAGCACTCGCCGTCGGCCTCCAGCGGCCGGGGGCTGGGGGCCGGCCAGATGTTCGCCCCGGACGGCACGCTCCTGGCCACCGTGGCGCAGGAGGGCATGATCCGCGTGAAGGACTCGTGATGCCCGAGCGCGACCCCGGGCGCTGGGTCGTCGACGACCTGCGGCCGCAGGACCGTGAAGCCTGGTCCCGCCTGCACAGGGGGTACCTCGAGTTCTACGAGTCGGCGCGTCCGGTCGAGGTCTCAACGGTCGTGTGGTCGTGGCTGATGGACCCGGACCACGAGCTCGAGGCTGTCGTGGTGCGGCCGGCAGCCGACGCCGAGCCCGTGGGACTGGCGCACTACCGGCCGTTCCCCAGGCCGCTCCACGGCAGCACCGCCTGCTTCCTCGACGACCTGTTCGTCGCCCCCGGGGAGCGGGGCACCGGCGCGGTGGACGCGCTGCTGGCGGCCCTGCAGGAGCGCTGCGGCGAGCGCGGCTGGAGCCACGTCCGCTGGGTCACCAGGGCGTCCAACACCACGGCGCAGTCGACCTACGACCGGCTGGCGGTGCGCACCGACCTCCTGACCTACGACCTCGACGCCGCGCCCCGGCCGCTCGAGACCGCTGACTGGTCCGTCGACTCCGCTCCCTGACGGAGCCGCACCACCGCGACGCCGTGGCCGGGCAGCCTCAGCCCCTGGTCGTCGACCGCGGTGGCTGCGGGGTCCCACGCGAGCAGCACCGAGCGGATGCCGGCCGGCACCGGAACCGTCTGCTCGGCCTCGTTGAGGTTGGCAACCGTGCAGACAGCGCCCCGACGCATGACCAGCCACCGGTTGTCGTCGTGGCAGGCAACCTCGACCCGGTCGAGCCGGCCGTCACCGAGGTCGGCCTCGCTGCGCCGCAGGGCGATCAGGTCGCGGTACCAGCCCAGCATCCGGGCGTGACCGCGCTCGCGGGCCTCGGCCCAGTCGAGCTGGCTGCGCCGGTAGGTCGCCTCGTCCTGCGGGTCCGGCACGTCGTCGAAAGCCCAGCCGTGCGACTCGAACTCGCTCCGACGACCCTCGGAGACGGCCTCGCGGAGCTCGGCGTCGCCGAAGTCGGTGAAGAACTGGAACGGCGTGCTCGCCGCCCACTCCTCACCCATGAACAGCATCGGCGTGTAGGGCGCGGTGAGGTAGAGGGCCGCGCCGACGGCCTGCTGTCCCGGCGAGGTGATCGCGCTGATGCGGTCGCCCACGGCGCGGTTGCCCACCTGGTCATGGGTCTGCAGGTAGGCCAGGAAGCGGCGGCCGTCGACGGCCGCTCGGTCGACCCGGGCGCCCCACTCGCTCTCGCGGAAGCTCGAGTACCGGCCGTCATGCAGGAACACCTGGGTGAGCGTCTTGGCCAGCACGGTGAGGGGACCACCGTCCGGCAGCGGCGGGCTGAAGCCCCCGAAGTCGGCGTAGTAGCCCTGGCGCTCCCCCGTCAGTGAGACGTGGAGGGCGTGGTGCACGTCGTCGTCCCACTGCGCGTCCATGCCCCGGCCGCCCTCGGAGGTCGGCGTGACCATGGCCGGGTCGTTGAGGTCGCTCTCGGCGATCAGCGTCAGCGGGCGCCCGAGCCGGAGCTCGAGGGCCTTGACCTCGTCGGCGAGCTGCGCCAGGACGTGCCGGTCGGAGTCGTCGCGCAGCTCGTGCACCGCGTCGAGCCGCAGCGCGTCGACGCGGAACTCCCCGAACCAGCGAAGCGCGTTGTCGATGATCCAGCGGCGGACCTCTTGGCTGCCCTCCTGGTCGAGGTTCAGCGCCGCACCCCACGGGGTGGCGTGCGCGTCGGTGAAGTACGGCCCGAAGGTGCCGAGGTAGTTCCCCGCGGGGCCGAGGTGGTTGTAGACCACGTCCAGGCACACCCCGAGCCCGCGCTGGTGGCAGGCGTCGACGAAGCGCTGCAGGGCAGCCGGCCCCCCGTAGGCCTCGTGCACGGCATACGGGGCGACGCCGTCGTAACCCCAGTTCCACCGGCCGTCGAAGGCGGCCACCGGCATGAGCTCCACGACGTCGACCCCGAGGTCGACGAGGTGGTCGAGCCTGCCGACGGCGGAGTCCAAGGTGCCCTCAGGGGTGAACGTGCCGACATGCAGCTCGTAGACGACGCCACCGAGCGTCCCGAGGCCCTGCTGCGGGCCCGCCCAGGTGCTGTCGGTCCACTCGTGGGCGCCGGTGTCGAAGGTGCGGCTCGGGCCGTGCACGCCGTGGGGCTGCCAGGCGCTGCGCGGGTCCGGGCGGGGCTCACCCCCGTCGACGCTGAAGGCGTAGTCGAGCGGCCCGCTCGCAGCCGTGGTCCGCCAGGTCCACCAGCCACCCCCTGCTGCCGTCATGGACTGGACCGCCGGGTCCTCGTCCGGGGAACCGACGTGCACGGCCACGCGCTGGGCGTCGGGCGCCCAGACCCTGAGCTCGTGGCTCCTCGATGCCTGGCCCGTGGGCCGGCCCCGGCCCGCCGTCGTCGTTCTGCTGCCGCGCTGTTCAGTACTCATCGCGGACAAGCAAAGCGACCGGCAGGCCGGCGAGCAACTCCGCCACCGGGATGCCCTCGCTGTCGTGGGTCGAGGTGGTCTGCCCCGTGAGCAGGTCGCGCCAGGTGCCCGGTGGCAGGGAGACCCGGTGGGCACCCCAGCCCCCGGCCGCCTCGAGGCCCGCGGCCAGCCTGGTCACCACGGCGACCGCCTGCACGCCGGACGCGTCGCCCCGACCGACACCGAGGGCGTGCGGGGTGGTCGCCGCGAGGGGCTCGTAGGCCGCGGCCTCGCCGGTGAACCACTCCGGGTGCTTGCGCCGCAGGCGCAGCGCCCGCGAGGTGACGAGCAGCTTGTCGTCGTCGAGGTCGGCGGGGGCCGCTCCCCCGTCGAGCGCCTCGAGCCGGCGTCGGCGCTCGGTGAAGTCGACCGGCCGCCTGTTGTCGGGGTCGACGAGTGAGAGGTCGACCAGCTCGGTGCCCTGGTAGACGTCGGGCACCCCCGGCATGACGAGCTGGAGCAGCTTCTGCCCCAGGACGGCCGCGCGGGTGTACTCCCCCGTCTCCTCGTGCCAGGCCTCGATGTGCCTTGCGAGCGCCGGGTCGGAAGCGAGCCCGTCGACGAAACGGGCAACGGCCTCCTCGTAGCCCTCGTCGGGGTCGGTCCACGTCGTGTGCGCCTTGGCCTCGCGGACGGCCTTGGTGGCATAGCCCTGGAGCCGCTCGCGGTCGATCGGCCAGGCACCCACGGCCGTCTGCCACAGGAGGTACTCGGTCGCAGCGTCGAGCCGCTCCTGCCGGTGGGGCTTCGCCAGCCGACGTGCCTCGTCGAGCCACCGCCCCCACTCGTGGGGACGCTCGGAGATGACGCCGATGCGGGCCCTGACGTCCTCGGAGCGCTTGGTGTCGTGGGTGGACAGCGTGGTCATGGCGGTCGGCCACGAGGCCAGCTGCCGCTCGGCGAAGTCGTGCAGCTCCCCCACGCCGGTGCCGAGGTGCGCCGGGTTGCCGCCGACCTCGTTGAGCGACACCAGCCGGACGTAGCGGTAGAAGGCGGTGTCCTCGATGGCCTTGGCCATCACCGGCCCACAGGTCTGCTGGAACCGCACCACGAGGTCGTCGGCTGCTGCCCGGTCGGCCGGCTCCGCGCCGGTGCCCAGGACCAGCTGGCGGATCCGGGAGAGGGTCCGGTGGTCCGAGTCGGCCAGCGTGGTCTCGGCCCGGTCGCACGCCTCCTCGACCACCGCGACCTGCTCGGACCGCGCCCGCTCCCCCGGCCTGATGTAGGCGCGGTAGCGGTCCATGGCGACGAGCAGCGCCTCGAGCGCGCGCCGCGACGCCGCAGGATCGAGGTCCGGGTCGACCCGCGCCACCAGACGCAGCAACCGGTTGACCTCGGCCGTCTGGATCCGTTCGACGACAAGGCGTTTCGCCTCGTCGATGATCTCCTCGAGGGCGCGGTGGTCGCCGGTCAGCTCGCGCGCCAGCGCGGTCAGGTCGCCCTCGGACGACGGGTCGACGAACACGCCGCCGACCCGCAGCAGGGTGTCGTAGCCGGTCGTGCCGGCACAGCGCCAGTCGTCCGGCAGCTCCTCGTGGCCCTCCAAGATCTTCTCGGCCACGACCCACGAGTCGCCGGTGGCCTCAGCGAGCCGGTCGAGGTAGCCGCGCGGGTCGGCCAGGCCGTCGGGGTGGTCGATGCGCAGGCCGTCGAGCTCGCCCTTGCGGACCAGCTCGAGCAGCAGGGCGTGGGTGGCGTCGAAGACCTCCGGGTCCTCGACCCGTACCGCCGCGAGCGTGGTGACGTCGAAGAAGCGCCGGTAGTTCAGCTCGTCGCCGCCCTCGCGCCAGTAGGCGAGCCGGTACGCCTGTGCCGCAAGCAGATCGGGAAGGTCGAGGCTCTCGGTGCCGGGACGCACGGGGAACTGGTGGTCGTGGTAGCGCACCACCGTCTCGTCGCCGTTCTGCCCGCCCGAGTGCTCGACGGCCAGCTCGCCGTCCGCCAGCACCTCCTCGAGCGCGGCGCCCAGCACCGGCATGAGCACCCGCCCGTCACCTGCCTCCCAGTCGATGTCGAACCAGTGCGCGAACTCGGAGTCCCTGCCCTCGCGCAGCAGCGACCACCACTGGTGGTTGAGGTATGCCGGCGACGGCACCGTCATGTGGTTCGGCACCACGTCCGCGACGGCGCGGACGCCGTGCTCGCGCAGCCGCGCCACCATCCGGTCGTAGGCCTCGCGACCGCCCGCCTCCTCGTTGAGCCGGCTGTGGTCGACGACGTCGTAGCCGTGCGTCGAGCCGGGGGCGGGCTGCAGCACCGGAGACAGGTAGGCGTGCGAAACTCCCAGCGCCGCAAGGTAGTCCGCTTGCGCGGACGCGTCCTCGAAGGTGAAGGTGGGCTGGATCTGCAGACGGTACGTGGCCGACGGGACAGGACGCCCGGGTGCCGGGCGGTGCGCCACGCGGCCGGACGGCATACCGGTCATCGGCGCCGCTCGGCGGCGCCTGCCGCAGACGTGGCCTGCCGCTCCAGGGGGCAGCGCAGCACCACGACGCTGCGTGCCTGCGCGGTCACCTGCGACCCGGGCGTGAAGACGAGCTCCGGGTCGATGTCCTGCGCGCCGGTGTCGATGTCGACCAGCCAGCCACCGCCGTAGTCCTCGTCGGGCAGGGTGAACCGCAGGGGCTCGTGGTGGCCGTTGAAGAGGACGAGGAAGTTGTCGTCGACGATGCGCTGGCCGCGGGTGTCGGGCTCGGGGATCGTCGAGCCGTTGAGGAAGACCGCCATCGACCTGGCGTAGCCGTTGGCCCAGCTCTCCTCGTCCATGTGCCCGCCACCGGGCTCGAACCACTCGATGTCGCCGACCTCCGACTCGCCGCCGTGGTCAGGACTGCCGGCGAAGAATCTGCGCCGGTGGAAGACAGGGTGCTCCCGGCGCAGCTCGATCAGGCGACGCGTGAAGTGGAGCAGGTCCAGCTGGTCCTCGTCGAGGTCCCAGTCGACCCACGAGATCTCGTTGTCCTGGCAGTAGCCGTTGTTGTTGCCGCCCTGGGTGCGACCGATCTCGTCGCCGTGCAGGAGCATCGGCACGCCCTGCGAGACCAGGAGCGTCGTGAGGAAGTTGCGTTGCTGGCGCAGGCGCAGGTCGGCCACCTCGGGGTCGTCGGTCGGCCCCTCGACGCCGCAGTTCCACGAGCGGTTGTGGCTCTCGCCGTCGTTGCCTCCCTCACCGTTGGCGTCGTTGTGCTTCTCGTTGTAGGACACCAGGTCTCGCAAGGTGAACCCGTCGTGGGCCGTGACGAAGTTGATCGACGCGATGGGGTGCCGGCCGTCGCCCTGGTAGAGGTCGGAGGAGCCGGTGATGCGCGAGGCGAACTCCCCGAGCGTTGCGGCCTCGCCGCGCCAGAAGTCGCGCACCGTGTCGCGGTACTTGCCGTTCCACTCGGTCCACAGAGGCGGGAAGTTGCCCACCTGGTAACCGCCCTCGCCGACGTCCCAGGGCTCCGCGATGAGCTTGACCTGGCTGACGACCGGGTCCTGCTGGACGAGGTCGAAGAAGGCCGACAGCTTGTCGACCTCGTGGAACTGGCGGGCCAGGGTGGCGGCGAGGTCGAAGCGGAAGCCGTCGACGTGCATCTCGGTGACCCAGTAGCGCAGCGAGTCCATGATCAGCTGGAGCACGTGCGGGCTGCGCATGAGCAGGCTGTTGCCGGTGCCCGTCGTGTCGTAGTAGTGCGCCTTGTCGTCGTCGACGAGCCGGTAGTAGTTGGCGTTGTCTATGCCGCGGAAGGAGAGCGTCGGGCCCATGTGGTTGCCCTCGGCGGTGTGGTTGTAGACGACGTCGAGGATGACCTCGATGCCGGCCTCGTGGAGCGACTTGACCATGCCCTTGAACTCGGCGACCTGCTCGCCGCGCGTGCCGAAGGCGGCGTACTCGTTGTGGGGCGCGAGGAAGCCGATGGTGTTGTAGCCCCAATAGTTCCGCAGACCCTTGTCGAGCAGGGTGAAGTCCTGCACGAACTGGTGCACCGGCATCAGCTCGATCGCGGTGATGCCGAGCTCCTGCAGGTGGGCGATGGTCACCGGGTGACCGATGCCGGCGTAGGTGCCGCGGATCTCCTCCGGGATGTCGGGGTGGTTCTGCGTGAGGCCCTTGACGTGGGCCTCGTAGATGACGCTCTCGTGGTACTGGTGCCTCGGCGACCGGTCCTGGCCCCAGTCGAAGAAGGGGTTGACGACAACCGACAGCATCGTGTGGCCAAGGCTGTCGTGAGTGTTGAGCTCGTCCGCGTTGTCGGCCTCGCCGTCCTCGAAGTGGTAGGAGAACAGGGACTCGTCGCCGTCGGACATGCCGTCGAAGGCCTTGGCGTAGGGGTCGAGCAGCAGCTTCGAGGGGTTGCACCGGTGCCCGTGGGCCGGGTCGTAGGGACCGTGCACCCGGTAGCCGTAGCGCTGGCCGGGCTGGACGCCCGGGATGTAGCCGTGCCAGACGAAGCCGTCGACCTCCGGGAGGTCGATGCGGGTCTCCTCGCCGTCGTCCCCGATCAGGCACAGCTCGACGCGCTCGGCCGCCTCGGAGAAGAGGGCGAAGTTGACGCCGGTGCCGTCGTAGGTCGCGCCGAGGGGGTAGGCGTTGCCGGGCCAGATCTCCATGGGTCCCTTTCATAAGGGGTGTGGGGTGCGGCGAAGGCCGCAGGACGTCCGAGGACGTCAGCGGCCTCAATCCGCCATTGTGCTGTATGCCGGGCGGCAGCACGATTCCTCCGCGGCCCCTGGACCACCTGCAGTAAGCGGCCGCTCAGTAAACTCGGGCCACCTGCCGCAACCCGAACCTGGAGGACCCATGAGCACCCCGCGCGTCGCCATCGTGACCGGAGCCGCCCGCGGCATCGGAGCCGCCACCGCCCAGCGCCTGGCGAAGGACGGCCACGCCGTCGCGGTGCTCGACCTCGACGAGGCGGCCTGCGCGTCGACCGTCGAGGCCGTCACGGCTGCCGGCGGCCGCGCCATCGCCGTCGGGGTGGATGTGTCGAAGGCGGACCAGGTCGAGGCCGCGGTCGCGCGCGTGGCCGACGAGCTCGGCGCGCCGACGATCCTGGTGAACAACGCCGGCATCATCCGCGACAACCTGATCTTCAAGATGACCGAGGACGACTGGGACGCCGTCATGGCAGTGCACCTGCGCGGCGCCTTCCTCATGACCAGGGCGGTGCAGGCCCACATGACGCAGGAGAAGTGGGGCCGGATCGTCAACCTCTCCTCCAGCTCGGCCCAGGGCAACCGCGGACAGGCAAACTACTCGGCTGCCAAGGCCGGCCTGCAGGGCTTCAGCAAGACGCTCGCCATCGAGCTCGGCAAGTTCGGGGTCACCGCCAACGCCGTCGCCCCCGGCTTCATCCAGACCGAGATGACCAGGTCGACCGCCGAGCGCATGGGCGTCTCGTTCGAGGACTTCATCGCCCACTCGGCGTCCCAGATCCCCGTGCAGCGGGTCGGCCAGCCCGAGGACATCGCCGCGACGATCTCGTTCCTCTGCAGCGAGGACGCCGGCTTCGTCTCCGGCCAGGTCATCTACGTCGCGGGCGGCCCGCTCGACTGACCAGCCGGCCCGAAGCCGACCCGCCCCGAGCCGCCTCCCACCTAGACTCCTCCCGCGCCGGCAGTCGGCGTGCGGGGCAGCGGCAGGGGGAAACGGCGATGGAACAGCCACCGCAGGTGGCCCGGCCCACGCGGGCGCCGATCGAGGTCCGCTGCGACAAAGCCGTGACGTCAGCCCTGACGCGCGCTGCCGTGGGACGGGCGCTGCTCGGCTGGACCGGCTTCGGGCTCGCGATGGCCGCTGCCCTGAGCGGGGCGACGGTCGGCCTGCTGTTCCGCTCCCTCGTCATGGCGGCCGTCGTGACGGCCGTGGTCATGGCGTTCCAGGTGGGGCTCGTCCTCCGGTACGCCCGCCGCAGCATCCGCCTCACAGCTGCCCCGGGTCAGGTGATCACCACCGCCTACGACGTCGAGGGGCGGCTCGTGCTGACCACCGCCCTCGGCACAGCCGTTCTCGACGCCGGGTCCGTGGACCGTGTCCGTCGCGGCCGCGCGACCGTGGCCTTCAGGTACCGGCGGAGCCGCGCCTGGGGGCTGCTCGCAGCCCGGCTGCTCACCGCCGACGATGCCGCGTTCCTGCTCGGCGACCCGGCCCCCTCCCGGCACCGCCCCCTGGCCCTGCGCAGCGCCGACGGTGTGATGAGCACCATCGGGCTCCTGCTCTTCCTCGCGTGGGCGGCCTTCGCTCCGGGGCTGGTGTCCCTGGTGCTGGCCGGCGCCGTGGCGCTGGCGTTCCTCGCCTTCCTCGCCGGACCGGCCCTCGCGGTCCGACGCGCCCTGCCCGTGGGAGAGCTGGTCATGGCCGACGTCACGGAGCGCGGCCTCGCCGTACACCAGCACCTCGAGCGCGCGTTCCTGCCGTGGCCCACGTTCCGCTCCGTCGGGGTGACCCGTCACGCCGTCGTCCTACGCGCCGGCACGGGTCACGTCGCCCTCCCCCGGGCTCTCTTCCCGGTGGGAGACCTCGGCCGCCTCCAGGACAGCGTCAGGAACGTCCAGACCAGCGCGGCTTGAGGGTGGCACCCCAGCCGGGCACCACGGCATACGCGGCGGTGGTCGACGGACGCCGGAACGAGGGCTCCCATGAGGGGGTTGACGAGGTCCGGAGAGAGGCGCATAGTTTCCCTATTGGTTAATAAACCGAATGGTTAAGGAACATGTCGCCCGACCCGCTCAGCACCACGTTCGCCGCCCTGGCGGACCCGACCCGTCGAGCGATCCTCGAACGCCTCGCCGAGGGGGACGCCACAGTCGGCGAGCTGGCCGAGCCGTTCGACATGACCCTGCCTGCCATCTCCAAGCACCTGGCCGTCCTCGAGCGGGCCGGCCTCATCGCCAAGAGCCGACACGGCCAGCAGCGCCTGTGCCGGATCACGGCCAACCCGCTGAAGAACGCGGACACCTGGCTGAACGAGTACCGCCGCCACTGGGAGGCCAACCTCGACAGCCTCGATGCCTACCTCACAAGGCTCCAGTCACAGGAGAAGAAGCCATGAGCAGCACGACCCACGAGCGCGCCACCGTCACCACCGAGGGCGCCGACATCGTCATCACCCGCCGCTTCCACGCCCCCGCCCGGCTCGTCTACGAGGTCATGACCACGCCCGAGCACGTCCGCCAGTGGTGGGGAGCCGGCTACGGCACCATGACCGACTGCGAGATCGACCTTCGGGTCGGCGGTCGGTGGCACTTCGCCCAGCTCTCCCAGGGCCAGGAGGTCTCGTTCTCCGGCGAGTACCTCGAGCTCGACCCGCCCCACCGCATGGTGCACACGGAGAAGTTCGACAACCTGCCCGACAGCGAGCCGTCGACCATCGTCACGACGTTCACCGAGGAGGACGGCGTCACCACGCTGCACGCGGTGTGCACCTACGACTCCCCGGAGACCGTCGAGCAGGTCGTGGCGACGGGCATGGAGGGCGGCCTCCAGTCGTCCTACGACGCGATCGACGACCTGCTCGCCCGCCTCGGCTGACAACCCGGAGGGCGCACGAAACGCAGCCGTATGCCGGCGTGCCCACACGGCATACGGCAGCGGGCGGTGGTGGCCGTCGCCACCACCGCCCGTTCGCGCGCAGGTCTGCTCAGAGGCCGAGGTCGCGGCCGATGAGCTCCTTCATGATCTCGTTGGAGCCGGCCCAGATCTTCGACACGCGGGCGTCGCGCCAGGCGCGGGCCACGCGGTACTCGTTCATGAAGCCGTAGCCGCCGTAGAGCTGCACGCACTCGTCGAGCACGTCGTTCTGCACCTGCGCGGACCACCACTTGGCCTTGGCCGCGTCGACGGGGGTCAGCTTCCGCTCGGCGTGCGCCTCGATGCAGTCGTCGACGAACGCCTGGGTGACCTCGAGCTTGGTCTGCAGCTCGGCGATCTTGAACTTGTTGTGCTGGAACGAGCCGACCGGCTGGCCGAACGCCTTGCGCTCCTTGGTGTACTCGATCGTCTCGCGGAGGATCTGGAAGGCGTGCGCGGTGTTGGCGACGGCCGCACCCACCCGCTCCTGCGACAGGCGCTGCATCATCGCGATGAAGCCCATGCCCTCCTCGCCGAGACGGTTGGCGTCGGGGACGCGGACGTTCTCGAAGAACAGCTCGGAGGTGTCGGCCTCCTCCTGGCCGACCTTGTCGAGCTTGCGGCCACGGCTGAAGCCCTCCATGCCCGCCTCGACCATGAACAGCGTGATGCCCTTGGCGCCCTTGGCGGGGTCCGTCCGAGCGGCGACGATGACGAGGTCGGCCTGGAAGCCGTTGGTGATGAAGGTCTTGGAGCCGTTCAGCACCCAGTCGCCCGAACCGTCACCCGCGGGCACCGCCGTGGTCTTGAGCGCCGCGAGGTCGGAGCCGCCCGAGGGCTCGGTCATCGCGATGGCGCAGATCAGGTCGCCGTTGGCCATGCCCGGCAGCCACCGCTCCTTCTGCTCCCGGGTGCCGAGGTCGACGATGTAGGGAGGGCAGACGTCGGAGTGGATGCCGAAGCACGACGAGACCGCGAAGTTGAACGCGGCGATCTCCTCGGCCACGACGGCGTTGAAGCGGTAGTCCTCGGCGCCCGCGCCCCCGAACTCCTCGGGGATGTCGAGCCCGAAGAGGCCCTGCTTCCCGGCCTCCTTCCAGATGTCGCGGTCGATCGACTTCACCTCGAGCATCTGCTCGGCACGCGGCTTGAGCGTGCGCTCGACGAACTCCCGGACGGAACTGCGGAAGGCCTCGTGGTCGGGGCCGTAGACGTTGCGGGGCATGATGCCTACCTCCAAGTAACTAAGCGCTTGCTTAGTCTGTGACGGCTGCGGCATGCTGTCAACCATGTCGACCCCCGGGCGCTCCGTGGACGCTGCGACCGACGCCGCCCAGCGGCTCATGGAGGCCGCAGCCGACGCCTTCGCCGCAAAGGGCTTCCACGCCACGACCACCCGCGACATCGCCTCCCGCGCCGGCCTCTCCCCCGCCGGCGTCTACGTGCACTTCGCGTCCAAGGAGGACCTGCTCTTCCAGCTCAGCCGCGAGGGCCACGAGGTGGCCCGCGACCTGCTCGTCACCGCCGCCGACACGGCTGGCACACCGACGGAGGCGCTGCGCGCGATCATGCGGGTCTTCTCGCAGTGGCACGCCGAGCACTTCCGGGTGGCGCGCATCGTCCAGTACGAGTTCCAGAACCTCACCCCCGAGCACCGGGAGGCGGTCCTCGGCCTGCGCAAGGAGATCGACGGCGTGGTCCGCGACGTGCTCACGAAGGGTGTGGCCAGCGGCGAGTTCAGCGTGACCGACGTGGCCGACACGGCCCTCGCCCTGCTGTCCATGGCCGTCGACGTGGCCCGCTGGTACGACCCTGAGATCAAGCGCACCCCGGAGGCGATCGGGCGCACCTACGGCGAGCTCGGCCTGCGGCTCGTGACCTGAGGCCATACCCGCGCACCCAACAGGCTCGCCGGTGGATGATGGGCCATGGGCTCCACCGGACCGACCGAGGTCACTGCCGAGGTCGAGCGCAAGTACGACGTCGACCCGGCGACGATCCTGCCCACCCTGGCCGGCGTCGACGGCATCGCCCGGGTCGGGCAACCGGTGGAGCACCTCCTGGAGGCCGTCTACTACGACACCGCGGGCCTCGACCTCGCCCGCAGCCGGATCACGCTGCGCCGCAGGACCGGCTGCGCGGACGCCGGCTGGCACCTCAAGCTGCCGGGACCTGATGACCTCCGCACCGAGGTGCGGCTCCCCCTCGACGCCACCGACGACCCCGCCGCCGTGCCCGAGGCGCTGCTCGAACCGGTGCGCACCGTGGTGCGCGACCGGCCCCTCGCCCCCGTGGCCCTGCTCCGGTCGCGACGTCGCGAGCAGGACCTCCTCGACGACCGCGGCAGGGTGGTGGCGCACCTGTGCGACGACGAGGTGGAGGCCGAGTCCCCGGCAGGACGCGGCGGGACCGAGCGCTGGCGTGAGTGGGAGGTCGAGCTCACCGGCGACGACACCGGGCTGCTCGACACCGTCGAGGAGCGGCTTCTGGCGGCCGGGGCCGCCCCGGCCGGCCACAGCTCGAAACTGCGCCGGGCCCTCGGCGACCGGTTGCCCCGGTCGACGACGCCACCCCCTGGACCCGACGGCCGGGGGTGGTCGAAGGCGAGCACGGCTGACGTCCTTCGTGCCTACCTCGGGGAGCACCGCGCGGCCCTGCACCACCACGACCCCGGCGTCCGTGCGGGTGACCCGGAGTCCGTGCACAAGATGCGCGTCGCGGCCCGACGGCTCCGCTCGGCCCTCACCACCTACCGCCCGGTGCTCGGCAGGGACGTGGCCGACCCCCTGCGCGCCGAGCTGCGGTGGCTCGGCCTGGCCCTGAGCGGAGCGCGCGACACCCATGTGCTGCGCTCACGCCTGAGCGGTGTGCTGGATGCCGAGCCGCCCGAGCTCGTGGTCGGGCCGGTCGTCGCGCGCCTCGAGCAGGAGCTCGGCTCCACCGAGCGCGATGGCCAGCGGTGCGCCGTGCAGGCCCTGGGGAGCAGCCGGTACTACCGGCTCCTGGACGCCCTCGACGCCGTCGTCGACTCGGACCCGGGTGACCGGGGCGACCGAGGGTACCTGGGCCACGCGGAGTCAGCCGGTCGCGCTGCCACCGAGGTCCCGGCACTGGTGCGGCGTGACTGGAGACGGCTGCGCCGAGCGGTCGAGGAGGTAGGGCGCGCGGCCGGCAGCGACGCCCACGACCGCGCCCTGCACGAGGCGCGCAAGAAGGCCAAGCGGCTGCGCTACGCGGCGGAGTCCGCCGCGACGGTCCGTCCCCGGGAAGCCACCGCCCTGGCCACCGCCGCGGAGGCCGTGCAGGAGGCCCTCGGCGAGCACCACGACACGGTCGTGGCCCGCGCACACCTGCGCTCGGTCGCCATGACGGCCCACCTGAGCGGCGAGAACGCCTTCACCTTCGGGCGGCTGCACGCGTTGGAGCAGTGGCGGGCGGCGCGCGCCGAGCAGGCCTTCGACGCGGCGTGGGCGTCGCTCTCGAAGCGCCG
This sequence comes from Knoellia sp. p5-6-4, assembly GCF_029222705.1. Lineage (NCBI taxonomy): Bacteria > Bacillati > Actinomycetota > Actinomycetes > Micrococcales > Intrasporangiaceae > Knoellia > Knoellia sp. p5-6-4. The sequence continues at coordinate 659,423 of NZ_JARGZF010000002.1, forward strand.
CCTGCGTCGCTGGCTGCGCCCCCCGCCGCACTGAGCAGGACGGCGTGGCGTCCTACGGGACCATGGCCCCTGCCGGTGCCACCGCGCCCGGGCGACCGTGCAGGGTGGAGGTGGTCGACATGTCAGCACCGGAGGTGCCTTCCAGACACCACCCGAGCAGGTCTGCTGCGGGGCCCGGGGGCTCGGGCAGCGTACGCCGGGCGGTGGTCGGTTGGGGCTTCTGGCTCTGGAGCGTGCCCGCTCTCGTGTTCCTGGTCGGGGCCGCGCGCCGCGAGTGGCCCGCGCTCTCCGGCCAGGGAGCCCTCAGGCCAGCACCCGCCGCATGACCGGTCGCGCCCGTGAGGTGCGACCGACCTCCTCGAACCCCGCAGCGACGAACGTCGACCGCGTCCCGTGGTACAGCTCGCTGGACGCCCGGCGCTCGCCGGGAGACACGGCGACGGGGTAGCCCTCGACAGCACTGGCTCCGTGGGCTGCCGCGAACTCCACCGCTGCCTCCAACAGGGCGCTCGCGGCACCACGGCGCCTGAAGCCGACCCGCACCACGAAGCAGGTCACGGACCACACGGACGGGTCGGCCAGGGTGTCGGCGCCGACGACCGCCGCCAGGGCCCGGTGACGCCCCAGCCGGGGGTACCCGGCTCGTGGCGCCACGGCCACCCACCCCGCCGGCTCCGCGTCCGAGTAGGCGAGCAGTCCGGGCGCGGCGGCCTCCGCGTCGAGGACCTGCGCCTGCAGCGCGTCACGGTTGGCCTCGCGGGTCGTCTGCCGCCAGTCCTGACCCGCAAGGCGGAAGAACTGACACCAACATGACGCCGGGTCGCCGCGGGTGCCGAAGACGGCGACGGCGTCGTCCCATCGAGCCGGTGTCAGGGGCTCGACGCGGACGACGCCGTCGGTGCTCAAGGCGCTCTGCGCGGCTGCGCTAGTCGCGCGTCAGCTTCCGGTACGTGACCCGGTGCGGCCGGGCCGCGTCGGCGCCGAGGCGGTCGACCTTGTTGGCCTCGTACGACTCGAAGTTGCCCTCGAACCAGTACCACTTGCTCGGGTCCTGCTCGTCGCCCTCGTACGCGAGGATGTGCGTGGCCACGCGGTCGAGGAACCACCGGTCGTGCGAGATGACCACCGCGCAGCCCGGGAACTCGAGCAGCGCGTTCTCGAGGGAGCCGAGCGTCTCGACGTCGAGGTCGTTGGTGGGCTCGTCGAGCAGCAGCAGGTTGCCGCCCTGCTTCAGGGTGAGGGCGAGGTTGAGGCGGTTGCGCTCACCACCGGAGAGCACCCCCGCCTTCTTCTGCTGGTCCGGGCCCTTGAAGCCGAACTGGGAGACGTAGGCCCGGGACGGGATCTCGACGTGGCCGACCTTGATGTGGTCGAGGCCGTCGGAGACGACCTCCCAGATGTTCTTCTCGGGGTCGATGCCGCCGCGGTTCTGGTCGACGTACGAGATCGAGACCGTCTCACCGACCTTGACGCTGCCCTCGTCGGGCTCCTCGAAGCCCACGATCGTCTTGAAGAGCGTGGTCTTGCCGACGCCGTTGGGGCCGATGACGCCGACGATGCCGTTGCGCGGCAGCGTGAACGACAGGTTGTCGATGAGGACGCGGTCGCCGAAGCCCTTCTTCAGGTCCTTGACCTCGATGACCGTCGAGCCCAGGCGCGGGCCCGGCGGGATCTGGATCTCCTCGAAGTCGAGCTTGCGCGTGCGCTCGGCCTCCGCGGCCATCTCCTCGTAGCGCTGCAGGCGAGCCTTGGACTTCGCCTGGCGGCCCTTGGCGTTCGAGCGCACCCACTCCAGCTCGTCCTTGAGGCGCTTCTGGAGCTTGGCGTCCTTCTTGCCCTGGACCTGCAGGCGCTCGGCCTTCTTCTCCAGGTAGGTCGAGTAGTTGCCCTCGTAGGGGTAGAGCCTGCCGCGGTCGACCTCGGCGATCCACTGCGCCACGTTGTCGAGGAAGTAGCGGTCGTGGGTGACGGCGATGACGGCGCCCGGGTAGGAGGCCAGGTGCTGCTCGAGCCAGAGCACCGACTCGGCGTCGAGGTGGTTGGTGGGCTCGTCGAGGAGCAGCAGGTCGGGCTTGCTCAGCAGCAGCTTGCACAGTGCGACCCGGCGACGCTCACCACCGGAGAGCACCGTGACGTCGGCGTCCGGCGGCGGGCAGCGCAGGGCGTCCATGGCCTGCTCGAGCTGGGAGTCGAGGTCCCACGCGTCGGCGTGGTCGATCTCCTCCTGGAGCTTGCCCATCTCGGCCATCAGCGCGTCGAAGTCGGCGTCCGGCTCGGCCATCTCCGCGGAGATCTCGTTGAACCGGTCGACCTTGCGCTTGATCTCGCCGAGGCCCTCCTCGACGTTGCCGAGGACGGTCTTCTCCTCGTTGAGCGGCGGCTCCTGCAGCAGGATGCCCACGGTCGCACCGGCGGCCAGGCGGGCCTCACCGTTCGACGGCTGGTCCAGCCCGGCCATGATCTTCAGGATCGTCGACTTGCCCGCGCCGTTGGGACCGACCATGCCGATCTTCGCGCCGGGGTAGAACGACATCGTGACGTCGTCGAGGATGACCTTCTCGTTGTGCGCCTTGCGGGCGCGGGTCATGACGTAGATGAACTCGGGCATGGGGGCAAGGCTATCTGTCCCGGCCCCCATGGCCCGAATTGCGTCAGGCGCTGGCCAGGGCCCCCACGGCCGGCTCGAAGGTGCCGTCCTCCTCCACGACGTAGTCGTCGGTCTCGGCGTCGAAGCCGGGCTCGCCGCTGGCCCGGGCGTGCGCGGCCTGGACGGCCTCGTCGGACATCCGGTCGGTGCGGTCGACCTGCGGCCGGGTGACCTTGGTGAAGCCCGTCGTGCCGTAGGACAGGTCGTGCCCGACGCTGTAGGCGTCGATCTCCACCGTGGTGGCCGGGGTGTCGTCCTGGCGCATCCACTGGTTGACCCGCATCCGGCCGTGCACGACGACGGGGTCGCCCTTGTGGAGCGAGTTCGCGACGTTGGCCCCGAGGGACCGGAAGGCCGTCACGTTGACGAAGCTGGTCCCGGCGTCCTCGAACTCGCCCGTCTGTCGGTTGACCCGCCGGGCGGTCGACGCGATGCGGAACGCCGCGAAGGGCACGCCGCCGGTCTTGGTGGTCCTGGCCTCCGGGTCTGCCACCAGCCGGCCGCACACGGTCACATAGATCTCGTTCACTGCTCTCACCTCATCTGGTCGGTGCTCCCCCGCGGGAGCGCGACCAGAGTCGCGGCGCGTCGGCCCACCGCGACACCGCCCGACCGCGCCCTGTGGACGGTGGGGCCGACGGTCTGCGGCTGTGGACGTCAGGCGCGGGCGCCGGACGTCAGGCGCGGGCGCGGTCCAGGTGCTCCCGGGTGGAGGCGTGCCGGCGCAGCACCTCCTGCACGGGGGCGATGATCCTCGCCCTCGCGACGCCGTCGACGGCATCGCGCAGCCTGCCGCCGATCAGCTCGGCACGGCGCCGGGCACCGACCTTGGCGAAGGCACGCGCCGCCAGCGCCAGCAGCCACCCGAACAGCAGGCCCCCGGCGAGGAGCAGGAAGGGCCACGGCAGGGGGCCCAGGCGCGGTGTGCCGATCTCCGGCAGCTGGAGCCAGCCGACGACCCCCAGCACCACGAGCCACACGAGCCCAACCAGCGACGCGAGCGCCAGCACGGTCTGGACGTAGCCGAGGACGCTCCACCACAAGGGGTCGCGGGCCCGCAGCGGCGTGCGCATGACGGCCTGGTCGAGGGAGTCCGCGAGCTCCGGCCCGGGCGGCGTCGCCGCGTCGGCGACGGCATCCGCCCAGGGCGCCGGCAGCCCCTCCGCGGCCCGGTCCCCCACCCGGCGGGTGGCGAGGTCCACGGCGGCGCGTGCCGCGGGCGTGGCAGGGGGCAGCGACGAGCGCCCGAGGGCGCTGCGCACGTCGGCTGCGCTGATGCCGGGCAGCGCCTTGGTGCCGTCCTTGGCATCTCCCTTGTCGAGGCGCAGCCGCTTGAGCGGGTCCGGGCGCAGGGCCCGCACCCAGCGCGTGAACGGCCAGCCGGTGCGCGACAGGGCCTCCTCGCGGTAGTCGCGCTCGACGGCGGACACGACAGTGGGTATGCCGGCGGCGCGGGACAGCGCCTCGACCAGCTCGTTGTCGTCGGAGTCGCCGACGGTCTTCTCGGAGTCGGCGACCCCCTGGCGCAGGCGACCCGAGACCGCGCGGATGTCGGCGGCGAGGCGATGCCGGGCAGCGTTCTGCCCGGCCACCGCAGCGGCCAGGCGCAGCCGGAGGTCCTCGACCCCGTTGCCCGTCCGGGCGGAGGTGGCCAGCACCTGCAGACCCTTCATCCCGTCGAGCTCGGCGAGGCGCACCAGGTCGGCCCGCACCGCCGAGACTGCGTCCCGCTCGAGCCGGTCGGTCTGGTTGAGCACGACGACCGTCACGGTGTTGTGCGTCGTCAGCGCCCTCAGGTAGTCGTCGTGCAGCCGCGCGTCGGCGTACTTCTGCGGGTCGGTGACCCACACGAAGACGTCGACGAGGGCGAGGATGCGTTCGGCCTCCCGGCGGTGCTCGAGCACCCGCGAGTCGAAGTCGGGCAGGTCGAGGAGCACCAGTCCGTCGAGGCTGCCGGTGTGCACCACATCGGCGCCGCCGGCGCCGGCCCCTGCGCTCTCGACGTGGTGGCGCTGCCCCACCGAGAGCCAGTCGAGCAGCTCCGTCGCGCTCTCCTCGCCCCACACCGCCGCAGTGGGGCGTGAGGTCGTGGGCCTGCGGGCACCCACCGGTGCCACGTCGGCGCCCACGAGGACGTTGAACAGGCTCGACTTCCCCGAGCCGGTCGCACCGGCCAGCGCGACCACGGTGTGGCCACCCCGCAGCGACGTGCGGGCCCGCACCTTCTCGATGACCTCGTGGCCGGCTGCCCGCTGCCCGGCGTCGAGCTGGCCGTTGCCCTCCTCGAGGGCCCGCGTCAGGGCCCGCGAGCGGTCGGCCAGCTCCTCGGCAGCGATCCCCTTGACCTGCTTGCTGCCCATCATCACCGGGCTCATCGAACCGCCTTCACCGCTGCTGCCGCGTCTGCCAGGCGCGCGGCCTGGTCACTGTCAACCTCAACGCCCGCGAGGACCTTCTCGTAGCGAGCCTGCTCACCGGCATACAGGTCGGTCACCCGCTCGAGCAGGCGCTGCCGGGCCTTGGCCGCCATCTCGCGCACCGCCTGGTCGCCGAAGATCGCCTCGAGCACCTTCTGGGCCAGGACGGCGGTGCCACCGGCGATGCCGACCTCGGCGCCGACGAGGCCACCGGTGTGGGCGAACGCCACCAACATGAGGATGACGCCGATGCCGTTGACCCCGTAGGCCGCGATGCGGGCGGTGGTCCGCCGGTCACGACCCTCGGCTCGCACGAGGTCGAGCACCTCGCCCTGCCAGTCGCGCACCATCCGCTCGATGTCCTCGGCCAGGTGCGGCGACGCCTTGGCCAGGTCGGGGTGCTCGGCGAGCAGCACGGCGCCTCCCGGCAGCGAGCGCCAGGCCCGCGCCGAGGTCGTCGCTGCGGACTGCGCGTGGGCCGACACGAGTGCGGCGACGCCGGTCTGCAGCGCCTCGCCGAGGTCGCCGCTGGGCGGCGGAGCGCCCTTGAGGGCGGCGGTGATCCGGTCACGCATCCGCGAGACCGCCGACTCCACCTGCCTGAAGAACTCGCCGGTGCCGACGAACTCCTGCCAGCGCGCGAGCACCTCGCCGCGCAGGAGGGTGCCGTCGGTCATGCCGTGCTCGACACCCTCGCGGGCGCCGGCATAGGCCTGCTCGTGTGCCGCGCGCAGCGCCTTGGCCGCCTCCCGCTGCCGGGTGCTGGCGTTGGCCAGCTCGACCGTGCGGCTGTCGAGTGAGTCGAGCGCACCGCCCAGGGTCTGCTTGACCACGCTGGCCCGGGCCCGCGCGTCGCTCGCCAGGGCGGACAGCCACGACTTCAGTCGGGTGACCGACCCCTCCGGCAGGCGACCCTCGGCGGTCAGGGCACTCTCGGGGATGCCGAAGATCGGGGCCGTCGCCAGGCCCTGCTCGCGGAGCATGGAGGCCAGGTGCGCGCGGATCTCGGTCATGGCCTCGGGCGGCACGCGGTCGAGGACGATCGCCACCGCGGTGCCCCGGTCGGAGGCCTCGCGCAGCAGGGCCCACGGGACGGCGTCGGCATACCGCGCCGCCGTGGTGACGAAGAGCCAGAGGTCGGCGGCGGCGAGCAGCTGGGCCGCCAGGGCGCGGTTGGCCGAGACGACGGAGTCGATGTCCGGTGCGTCGAGCAGCGCCATGCCCGGTGGGAGGGAGCGGGACGGCACGAGGCGCACCGAGCCCGCCCCGTCGTCGCCGGACCCACCACCGGTCACCCGGCTCAACCCCGGGAGGATGCGGTCGTCGACGAACCAGGCGTGGTCGTCGGGGTGGTGCACCAGCACTGGGGTGGTCGTCGTCGGCCGCAGGATGCCGGAGCGGCTCACCTCGGCGTCGACGATGGAGTTGACCAGGGTCGACTTGCCCGCGCCGGTGGAGCCGCCGATGACCGCCAGGAGGGGGGCGTCGAGCGAGGAGAGACGGGGCAGCACGTAGTCGTCGAGCTGGTGCAGCAGCGCGTCGCGGTGCGCCTTCGCCGTCTGCGACTCCGGGATCTCGAGCGGGAGCGTGGAGCCGGCCACTTCGCCGCGGAGAGCCGTGACGGCATGCAGCAGAACGTTCTCCTCGGCCCCTGACACACTCACACGCACAAGCCTAGCCAACCCGGGGCAAACCACCGGCACGGCAGGCCGGTGCACCGAGCCCGGGACTAGCGCCGACGGAAGTAGTCGTCGTAGCCGTTGGTCGTGGCGCCGTCGGGCGCGATCCACTCGACGGGCTCGACACCCTCGGCGGGGGCGAGGACCTCGACGGTGTCCGGGTCCGTGGCGGCCTCCCGGACGGGCGAGGGGTCGGCGGCGGCAACGGCGGACCCGTCACCGAGGCGCAGCCACCACAGGACGAAGAGGGCCTGGAGCACCAGCGCAACGAGGGGCCACGCCAGGGCGGACGAGCGCTGGAGCGGCGTGTCGAAGTCCGAGACCCCCTCGGGCGCCATCGTCCACGCCCAGGCCGCGCCCGCGACGAGGTGGCAGAGGGTGAGGACGACGGCCACGGCGCCCACGGCCGCCACCTCCCACCGCAGCACCGCGGCGCTGACCACCGGTCGCCGGTCGGCGAGCACGGCAGTCGCACCCACGAGCAGGCCGCCGGCGACCATCAGCGACAGGGGCGCCCGGAACACCGAGTAGCCGACGGCCATCGCCAGCCGGTCCCAGCTGAAGGCGTCCGGCCGAGTCTGCATGGTGGTCGGGTCCGGCTCCTGCCCCGCCATGAGGTACGACTCGCGGACCTCGAACACGGCCAGCACGAGCAGCAGCACCACTGCCACCTCGAGCAGCCGCACCGCCACCATCCGGAACTGCGCCTCGCTCATGGCGCCCGGTCGTCCCATGCGAGTCCCCCCTCGTCGCCACCGCCTCGCGGCGCCGGCGCGATCACAATAGGGCGCATGCGGATGTTCGTGGCGGTGGTTCCCCCGGACGAGGCCCTCGACCACCTCGCCGACTACCTCGAGTCGCGCCAGGAGGCCGGCGCCGAGCTGCGCTGGACCGACCCGAACCAGTGGCACGTCACGCTCTCCTTCATGGGCGAGGTGCCCGACCGGGCCGTCGAGCCCCTGGTCGAGCGCCTCGGGCGGCGAGCGACCCGCTTCGCGCCCGAGACGGTGCGCATCGAGGGCGCGGGGGCGTTCCCCAACCCCTACCGGGCGAGGGTGCTGTGGGCCGGCGTCGGCGAGGAGGTGGAGGGCGGCCTGCGGTCGCTCGCCACCGGCATACGGCACGCGTGCAGCGCCGCCGGGGCCGCGCCGGAGGGTGGCCGGTTCCACCCCCACGTCACCCTGGCCCGGCTGCGCCGGCCGATGGAGGCCACGCGGTGGCTGCGGGTGCTGGAGGCGTATGCCGGGCCGGACTGGACCGCGGGCGAGGTCAGCCTGATCGCGTCGCACCTCGGCGAGGGACGCGGCAACCGGCCGCGCTACGAGGAGGTCGCCACGTTCCCCCTCGGGCCCGGGCAGGGCGAGGCGGGCTGAGCGCCCCCGGCAGGACTCGAACCTGCGACCTCGGGATTAGAAGGCCCTTGCTCTATCCAGCTGAGCTACGGGGGCAGACCGGGGCCGGGCCCCGCCGCGCGCACAGTGTATGCGGAAGCCGGTGACGCACCTGCCATGATCTCCCCGTGGCGGACATCGAGGTCGTGTGGCGCAAGGTCAGCGACGACCCCGCGCTGGCAGACCTGCTCGACGACCGCGAGCGCGAGCGCGCCGCCCGCCGGGGCAACCCTGCCCGCTACACCACGGCCCATGCTCTCCTGCGCGCCGCGGTGGCCGAACGGGTCGGCGACACTCCGCGCGCCGTCGCCTTCGACCGCACCTGCGCCACGTGCGGCAGCCACCGCCACGGCAAGCCCACCGTCGTCGGCCACCCCGACCTGTCGGTGAGCCTGTCGTATGCCGGCGAGCTGGCCGTCGTGGCCCTCTCGCGTGCCGGCGAGGTGGGGGTCGACGTCGAGGTGGTCGACGACAGCGACTTCGAGGGTTTCGACGTGGTGACCCTCGACCCGTCGGAGGCTCCCGCCCTAGAGGACCTGACGGGCGGCGAGCTGGCACGGGCCCGGGCCCAGGTCTGGTCCCGCAAGGAGGCGGTGCTCAAGGCCTCCGGTCACGGGCTCGCCGTCGACCCCCGGCAGGTCGTGGTCTCCGGGCCCCGGGAGCCCGCGGCCCTGGTGGCGTGGAGGGGCGAGCACCCTCTCGGCAGCCCGGCGCAGCTCGCCGACGTGGCGCTCGGCGACGCGGGCCACGTCGCGGCGGTGGCCCTGCTGGCCTCCGAGCCGGCGACCGTGCGGGTCGTCAGCGCCTGAGCCGGCGCAGGGCCAGCTCGGCGAGCAGGGCTGCCGCGTCGGGCAGCAACGCGTCGTCGAAGGCCGCCCTCGGGGAGTGGTTGTCAGGGGCGTGCTCCCAGTCGTCCGACGGGCAGACGCTGAGGTTGACGTAGGCGCTCGGGACCTCTTGGGCCACGAACGAGAAGTCCTCCGAGCCCATCTCGGGCTCGAGCATGGTCGCGTACCGCTCGTGGCCGAAGAGGTCGACGATCGTCTCGTGGACGAACGCGTACTCGTCGGGGTCGTTGACCGTGACGGGGTAGCCGATGGTGAAGTCGACCTCGGCCTCGAGCCCGTGGGCAGCCGCGATGCCCCGGGCGAGCCGCTCGATGCGCTCCCGCACGGCCACCCGCGTGTCCTCGGACAGGGTGCGCAGCGTCGCCTCGAACACCGCGTCGTCGGGAATGATGTTGTCCTTCGTGCCACCGGCGATCCGCCCGACGGTGACGACCACGGGGTCGAAGACGTCGAAGCTCCGCGTGACCATCGACTGCAGCGCCACGACCATCTCGCAGGCCGCGGGGATGGGGTCCTTGGTGCGGAAGGGCGCCGACCCGTGGCCGCCCCGGCCGACCACCCGCACCCTCACCTCGTCCGCGGCCGCCATCAGCGGCCCCGGACGGCCGAACCAGACGCCGCGGGGGAACTCCGCCGAGTAGACGTGCAGCGCGTAGGCGGCGTCCACCCGTCGGCCGGCTGCCTCGAGGACCCCCTCGCGGATCATCGGCTCCGCCCCGCCCGGCCCCTCCTCCCCCGGCTGGAACATGAGCACGACGTCACCCGCGAGGTCGTCGCGCAGGGCGTGCAGGACCCGGGCGGCGCCGACGAGGCCTGCCACGTGGAGGTCGTGGCCGCAGGCGTGCATCAACCCCTCGTGCGTGGAGGCGTGGTCGATGTCGAGGTCCTCGGTGACCGGCAGGCCGTCCATATCGCCGCGCAGCAGCACCACCTGCCGTTCCCCGCCGTCGGCCGGCTCCGCCCCGCCGCGCAGCACCGCGACCACCGACGACAGCTCCTTGCCCACGCTGACCTCGAGGCCCAGCCCGTCCAGCGCGTCGAGCACGAGGCTCTGGCTGATCGGCAGCTCGTTCCCGAGTTCGGGGACCCGGTGGAGCCGGCGCCGGAGCGCCACGAGGTCGTCGGCGATGGACTGGGCGACGTGGAGGGTGCGCACCCGCGCAACGCTAGTACGCAGCCCCGGTGAACTCCCGGCGCCTCACGACGAGGGTGTCGAGCAGGCGCCGCTCGGACTCGAGGGCATTCGCGTCGGCGGCGCTGTGGTACATCCGCTGCCGCAGCAGGGCCAGCTCGCTGGCGGCGTCCTGGTAGGCACGCATCGAGGCGAGCGCAGCACGTCCTCCGGTCTGGCGCGCCCAGACCCGCGCCCCGCGCCGCAGCGACATGCGCGAGAGCATGTGGACCTCGCCGGGCGTCAGCCAGCCGGCATCGGCGTAGGGCATGAGGAACCGGCCGATGAGGCGACCCTCGCGAGCCCGGGCCCAGACCACCAGGCCGATGAAGGACAGGAAGATCGGGATCTCGACGAGGAGGAAGACGGCCACCAGGCCCTGTCCGCCGCTGATGGCCGCCAGGTTCCAGATGCCGTGCAGCAGCACCGCGAGCGCGAAGCCCGCCAGCGGCGCACCCAGCCGCACCCCCGCGCCCCGACTCGTGGCCGCCATGCCGACGCCGATGCCGAACACCACCGTGAAGATCGGGTGGGCGAACGGCGTGACGAGGCAGCGGGCGATGAAGACGCCGGTGAGCACCTGCTCGCCACCCTCGACGTAGGCCAACCCGAGGTACTGGATGTTCTCCGTGAAGGCGAAGCCCGCGGCGGCCACGCCTGCGTAGACCATCCCGTCGATCACGCCGTCGAACTCGCGGCGCCGCAGCTGCCACACGAGGAGGACGAACAGGCCCTTGGCCGCCTCCTCCACGACGGGGGCGACGAACACCGCGGTGGTCAGCCTTGCCTGCTCCGGGTCGGTCGCCGCCGAGAACACCACGTGGGCGCTCGTGTTCAGCAGGCCGGCCAGCACGGCGGCGATGAGCGCGCCCCACAGGAAGGCGGCGACGAGGTACTTGGTGGGCTCGGCCTCGAAGCGGTCGAGCCACAGGAAGGTCGGGATGACGATGGCCAGCGGGATGGCGGCCAGCAGGATCGCCAGGAAGGAGGTGAGGACGCCCAGCGTCATGCCGTAGTAGGCGGCGAGGACCAGGCCGGTGAGCGCGAACCCGACCACGGCGACCCCGGTGATGATCCAGCCGCGCAGCATCCCCCGCGAGGTGGCTCTTCCCGACACCGGCGCGGGCTGGTGTCCGGAGGCGCTGGGCGGCCCCCCGGCATACCCCTGCCGTTGGTGCGTCGGTCCCCACGTCATGGCGGCAGGCTAGTGCAGCCCACTGCGCGCGGCCGGTGTCCGCCGGTGGCCATAGGGTGTGCGCGTGGCACAGAACCCAACCGAGCGCTCCGTGAACGACCGGATCGTCTGGATCGACTGCGAGATGACCGGCCTGTCCCTCGAACGCGACGCGCTGATCGAGGTGGCGGCCCTGGTCACCGACTTCGAGCTCAACCAGCTCGGTGACGGCGTCGACCTCGTGATCGCCCCGCCGGCGGAGGCGCTCGAGCAGATGGACGACTTCGTGCGCGGGATGCACACCACCTCGGGTCTCCTCGACGACCTCGAGAAGGGCGTGACCCTCGAGGACGCGCAGGCGCAGGTGCTCGCCTACGTCCGCGAGTGGGTGCCCGAGCCGCGCAAGGCGCCGCTGGGAGGCAACACCGTCGGCACCGACCGCAACTTCCTCGCCCGCGACATGCCCGAGCTCGAGAGCCACCTGCACTACCGGATCATCGACGTCTCCTCGATCAAGGAGCTTGCCCGGCGCTGGTACCCGAGGGCCTACTTCAACGCACCGGCGAAGTCCGGTGGCCACCGGGCCCTCGCCGACATCCGCGAGTCCATCGCCGAGCTGCGCTACTACCGCGAGGCGGTGTTCGTGCCGCAGCCGGGACCCGACAGCGACAGCGCCAAGGAGATGGCCGCCCGGCACGTCATCGACCCGTGAGGGCCCCTGGCAGCGGGCCCGGGTGCCGGGTGGCCGAAGGGGTGGTCATGAGCACCCCTTCGGAGCAGGTAGCATAGGCGCCGCTGAATCCACGACCGGCGAAAATCCGGTCGTGTGGCTTGGTGGGTGTAGCTCAGCTGGTAGAGCGCTGCGTTGTGGTCGCAGATGTCGCGGGTTCAAGTCCCGTCACTCACCCCAAGGAGCTGTGGGTCCGGGCCTTCCCTGAGGGGAGGGCACGGGCCCACAGCTGTTTCGTGTCGCGGAACTTCCCATCGTGGCCCTCGTCGCGCCGTGGGCCGGGCGCGGTGTGCCGCAGGCCGTGGGCGAGGATGGGTCACGTGTTCATGGAGTCCGAGGGCAAGAAGCGACTGATCCGGATCTCGGTGTGGGTGGCGATCGCCTCGCTCCTGCTGGCCGTGCTGTCCTCCCTCGCCACGGCGCTCGCTGCCTCCGCCCACGCCGCGCTGCGGTCGATGACCCCGGGGGCCGGGTCGACGGTGACGACGCCGCCGACCACGGTGGTCCTGACCTTCAACGAGGTGATCAGCACCAGCTTCGCCACCGTCACCGTGACCGACGACGACGGCCGCTCGGTCTCCCGGGGCAGGCCGGCGGTGTCCGGGAAGACCGTGACCCAGCCACTGGCGGAGGTCGGGTCCGGCCGCTACACGGTGCTCTTCCGGGTCGTCAGCGAGGACGGGCACCCGGTCTCGCAGAAGGCGAGCTTCACCGTCGCGCTGCCCTCCGACACGAGCACGGCGCCGCCCGCCACCTCAGCGGCCCAGCCGACCTCCGCCACCCCCTCCTCGACCTCCAGCCCTGTGCCCGACACGGCTCAGGGGGTTGGCGGCAACGACGAGGAGTCGGGATCGAACGCCCTCCTGTGGGGCCTCGGAGCCGGCGCCCTCGCGGTCGCCGGAGCCGGCGCCGCGCTCTGGGGATGGCGGCGCCAGAAGGGCGAATGACGTGCTGGGACCGCCGATTTCGTCCTGCGGTCCGGGTGGTGCTAACGTTCTCTCCCGTTGCGCCATTAGCTCAATTGGCAGAGCAGCTGACTCTTAATCAGCGGGTTCGGGGTTCGAGTCCCTGATGGCGCACCACGCACCACCGACCACAGTCGGTCACGACAGGTCCCCGGGCTCACCAGAGCACCGGGGATCAGTTGTCTCTGGCGCGGACATCCTCCTCCGACTCTCCCTCCGGCGTATGACCCGAGTGGGCTACACCAACGGGAGTGCCTGAAGATCACCCCTTTGGGGAAGGTTGCTTCAGGCTGCCATCCCTACCGTTGAGTTCAATCAGTAGAACCGGGGCGGCACGAAGAGCGACAAGGCCCCGAGGATCGCGGTCCGCGGTACGGGACGCCACCCTCGGCGGCCGGTTCCACCTCGGCTGGAGGGGAGCGCACGATGACTGCATCGCCTGGTGCCATCAGGTCCGGGGGCATCGCCCGGGTCGCCGCGCCGCTCCCGCCCTCTGCCCCCCTGGCCGCCGGCCGAGCTTTCCCCGGCCCTGTCAGCGGCTCCTCCTGTGCTCCGGCCTCCCTGGGGGTGCTCGGCAGCGCCGGGACTGCTCGTGTTCTCACCGAAGGGAATTCGCCATGCGCCGGTTGATCGAGGTCGTGCTGAAGTTCCGGCTCCTCGTCGTTGCCCTTGCCGTCGGCCTCGTCGCCATCGGTGCGACGCAGCTGAGAGACCTGTCGGTCGACGTGCATCCGGAGTTCTCCCCCACCCAGGTCGAGGTGCAGACCGAGGCGCTCGGGCTCTCGGCCGAGGAGGTGGAGCAGCTCATCACGGTGCCGCTCGAGCAGGACCTCCTCGTCGGCGTGCCCTTCCTCGAAGAGATCGAGTCCGCCTCACTCCCCGGCCTGTCCTCGGTGGTCATGACCTTCGAGCCCGGCACTCCCCTGCTCGACGCGCGGCAGGTGGTGCAGGAGCGCCTCACCCAGGCGGTGGGGATCGCCGGCCTGCCCGCGGTGGCCAAGCTGCCCCAGATGATCCAGCCGGTCTCCGCCAACCGCCGGGTCTCCATGATCGAGCTGTCCTCCGAGTCGCTCAGCCAGATGGACGTGTCGGTGCTCGCCCGCTGGGTGATCGGGCCGCGGCTCATGAGCGTCCCCGGTGTGGCCAACGTGTCGGTCTGGGGCTTCCGCGACCGGCAGCTGCAGGTGCTGGTCGACCCGGAGGAGCTGCAGCGGAACAGGACCACCCTCTCCCAGGTCATCTCGACGGCCGGCAACGCCCTCGAGGTCTCCCCGCTGTCCTTCCTCGAGGCCTCCTCTCCCGGGACCGGCGGCTTCATCGACACGGTGAACCAGCGCCTCAACATCTTCCACGAGCAGACCATCACGACGGCTGAGGAGCTCGCCCAGGTGCCGCTGGAGCCGGCAGGCGAAGGTGCAGCCCCTGCCCCTGCCGGACGCACCCTCGGCGACGTGGCCAAGGTGGTCGAGAGCTCGCAGCCCCTCATCGGCGACGCGGTCTGCCCCGGCGGCGAGAAGTGCCTGTTCCTGGTGATCGAGAAGTTCCCGAATGCCAACACCCTCGAGGTCACGAACGGCGTCGACTCGGCCCTCGCGGCCATGAAGCCGGGCCTGGGCGACGTCGCCTTCGACACCTCGCTCTACCGTCCCGCCACCTTCATCGAGTCCTCCCTCCAGAACCTGGGCTGGGCCCTTCTGCTCGGCGGCGGGCTGCTCCTCCTGGTGCTCGGCCTGCTGCTGTGGGACTGGCGACGGCTCGTCATCAGCGCCGTGGCGATCGCGACCTCGCTGGGCGCTGCCGTCACGGTCCTGTACCTCACCGACACCACGGTCAACTTCATGGTGACCGCAGGCCTGGTGCTCGGCCTGACGGCCGTCGTCTACGACTCCGTGGTCGACCCCGACCGCCTGGCGCGGAGGCTACGCACCGGCCGCGGCTCCGTCGACGGCACCGGGGCGACGCCCGACCAGCGCGCGACCGTCGCCACCACCACCGCGGACACCCGCCGCACGCTCCTGTTCGCCACGCTCGTGGCGGCGAGCGCGACGATCCCGCTGTTCTTCGTGCAGCGCGAGGGCGAGGCGTTCTTCCCGCCGCTCATGCTCTCGTACCTGCTGGCCATCGGGGTCTCGATGGTGGTGGCCCTGACGATCACGCCGGTGCTGGGGCTGATGCTGCTCGGCCGAGGCTCCACCAAGAGCCCGGCGGCCCCCTGGCTTCGCCGGCTCTCCGGCGGGTACGAGCGCAGGGCCCCACGCCTGGTGGGCCGTACCGGTCTGGCCCTCGTCACCGCCGGACTGCTGGCCGTGGCCGGCCTCGCGGCCCTGCCGTTCCTGGACGTGTCGCTGCGTCCGACGCTGAAGGAGCGCGACGTGCTGGTGCAGCTCGAGGCCCCTCCCGGCACGTCGTTGCCGAAGATGAGTGAGCTCGCGCGGCAGGCCGTGGACGACCTGGGCGAGATCCCGGGGGTCACCAACGTGGGCGCGCAGGTCGGGCGTGCAGTGACGTCCGACCAGATCGTGAACGTCAACTCCGGTCAGGTGTGGGTCAAGGTCGGCCCGGACGCGGACTACGACGGCACGGTCGCAGCCATCGAGAGGACCGTCGGATCGCTGCAGGGCGTCTCGACCGACGTCCTGACGTACTCGGAGGAGCGGGTGACCGACATCCTCGGGCAGTCGGAGGATGACGTCACGGTTCGGGTCTACGGAGAGAACGAGCAGGTGCTCTCCGACAAGGCCGACGAGATCCAGCGCGCGGTGGCCGGCATCGACGGCGTCACCAAGGCAACCGTGGAGCGCCCCCTCGACGAGCCCACGGTCACGGTCAAGGTCGACCTCGCGCGGGCCCAGGCTGCCGGTGTGAAGCCCGGTGACGTGCGCCGGGCAGCGGCAACCCTGCTCGGCGGCATGACGGTAGGCAACCTCTTCGAGCAGCAGAAGGTGTTCGACGTGGTCGTCTGGGGTGCGCCTGAGATCCGGCAGAGCGAGCAGCAGATCGAGAACCTCCTCGTGGACACGCCCGACGGCGGCCACGTCCGCATCGGTGAAGTGGCGACCGTCGCCGTGGAGCCGAACCCCACCGTCATCCGGCACGAGTCGGTGGCCACCTACCTCGACGTTTCGGCGAGCGTCTCCGGGCGCAGCATCGAAGCCGTGCTCGACGAGGTGGACGACCGCGTGCACAAGGTCACCTTCCCGCTCGAGCACCACGCGGAGCTGCTCGGCGACCACAACACCTTCACCTCAGAGCAGACCCCTCTCATCTGGGTCTCCGTCGCCGTCCTCATCGGCATCTTCCTGCTCCTCCAGGCCGCCCTGCGCAGCTGGAGCCTGGCCTCCGTGGCGCTCGGCACGCTGCCGCTCGCCCTTGCCGGCGGCGCGGTCGCCGCCTGGGTGACCGGTGGCACCCTGACCATCGGGTCCATCGCCGGGCTGGTCGCCATCGTGGGGATCGCCACCCGTGCAGCCCTCGTGCTGCTCCACGGCTACGAGGAGCTGCACCGGTCCGAGGGTGTGCCATTCGGTCCGGGGCTCGTGGTGCGGGGCACCCGTGAACACCTCTCCTCCACCCTGGTCGCCCTCCTCGGCACCGCTGCGCTGTTCGCACCGCTGGCGGTCGCCGGCGACGCCGCCGGCCTCGAGATCGTCCAGCCCATGGCCGTCGTCGTCCTCGGTGGGATCGTGGCAACGGCGCTGGTCAACCTGCTCGTCGTGCCGGCCCTCTACCTCGCGCTCGGCCGCACCCCGGACGGGTCCCGGTGGACCGATGACCTGTCGGAGCCCGTCGTCCCGGCCCGCCGTGACGAGCCGGTGACCGAAGGGGTCATGCGCCGGGTCCGGCCGGCGCTCCTCGCGGCGCCGCTCGCACTCGGTCTGGCCGGGTGCGGCGGTGCCATCACCGACTCCTACGAGATCAAGCACGAGCCCGCGAGCGTGCAGACCGTCGCCGGGAGCGACCACCCGCGCGTGGTGCTGGAGGCGCAGGCGGCCAAACGGCTCTCGGTCGACACCACCACCGTCGTCAGGCGTGGCGACCACCTGGTGGTGCCGACTTCGGCGACCTTCGTCGATCCCGAGGGCCACTGGTGGGTCTACACCAGCCCCGAGCCACTGGTGTTCGAGCGCCACGGCATCACCGTGGCCACCGAGGCCGACGGCATGGCCTACCTCTCCGAGGGGCCGCCGGCCGGGACGAAGGTCGTGACGACCGGGGTCCCCGAGATCTACGGCGTCGAGGACGCGGTCGGCCACTGACGGCCGACCGAGGCAGAGAGGGCTCCAACCATGCGCTGGATCGTCGCGTCAAGCCTGAAGTTCCGCTACATCGTCGTCGCGCTCACCGCGTTCCTGATGTTCTTCGGGGTCCAGCAGGTGGGGAACACCGCCGTGGACGTCTTCCCCGAGTTCGCACCGCCGAAGGTCGAGGTGCACACCATCGCGGTCGGGCTCGCGCCGACCGAGGTGGAAGAGCTCATCACGATCCCCCTCGAGCAGTCCTTCAACGCGATCCCCGGCGTCGACACGATCCGGTCGCGCTCGGTCGAGCAGCTCTCCCAGGTCGTGCTGTTCTTCGACAAGGGCACCGACCTGCTCGAGGCGAGGCAGCTCGTCGCCGAGCGCATCGCCCAGGTCACACCGACGCTGCCCACGTGGGCGGCGCCACCGGTGATGCTGCAGCCGCTGTCCGCCACGAGCCGGGTGCTCAAGATCGGCCTGTCGTCGTCCGACCCCGAGATCGACATGATGGACCTGTCGATGGCGGCCTACTGGAAGATCCGGTCGCGCCTGCTGCGCGTGCCGGGTGTCGCCAACGTGCCGATCTGGGGCGAGCGGCTCGACATGCTCCAGGTGCGTGCCGACCCGCAACGGCTGGCCGAGCAGGACGTCACCCTCGAGCAGGTCATGACCACCACGTCGGACGCCCTCGACGCCGGGCTGCTGCGCTACTCCCCCGGTCACTTCATCGGCCGGGGCGGCTTCGTCGACGGAGCGGAACAGCGCCTCCAGGTGCGGCACGTCCAGCCCATCGTGACGCACGAGCAGCTCGCCGAGCTGCCGATCGTCACCGGTGACGGGCGCACGATCCGTCTCGACCAGGTCGCCGACCTCGTGCGCGACCACCAGCCACTCATCGGCGACGCGGTGATCAACGAGGGCGACGGGCTCATGCTCATCGTCGAGAAGCTGCCGTGGGCCAACACCCTCGACGTCACCAAGGGGGTCGAGCAGGCTCTCGCCGAGCTCGAGCCGGCGCTCACCGGCATCACCGTCGACTCGGCGATCTTCCGGCCTGCCACGTTCATCGAGGACGCGATCAGCAACCTGACGCGCGCCCTGTGGCTGGGCGCGCTGCTGATGATCGGGATGCTCATCCTGTTCCTCTATTCCTGGCGCACGGCGCTGGTCAGCGTCGTGGCGATCCCGCTGTCGCTCATCACCGCCATGCTGGTGCTGAACTGGAGCGGCGCGACGATCAACACGATGATCCTCGCCGGCTTCGTCATAGCCCTGGGCGACATCGTCGACGACGCCATCATCGACATCGAGAACGTCGTCAGACGCCTGAGGGAGCACCGCGCCAGCGGCGGCACCAGGTCGACCGCCCGCGTCATCCTCGACGCCTCGCTGGAGGTTCGTGGCGCCATCGTCTACGCCACGGTCATCGAGGTGGTCGCGATCCTGCCGATCTTCATGCTGGCCGGGCTGTCCGGGTCGTTCTTCCAGCCCTTGGCGCTGGCCTACGCCCTCGCCCTGCTGGCCTCCATGGTCGTGGCGCTGACCGTCACCCCCGCGATGAGCCTGATCCTCTTCCGCAGCGAGAAGTCGCTCGCCCACCGCGAGTCCCCGGTCGTCCCGCCCATGAAGCGCATGTACGAGCGGATGCTCGTGCGCGTGGTCAGGCGACCGCGGGCAGCGTACGCCGCCGTCGCGGTGGTCACCGCCGCCGGGCTGGCGGTCCTGCCGGTGTTGGGGCAGTCGCTGCTGCCCAGCTTCAAGGAGCGCGACTTCCTCATGCACTGGCTGGCCAAGCCCGACACCTCGCTCACCGAGGAGGTGCGCACCACCAAGGCCGTCAACGCCGAGCTGCTGACCATTCCGGGTGTCCGCAACGCGGGCTCGCACATCGGCAACGCCCTGCTCGGTGACGAGCCCTACGGCGTCTACTTCGGCGAGAACTGGATCAGCGTCGACCGGTCGGTCGACTACGACAAGACCGTCGACAGCATCAAGGGTGTCGTCGACGGCTACCCGGGCATCTACCGCGACGTGCTCACCTACCTCAAGGAGCGCATCCGCGAGGTCCTCACGGGCAGCAGCGAGCCCATCACCATCCGGGTGTACGGCCAGGACCTCGACGAGCTCCGCAAGAAGGCCGAGGAGGTCGACGCCATCCTCGGCGAGGTACCGGGGGTGGGCGACCACACGGTCGACTTCCAGGACAACATCCCCCAGCTCAAGGTCGAGGTCGACCTGGCGAAGGCGAAGCAGTACGGCGTCAAACCCGGTGACGTCCGCCGCGCCGCTGCCTGGATGATGGCGGGCGAGGAAGTCGGAGACCTGTACGTGGGCGGCAAGGCCTACGACGTGCAGGTCTGGACCGCCCCCGAGGTGCGCAGCAGCGTCACGGACCTGAAGAACCTGCCGATCGACACCCCGAGCGGCGAGCGCGTCAAGCTCTCGCAGGTGGCCGACATCACCATCGAGGCGGTACCGAACGTCGTGCGCCACGAGAACCTGTTCCGTGCCCTCGACGTCGAGGCCGGTCTCGACGGAACGCGTGACCTGGGGTCGGTGGTCAAGGACATCGAGAAGCGGATGGACCAGGTCGACTGGCCCCTGGAGTACCGGGCGGAGATGCTCGGGGAGTACACCGAGCGGCAGCAGGCCCAGCGAAGCCTGCTCATCGCGAGCGCCGTCGCCGCCCTGGTGATCTTCCTGCTCCTCCAGGTCTCCTACAGCAGCTGGCGCCTGGCGACGTTGTCCTTCCTCACGCTGCCGGTCGCGCTGGTCGGCGGCCTCCTGGCTGCCTACCTCTTCGGCGGCAAGGTGATCTCGCTCGGGTCGCTGGTCGGCTTCCTCACGGTCTTCGGCATCGTGGCCCGCAACGGCATCATGCTCATCAGCCACTGCCAGCACCTCGAACGCGAGGAGGGCGAGCCCTTCGGCCCCAACCTGGTCATCCGGGCGGCCAAGGAGCGGCTCGTGCCGATCATGATGACCGTGCTGACGACCGGGCTGGCCCTGATCCCGCTGCTGGTCACCGGGTCCATCCCCGGCCAGGAGATCGAGCACCCCATGGCGGTCGTCATCGTGGGCGGCCTCATCATGGCCACCTTGATCAACCTGTTCGTCGTGCCGTCTCTGTACCTGCGCTTCGCAAAGCGCCGGCCCCGTCCGTCCAAGGGCGCGCAGGATGCGGCCCAGCCGGCCTGACCCCACCACCCCCCAGGTATGCCGCGGACTCACCCCCGCGGCATACCCGTGCCCCGTCCACGGGGCACCACCAGGCGCTGGACACCCGCCTCCTCCGCCCGTCCTACGCCGGCATCGGACGAACGGGCAGGATGCTCGCGCGCCTGCGAGGGCAGGGCTGAGGTCTCCGTCACACTGGAGACCGGCGACCGGAGACGCTCCGGCGCCGGCAGGCGGCAACGGCGCCGGCTGTGGAGGACGAGCAGGGAGTGCAGTCATGCCCAAACCCGCTGGGTGGTACCCCGATCCGCAGGTCGAGCGGCAGCGTCGGTACTGGGACGGCCAGAAGTGGACGGAGCGCCGGGCACCCGTGGTGATCCCCCGCTCGAGCCCCTACCTCGAGCAGGTGCAGGCCCGCAGCACCCAGCACTAGGGCACCGGCTCAGAGGTAGAGACCGGTCTGCCCGTCCTGGACGCGCTGGGCGGCCACTGCGTGGATGTCCCGCTCCCGCAGCAGCACGTAGTCGCGTGACTGCAGCTCGACCTCGGCGCGCTCCTCGGGGTCGAAGAGGACTCGGTCGTCCACCTTCACCTGGCGCACGCTCGCGCCCACGGCGACGACCCGCGCCCACGCCAGGCGCCTGCCGACACTGGCCGTCGCCGGGATGACGATGCCACCGCCGGAGCGCCGCTCCCCCTCGGTCTCCATGGACACGAGCACGCGGTCGTGCAGCATCCTGATGGGGAGCCGCTCGGCGGGGTCCTTCCTGTCGGCCACCGGTTCAGCCGCGGCGGCGGCGCAACACGCCCAGGCCGATCAAGGCCACGCCGGCTGCGGCGAGCGCAGCCACCCGCTCGGTGCGGAGCTGGCCGTCAGGCGTCCGGGTGGCCTCGACGAGCTTGGCCTTCAGGCCCTCCACCTGGCGCCGCGCGACCTCCTTGGGCGAGGTGCGGTGCTGCAGCTCGTCGACGGTGCCGGCGAGACGCACACGTGCCGCCACGATCTCGGCCTCGATCTGGTCCACCGACCTGTTCTGGGTGCTCTCACTCATGCCTGGCTCCTTTGCGGCCTAGTTCAGTCGAGCCCGAGGTCACGGCGCAGCTTGGCGACGTGGCCGGTGGCCTTGACGTTGTACCACGCGTGCGAGACGGTGCCCTGCTCGTCGAGGACCACCGTGCTGCGGATGACGCCCTCGACGGTCTTGCCGTAGAGCTTCTTCTCCCCGAAGGCCCCCCACTTGCGCATGACCGCCTTGTCGGGGTCCGAGAGCAGCGTCAGGGTCAGCGCGTCGCGCTCCCGGAACTTCGCCAGCTTCTCCGGCTTGTCGGGCGAGACCCCGAGCACCTCGTAGCCGTCCCTGCGCAGCGACTCCAGGCTGTCGGAGAAGTCGCAGGCCTGCTTGGTGCAGCCGGGCGTCATCGCCGCCGGGTAGAAGTACACGATCACCTTGCGCCCGCGCAGGTCCGACAGCCGCACCTCACCGCCCTGGTCGTCGGCCAGGGCGAAGTCGGGGGCGGCGTCCCCGGGGGTCAGGCGGTCGCTCACGGTGTGGCTCCTCGGCAGATTCGTTATTGCAACTCATTTGCAATAAACTGATTTCCAGTTGGCCTCCAACGTATCCCAGCCGTCCCAGAAGCACCTCAGGAGTCGCTCGTGCACGTGCCAGACGGATTCCTCGACGTCCCCACGTCCTTGGCGACGGCCGGCCTGGCGGTCGTCGGCGTCGGGGTGGCACTCCGTGGCGCCCGGCGCGAGCTCGACGACCGCACGGCTCCCCTGGCCGGACTCGTGGCGGCATTCGTCTTCGCCGCCCAGATGCTCAAGTTCCCCGTCGGAGCAGGCACCTCGGGCCACCTGCTCGGCGGAGCCCTCGCTGCCGTGCTGGTCGGGCCCTGGACCGCCACGTTGAGCATGTCCGTGGTGCTCCTCGTCCAGAGCCTGTTGTTCGCCGACGGGGGGCTCACCGCGCTCGGCACCAACATCACCCTCCTGGGCATCGTCGGCGTGTGGACCGGCTGGCTGGTCTTCCGCGGCGCCCAGCGAGTGCTTCCCCAGCGTGCCTCGATGGTGGTGCCCGCGGCGGCGGTCGCCGCGCTCGTCTCCGTGCCGGCAGCGGCGCTCGCCTTCACGGCCCTGTATGCCGTGGGAGGCCAGGTGCCCATCCCCCTGGTCCCGCTCGCGATGACGATGGTGGGCTGGCACACGCTGATCGGCCTCGGCGAGGCGGCCATCACGGGCCTGGCGGTCTCCACCGTGGTGCTCGTGCGGCCCGACCTCGTGCACGGCGCCCGGCGAGTGCTCGCCCGACGGCACCTGGTCGTGGTCAGGCCCGAGCAGGACTCCGTGGCCGCATGAGGCGCGTCAGCACCCGAGCCCTCGTGGTCACCGGCCTGCTCCTCGCGCTGTTCCTGGCCGGAGTCGCCTCGTTCTACGCCTCCAGCCACCCCGACGGCCTGGAGTACGTCGCCGAGCAGGCCGGGTTCGCCGACACCGCGCAGGAGCACGCCGCGGCCGGCTCGCCGCTGGCCGACTACGCCACGAGCGGCGTCCCCGACCAGCGCGTCTCCGGCGGTCTCGCCGGTGTCGCGGGCGTCGTCATCGTCGGCGCACTCGGCGGCGGCCTGGCCTGGGTGCTCCGCCGCCGGCGCAGCGACGACCGGTCCGCGACATCCGAGCCGGGCGCGTCCGAGCGCGACCACCCGACCTCGGTGGGCAGGTAGCCGTGGGCGCCGGTCACGGACACCACCTGCACTTCCACGGGCACTCCCGCCTGCACCGGATGCCCGCGCACCTCAAGCTGGTCTCGATGCTGTCGTTCGTCGTGCTCGTGGTCGCCACACCACGTGAGCAGTACTGGGCCTTCGGTGTCTACGCCGCTCTGCTCCTGGGCGTCATCGCCGTCTCCGGCGTTCCCTTCGGCTACCTCGCCAGGCGCATGGTCGTCGAGGTGCCGTTCGTGGTCTTCGCCGCGCTCATGCCCTTCGTGGCAACGGGGCCGCGGGTCGAGGTCGGACCGCTGACGCTCTCCGAGCAGGGCCTGCTCGCCGCTTGGGGCCTGCTCGCCAAGGGCACCCTCGGCGTGCTGGCGTCGCTCACCCTCGGGGCGACCACCGAGCCGCGCGACCTGCTCGCCGGGCTCGAGCGGCTGCGCCTGCCGCACCAGCTGGTGCAGATCATGGGCTTCATGATGCGCTACCTCGAGGTGGTCACCAGCGAGCTGAAGCGCATGCGCATCGCCCGCGAGTCGCGCGGTTTCGCGGCCACCTCGGTCCGCGCCTGGCCTGCCCTGGCCTCCACAGCGGGTGCCCTGTTCATCCGCTCCTACGAGCGGGGCGAGCGCATCCACCTTGCGATGCTCTCCCGCGGCTACACCGGCCGACTCCCGGTGACCCACCACGCCACGGCGACGCCCGCGCAGTGGGCCCAGGCCGGCATACTGCCCGGCCTCGCCGTGGCCACGGCGGCAGTGGCGGTGGCGCTGTGAGCACGCCCGTCCTCGACGTCCGCGGACTGGCCTACGCCTACCCGGACGGCCACCAGGCGCTGTACGGCGTGAACCTCCACGTCCACCGCGGCGAGCGGGTGGCGCTGCTGGGCCCGAACGGCGCCGGCAAGACGACGCTCGTGCTGCACCTCAACGGCATCCTGACCGCCGGCGCCGGTTCGGTGGAGGTCTCCGGGCTTCCGGTGGCCAAGGAGAACCTGCTCGAGATCCGCCGGCGCGTCGGGGTGGTGTTCCAGGACCCCGACGACCAGCTCTTCATGCCGTCGGTGCGCGACGACGTCGCGTTCGGCCCGGCCAACCTCGGGCTGCGCGGGGCTGCGCTCGAGAAGCGGGTCGTCGACGCCCTCGACCGGGTCGGCATGGTCGACTTCATCGACCGCCCGCCGCACCACCTGTCGTTCGGGCAGCGGCGCCGGGTGGCGGTGGCCACCGTGCTGGCCATGGAGCCGGAGGTCCTCGTGCTCGACGAGCCGTCGAGCAACCTCGACCCGGCGTCGCGGCGCGAGCTCGCCGACATCCTGCGATCGCTCGACGTCACCGTGCTGATGGTCACCCACGACCTGCCCTACGCCTACGAGCTGTGTGCCCGGTCGGTGGTGCTCTCCGACGGCGTGGTGGTGGCCGACGGGTCGACCCGCGACGTGCTCACCGACGACGCGCTCATGGCGGCCCACCGCCTCGAGCTGCCGTTCGGCTTCGACCCGCGGATGATCCCGGCCCCCTGACCCTCCGGCCGGGACACCTACGCCTGCGCCCACTCGGGTCGGTCCGACCCCCACCGTCGGGCGGGCCACGCGAACTGCACCGGTCCGTCGCCGATCCGCAACGCCGGGCGCGCCTGCACGACACGGCCGTAGTCGGTGTCCGCCGTGGTCAGCCACGGCGAGGGGTCATTGACCGGGTGGGCCGGCGCGTCGAGGGCGTCGGTGCGCAGCAGCCAGTGTGCGGTGCGGGCGAGGTGCGCCTGCACCCGCCAGGTGCCACCGACCTCGGCGCGCCGGCGCAGCGCCGTCATGACGCCCGCTGCGAGCAGGTAGCCGGTGGCGTGGTCGAGCGCCTGGGCGGGCAGCACCCCGGGACGCTCGCCGTCGCCTGACTCGATCAGCGCGATGCCTGTGGCGGCCTGCACGATGCTGTCGAAACCTCGACGCGCGCCCCACGGGCCGTCGGGGGTCCAGGCGCTCAGCGAGGCGACGACCAGCGACGGGTGGCGCGCCGCCAGCACCTCGTTCTCGAGGCCGAACGCGGCGAGGGCTCCCGGCCGGTAGCCCGTGACGAGCACATCGGCTCGCTCCAGCAGTCCGTGCAACCGGTCGCGGTCCTGGGCCCGGTGCAGGTCCAGCAGCGTGGAGCGCTTGCCGCTGCCCGTGTCGATGTGCTGGGGCTCCAGCTCCGGCAGGGTCGGCGAGTCGACCCGCAGGACCTCGCAGCCGAGGAAGGCCAGCGTCCGCGTGGCGACGGGCCCGGCGATGACCCGGGTCAGGTCGAGCACACGGGGACGACGCGAGAGGGGCACCGTGGCGGCGGGGGCGACGGAGTCGACCGAGAGCACCGGGCGGTCCTGCACCGCCTGCGCCTGCTGGCCCGCGAACCACTCCCTGTGGTCGCGCACCCGCACGGCGACGCCGCCATCGCGGGTGACCCGGTCCTCGACGTCCTGCGCCGTGAGCTCGCCCACGGCCGCCCCCAGGCCCTCCCGGGTGGCGTCGCCCGGCAGCTGCAGGGCGTGCAGCAGCCGCTCGCGGTGGTGGGGGTAGTTGGCGTGGGTGCGGACCCACCCGTCAGCGGCCCGGAAGAAGCCCGACAGCGGCGCGAACGACTCGCGCGACCGGCCGTCGACGCTCAGGGAGGTGTCGCTGCGGAAGGCCACCGACACCGCGAGCGGGTCGACGAGCACGCGGTCCCCGCCCACGGCGGCCAGGCCGGCCAGACCGGCCGCGGCCACCGCTCCGCAGGCGAGGGTGTTGACCGGCAACCTCGACGGCAGGCCGTTTCCACCGGCCACGGCCAGCCGGTCGGCGGCAAAGTCCTCGTCGAGGTCGAGTGCCGGAAGGACCTCGCGCAGCAGGTGGTTCACCCTGGTGATGCTAGGCCGTGGCTGGGCGAGGTCGTGGTCGAGCAGGGCGGTCACCCTTTCGTGTGACCCCTTGGCGCCAATGGTTACGTGGTTGGGCGTATTTCCCTCCGCGCCCCTCTCGCTCCGCCCGGGAAGGTGCCACCATGTCGACGTGCGGTGGCAACCGCGCATGCGTGGGGAGGACCAGATGGGGGCGAGGGACATGCGCATGAGCTCACGGAAGTCACGGGTCGGGTTCGCCCTGGTGGGCAGCGTGGGCGCGCTCAGCCTGGCCGCGTCGCCGGCTGCGGCCGCACCGACGACGACGGCCCTCTGGCACATGGACGAACCGGCCGGCACCAGAACCATGGTCGACCACTCCGGCTGGCACAACGACGGCAGTGTCCCAGCGGGGGTCACGGCCGGCATCGCGGGAGCAGCCGGCAGCGCCTACCACTTCGACGGCCGCTCGCTGGTGCGGGTGCCGCACGACTCCTCCCTCAACCCGGGCACGGCGCCGATCACGATCACCGCCTGGATCCGGGTGCCTGCCAACCTGGTCACGGGCGACTACAACGTCGTCCAGAAGGGCGTGGCGACCACGACGGGCGGCGCCTACAAGCTGGAGATCCACGCGAGCACCACGACGAAGTTCGGCTTCCCGGCGTGCGCCTTCAACGGCCCGACCACGGCCAAGAACCGGGTCTACGGACCGGTGCGGGTCAACGACGGGAAGTGGCACCGGGTCGAGTGCCACCTGACTGCCACGCAGGCGTATGCCGTGGTGGACGGCCAGAGCGGGCCGGTGGCCAAGCGCGCGGTCAGCTCGATCTCCAACACCACCGACGTGACCCTGGGCGGCAAGCCGACCAACAAGCACTACTTCGTCGGCGACCTCGACGAGGTGTCGATCCGGATCGGCTAGCCGCGCACCGGCCTCGCGGCTGGGCGCCCCGGGCGCGTGGCCGCGGCCGGGGTATCGGACGACGGCGACCTCACCGCCCTGCGCGTGGACAACTCGAAGCTCGTGTTCCTCGAGCAGCGCGCCCCCGGAACCCTGCAGGTGTGGGCCGAGCCGTTCACGCCCTTGCGCGTCCCGAAGATGTTCAACCTGCGCACCGACCCCTACGAGCGCGCGGACGTCACCTCCAACACCTACTAGGACTGGATGTTCGACCACGCCTGGCTCTGCGTGCCCCTGCAGTCCTACGTCGCCGAGATGCTCCAGACGTTCGCAGAGTTCCCGCCGCGGCAGAAGCCCGCCACCTTCAGCCTCGATAGGTGCTGCAGAAGCTGCAGACCGGCATCCCCAGCCCATGAGCGAACCCGCGACGACCGTGCCTGCCGGTGCACCTCGGGCCGAGGACCTGGTGTGGGTCCCGGGGGGCACCTTCCGCATGGGCTCCGATGAGCACTACCCCGAGGAGGGCCCGACCCGCGACGTCGCGGTCAACGGCCTCCGGGTCTGCCGGCGCGGCCTTGTCCTGCCGACCGAGGCGCAGTGGGAGCACGCTGCGCGCGGAGGACTCGACGGCGCGGCCTCCACGTGGGGTGATGAAGCGGAGCCAGCCGGGCTGCGGCTCGCGAACTTCTGGCACGGGGACTTCCCGTGGCGGGCCGCCCGCGGGTACGGCCGCACGACACCCGTGGGGTCGTTTCCCGCCAACGGCTACGGGCTCTTCGACATGGCGGGCAACCTGTGGGAGTGGACCCAGGACTGGTACACCGAAGGACGCTGGCCTGACGTGTCCGCCTGCTGCGTGCCCAGGGACCCCCGGGGAGGCTCGCAGGAGGACAGCTACGACCCGGCGCAGCCGCAGTTCCGCGTGGCGCGGAAGGTCGTCAAGGGCGGGTCGTTCCTCTGTGCCGACAGCTACTGCCGTCGCTACCGCCCGGCCGCGAGGCGACCGCAGGTGGTGGACACCGGCATGAGCCACATCGGCTTCCGGTGCGTGAGCTCGCCGAGTGCGCAAGGCGGGACTTGAACCCGCACGCCCGAAGGCACAGGAACCTAAATCCTGCACGTCTGCCAATTCCGTCACTTGCGCGCGCGCCCACTGTAGTGGTGCGGCTGCGAGCGGTCGGCGGGGTGGCTGTGGTCCCAGGACGCGGCGGCGCTGTCCGAGGCGGGGCCTACTGTGGAGCCCATGGCATCACCAGCACTCGGCGCCCACGTCGACCAGGCCGACCCGATCAGCGCAGCCAAGGAGCGCGGCGCCACCATCGCGCAGTTCTTCCTCGGGGACCCGCAGGGCTACAAGGGGCCGGAGTGGGAGTACGCCGGTGGCCCCGAAGCGCTGCGGGCCGACGCCGAGGCGGCCGGCATCGAGCTGTACGTCCATGCGCCCTACCTGATCAACGTGGCGACGACGAACAACCGGATCCGCATCCCCAGCCGCAAGCTGCTGCAGCAGCACATGGACGCGGCCGCCTCGATCGGCGCCAAGGGGCTGATCGTCCACGGCGGGCACGTCAACAAGGCCGATGACCCCGAGAAGGGCTTCGACAACTGGCGCAAGGCGGTCGCGGCCACGGACCTCAAGGTCCCGCTGCTCATCGAGAACACCGCCGGCGGCGACAACGCGATGGCGCGCCACCTCGACCGGATCGGGCGGTTGTGGGAGGCCATCTCGGGAGCCGAGGGCTTCGAGATGGTCGGCTTCTGCCTCGACACCTGCCACGCGCACGCCGGCGGCAACGACCTGGCCACGGTCGTCGACGACGTCCGCGCCATCACCGGGCGCATCGACCTCGTGCACTGCAACGACAGCCGCGACGAGTTCGGCTCCGGCGCCGACCGCCACACCAACCTCGGATCAGGCCTCATCCACCCCGACGAGCTCGCCGCCGTGCTGCGCTCCGCCCGGGCGCCGGTGGTCGTGGAGACACCGGGCGGCGTGGAAGGTCAGACCGCTGACCTGGAGTGGGTGCGCCAGGAGCTCGCCTAGCGGCCCAGCAGCTCGCGCAGGTGCGGCACCATCGCACGGAACGCCTTGCCGCGGTGCGAGATCGCGTTCTTCTCCTCCTTGGACAGCTCGGCGCAGTGACGTGTCTGCCCCTCCGGGACAAGGATCGGGTCGTAGCCGAAACCGTTGGTGCCCCTGGGTTCCCGGGCGACGGTGCCCGGCATACGGCCCTCGGCGGAGCGCACGGTGCCGTCCGGCAGGGCGAGCACGGCTGCGCACACGAACGCGGCGCCGCGGTGCTCGTCCTTGACGTCGGCGAGCTGGTCGAGCAGCAGCTCGAGGTTGGCCCGGTCGTTGCCGTGGCTGCCGACCCAGCGGGCGCTGAAGATGCCCGGGGCACCGCCGAGCACGTCGACGGCCAGGCCCGAGTCGTCCGCGATCGCGGGCAGCCCGGTGGCCTGTGCCACCGCCACGGCCTTGAGGCGGGCGTTCTCCACGAAGGTGACGCCGTCCTCGACGACGTCCGGTGCGTTCGGGAAGTCGGAGGCACCGACGATCTCGAGGCCGAGCTCCTCGCAGACGTCGGCCAGGATGTGGCGCAGCTCCACGACCTTGTGGTGGTTGCGCGTGGCGAGCACCAGCTTCGTCATCGCACGCGCTCCCGAGGGGTCGCGGCGAGGGCGCCCTCCTGCAGGGCCGTCAGGTCGGCGCAGCCCTTGGCGGCGAGGTCGAGCAGGCCGTTGAGCAGGTCGCGGTCGAAAGGCTTGCCCTCGGCCGTGCCCTGCACCTCGACGTACTCCCCCGAACCGGTCATGACGACGTTCATGTCGGTGCCCGCGCCCACGTCCTCGGGGTAGTCGAGGTCGAGGACCGGCTCGCCGTCGATGATCCCGACGGAGATGGCCGCGACCGACCCGGTCAGCGGCTTGGCACTGGCCGACAGCAGCCCCTTGGCCCGGGCGTCCTCGATCGCGTCGACCAGCGCCACGTAGGCGCCGGTGATGGCAGCGGTGCGGGTGCCGCCGTCGGCCTGCAGCACGTCACAGTCGAGCACGATCGTGTTCTCGCCCAGCGCCTTGGTGTCGATGATCGCCCGCAGGCTGCGTCCGATCAGACGGGAGATCTCGTGGGTGCGTCCTCCGACGCGGCCCTTGCGGGACTCGCGGTCGCTGCGCGTGTTGGTCGATCGCGGCAGCATCTCGTACTCCGCTGTGACCCAGCCGGTGCCCTGTCCCTTCAGCCAGCGCGGGACGCCGGCGGTGAAGGAGGCGGCGCAGAGCACGCGGGTGCGGCCGAACTCCACGAGCACGCTTCCCTCGGCGTGGTCGAGCCAGTTGCGCGTGATGCGCACCTCGCGGAGCTGGTCGGGGGCGCGGCCGTCGTGACGAGTCATGGCCGCAAGGCTAGCGACCGGCCGCTGCGGGTCAGTCGTCGGCGTGCTCCGGCGGCCACACCACGGCGAACCGCTCGAAGACGCACTCCAGGTTGTCGTCGTAGTCCAGCCCCATGCGGGCGCACGACCGCTGCCAGTAGCCGCGGTGTGCGTCGAGCCACCACTCCCGGGTGCGCTCGCCCTCACCCTCGTCGTAGGCGAAGGCCTCGTCCACGCTGGCGACCGGCCCCACACGGAGCTCGAGGGAGCGCATCACCAGGCGCGGCTGACCGCGTCCGTCGCAGGCGATCCAGTGTGACCCGATGCGTGGGAGCTCCTCGTCGCCGTCGGCGAACTCGGCCACCAGCGCGGCGGTGGCGCGCTTGGGTCCGTTGATCACCGCCTCGAGCAGCTCGTCGGCCATCTCCGGGGAGTCGCCGAAGTACTCGGCCGGCGGCGACTCGGCGTCGTGGTGCCGGTCCGGGTGGGCCTTCGTGTACGCATCCCACATCCGCTCAGCGGCGGCCTCGTCGATGGTGATCACACAGCCACCCTAGGGCGACGTCACCTCACGCCGGGGCTAGATCGCGTAGGTGGCGTCGGGCCTGGCGAGCTCCACCTCGCCCGGCCACACCGCGGCGGCCTGCGCACGGCATACGGCCGGGTCGTTCCACGACGGCAGGTGGGTGAGCATCAGCCGCGACACTCCCCCGGCGTCCACCGCCGCCTGGGCGGCGCGGCTGCCGGAGAGGTGGATGTCGCGCGCGGCGTCGCGACCGTCGACGAACGCGGCGTCGGCGAGCACGAGGTCGGCACCGGTGAACAGCGGCGTGAGCGCGTCACAGGTGTCGGTGTCGCCGCTGTAGGCGAGGACCCGGCCGCCGGCCTCGACCCGGAACCCGTAGGTCTCGACCGGGTGGTTGACGCGGTACGGCGTCACGGTGAACGGTCCCACGGTCACCGGCTGCTGGTCGGTGAGCCCGTGGAAGACGAACTCGTGGTTCATCCCCCCGTCGTCGAGCCCGTGGTAGGCCAGTTCGATCCGCTCGGCGGTGTCCTTGGGCCCGTAGACCGGGAGCGGGTCCGGCAGCGGGCCCGACGGCTGGTACTTGCGCGTGACGTAGAGGCCGAGCAGGTCGACACAGTGGTCGGGGTGCAGGTGGCTGACCATCACGGCGTCGAGGTCGGCGGGGTCGATGTGGCGCTGCAGCGCGCCGAGCGCCCCGCTGCCGAGGTCGAGCAGGAGGTTGACGTCGCGGCCGTCGTGCTCGGCGCGCAGCAGATAGCTCGACGCCGGCGAGTTGGGGCCGGCGAACGAGCCCGAGCACCCCACGATGGTCAGCCTCATGCCGTCACCACCGAGGCGGGACGGGCGGCGACGGCCTCCGGGCCGAGGAACCGCCGGGCGAGCCGGGCGAACTCGTCGGGGTCGCCTGTGGTGAGGAACTCGTGCTCGGGTTCCGGCAGGTGGTCGGGCCGCAGCGCGTCGGCGTCGGCGAGCAGGCGGAAGACGTCCTTGGCGGTCTCCTCCGCGCTGGAGACCAGGGTGACGCCGTCGCCCATCACGTAGGAGATGACGCCGGTCAGCAGCGGGTAGTGCGTGCAGCCGAGGATCAGCGTGTCGACGCCGCGGTCCTGCACCGCCGCGAGGTAGTCGTGGGCGACGCCGAGCAGCTCCGGGCCGCTGGTGATGCCGGCCTCGACGAACTCGACGAACCGCGGGCACGGCTGCGAGGTGACCTCCACGTGGGGTGCCGCGGCGAAGGCGTCGACGTAGGCGCCGGACTGGTGCGTGCCGCGGGTGGAGATCACGCCCACCCGTTGGTTGCGGGTGGCCGCCGCAGCGCGTCGCACGGCCGGGCGGATGACCTCGACCACGGGCACGTCGTAGCGTTCGCGCGCGTCGTGGAGCACCGCCGCGCTGGCGGTGTTGCACGCGATGACGAGGGCCTTCACACCGCGCTCGACCAACCGGTCGAGGCACTCGAGGGCGAACTCGCGGGTCTGTGCGATCGGCCTGGGGCCGTAGGGCTGGCGCGCGGTGTCTGCGAGGTAGACCACCGGCTCGTGGGGCAGCTGGTCGAGGACCGACCGGGCGACGGTCAGCCCGCCGTAGCCGGAGTCGAAGATCCCGATCGGTGCATCTGCCACCGGACAAATGTAGTTCGGGGCACCGTCAGAGCCCGCCTCGACGGCGCGTCGCGTCGGTCACAGTGTGCTCACGAGCGGGCCGCGCAGGCGCCCGACACCGCGCCATCAGCCGCCGAGGGCGTGGGCCAGGGTCTCCTGGAGCCAGGTGAGGAAGTCGTAGACGGCGAGCGCGTAGACCGCGGGGTCGTCGTCGTCGAGCGAGGCCACCTCCGCCTCGAGCACGTCGAGGTCCTCGTCGGTGCGCAGCCCGAGGCGCTCGCCGAGGACGAGGCGCACGTCGGTGAGCGCCACCACCATCGCCACGGCCTGCGCCTGGTCGAGCTCGACGCGCTGGTCCGGGGCAGCGGCGAGGACCGCGATCGCGGTCGAGAGGTTGGCGACCTTGCGGGTGCGCAGTCCCTGCTCGGTGAAGCGGCGGAACTCGGCCGCGATCTGCTCGTCCTCACGGTGCGCGGCGGGCAGCAGGCGCTCGAGCGCGGGGTCACGCTGTTCCAGGTCACCGGGCGACGGCGGCACGCCGGGGGCCTGGTCCTCCGGCGAGACCGAGACGCCCCAGCCCGAGCCGCCGAGACCGGCGACGATCTGGTCGAACGCGTCGCCCCCGGCGTCACCGGGGGTGTCGGCCTCGGGCTCCAGGATCTCGCGGACCTGCTCCATCAGCCCGACGACGAGGCCCCGTTCGACGGCGTCGAGCTTGGCGACGAAGACCTCACCCTTGCGCTTGAAACCCCGCGCCACTCAGCTGTCCTTCTGGAAGGTGGCCCACAGGCCGTAGCCCTGGAGGGCCTCGGTGTCGGCCTCCATCTTCTCGCGCGTGCCGGTCGACACCACCGCCCTGCCCTTGACGTGCACGTCCATCATCAGCTTCTCCGCCTTGGCCTTCGAGTAGCCGAAGTAGGTCTGGAACACGAAGGTCACGTAGGACATGAGGTTGACGGGGTCGTTCCACACCAGGGTGATCCAGGGGACGTCGAGCTCGGCGTCCTCGCTGGTGGAGACGCTCTCCTGCTCTACGGGGGCGATCGACACCACCCCACAATAGGCTGCCGTCGTGACTGCATCGGCACCGAGCACGGCTCTGCTCACCGACCACTACGAGCTCACCATGGTCGAGGCCGCCCTGCGCAGCGGCGCCGCCTCGAGGGACTGCGTCTTCGAGGTCTTCGCGCGGCGGCTGCCGGAGGGACGGCGCTACGGCGTCGTGGCCGGCACCGGCCGGCTGCTCGACGCCATCGAGCAGTTCCGCTTCTCCGACGAGGAGGTCGAGCAGCTGCGGCGCACCCGGGTGGTCGACGACCCCACGCTGGAGTTCCTCGCCTCCTACCGGTTCCGGGGCGACATCTGGGGGTATGCCGAGGGCGAGTGCTACTTCCCCTACTCCCCCGTCCTCGTGGTCGAGTCCGACTTCGCGCACGGGGTGGTGCTCGAGACCCTCGTGCTCAGCATCCTCAACCACGACAGCGCAGTGGCCAGCGCCGCCTCGCGCATGACCTCCGCGGCCGGGGACCGGCCCTGCATCGAGATGGGCTCGCGGCGCACGCACGAGGAGGCGGCCGTGGCCGCCGCCCGCGCGGCATACATCGCCGGCTTCGCCACCACCTCCAACCTCGAGGCCGGCCGGCGCTACGGCGTTCCCACGGCCGGCACGGCCGCGCACGCGTTCACGCTCCTGCACGACGACGAGCGGGAGGCGTTCACCGCCCAGGTCGAGTCGCTCGGCAAAGGCACCACCCTGCTCGTCGACACCTACGACGTCGTCAGCGCCGTGCGGACCGCCGTCGAGATCGCCGGCCCCGAGCTCGGTGCCGTGCGGCTCGACTCGGGTGACCTGCTGAGCCAGGCCCGCGAGGTGCGCGCCCTGCTCAACGACCTCGGCGCCCAGGACACCAAGATCGTGGTGACCTCCGACCTCGACGAGTACGCCATCGCCGGGCTCGCGGCCGGACCGGTCGACCGCTACGGCGTCGGCACGTCCCTCGTCACCGGATCGGGCCACCCCACCGCCGGCATGGTCTACAAGCTCGTGGCCCGCACCGACGACGGCGGCACCATGGTCAGCGTCGCCAAGAAGAGCAAGGACAAGCAGTCGGTCGGGGGGCGCAAGTACGCGCTGCGCCGGCTCAACGCCAAGGGGTGTGCCGAGGCCGAGGTGATCGGCCTCGGCGAGCACCCGGCCGACGACGGCGACGACCGGGCGCTGCTCGTGCCCCTGGTGCGCGACGGCGAGGTCGTCGGCCGGGACGCGTGCACGATCGAGGCCGCCCGGGCCCGGCACGAGGCCTCCCGCGCCGAGCTGCCCGCCGCTGCGCACCGGCTCCAGCGCGGTGAGCCGGCCATCCCCACCCTGTTCGAGGACAACCTGCCCTGACCGCACTAGCGTGGGCGGTATGGCAGGCAGCTCGCGCGCGCTGATCATCGTCGACGTCCAGAACGACTTCTGCGAGGGTGGGTCGCTCGCCGTCGCCGGCGGGGCCGAGACCGCGCGCCGCATCAGTGAGCACGTGGGCACCCGTGGCGACGAGTATGCCGCGATCGTCGCCACGGCCGACTGGCACGACGACCCGGGCCTCCACTTCAGCGACCGTCCGGACTTCGTGGAGTCATGGCCGGCCCACTGCCGCATCGGCACCGACGGCGCGCTGTTCCACCCCGACGTCGCCGGTGCCCTCGACTCCGTCCACGCGGTCTTCCGCAAGGGACACCGCAGCGCCGCCTACAGCGGGTTCGAGGGCTTCACCGTCGAGGCGGACGAGCAGGTCGGCCTCGCCGCCTGGCTGCGCGGCCGCCGCATCGAGGAGGTGCACGTCGTCGGCATCGCCACCGACCACTGCGTTCGCGCCACCGCCCTCGACGCGGTGACGGAGGGCTTCGCCACGACGGTGCTGCTCGACCTGACAGCCGGCGTCGCCCCGGAGACCACCGAGCGTGCCCTGGCCCAGCTGCGCGGTGCCGGCGTCGCGGTCGACCGGTCGCGCCCCTGACCGCCCGCACCCGGTCGCTCGCCTGACCGCTCCGGACAGGCGGCGAGGCCCCGGCTGACGTGCTGAGTCGGTCGGGGCCTCGTCATGGTCGCCCGGTAGGACATTGCCGGGCTCACGCTGGCTGCTCCACCTTTCCCACCCTCGTCGGGGGCAGGTCCTCCGGCTTTCCCGGCAGGTGAGGGTCTCGCCGGCCAGCGAGGTCGCTCCCCGCGCCGGTTGCCGTCCCGCTGGCCGGCGGGACCGCTTCCTTTGCCGATTACGACAGTACCTTTATCCCTCCGGTACCCGGTTGTGCGAAAGGGACTTTGGTCCCGTAGGCATCCATGAGCCGGTGGCTGTGGCACCACGCGACCCGCCCGCAGGACCGCCCGAGCCCGCGACCTCGCGGCCCCTGACCTCACAGTCCGTCCGTCGCCGCTGTGCGCCCGGCGTTACGGACGTTTAACGGCGGGCGCGCTGCCGGGTAACACGCCGGCGCCAAGGTGGACCGCGTTCCCTTCACGACCACGCCGCCCAGCGCAAGGAGCCACCGATGACCGCGAGCCCCCGGGCCGAGCTCTCCTCCCTCGAGTCCCCCGCCCACCTGGCCCCGCCGACGCCGGCCGTCCCCCTCCACCGCTCCGGCCGGTGGATCGACCACTGGGACCCCGAGGACGCGGTGTTCTGGCGCGGTGGAGGACGCTCGATCGCCCGGCGCAACCTGGCCCTGTCGGTCTACGCCGAGTTCCTCGGCTTCTGCGTGTGGGCGCTGTGGAGCGTCGTCGTCCCCCAGCTGCCGGCAGCCGGGTTCAGCCTCACCCTCGACCAGCAGTTCTGGCTCATCGCGGTGCCGAGCCTCGTCGGGGCCACGATCCGGATCCCCTACACCTTCGCCGTACCGGTCTTCGGCGGCCGCAACTGGACCGTCATCTCCTCGCTGCTCCTGCTCGTGCCCGCCCTGGCCCTGGCCTGGGCCGTCACCCGACCCGAGACGTCGTTCGGGGTGCTGCTGGCCTGCGCCGCGCTGGCCGGGTTCGGCGGCGGCAACTTCGCCTCGTCGATGACCAACATCTCCTTCTTCTTCCCGGAGGCGGAGAAGGGACGGGCGCTGGGGCTCAACGCTGCCGGCGGCAACCTCGGCACTGGCGTGGTGCAGCTGGTCGTGCCGGCCGTGGTCGCCGTAGGGGCCGGCGTCCACCTGGAGCGAGCCGGGCTCGTCTTCGTGCCGCTGGCCCTGCTCGCTGCCGTGCTCGCCTGGCGCGGCATGGACAACCTCAGCGGCGCCAGGGCCGACTACCGCAGCTTCGCGGCCGCGACTCGCAGTCCCCACACGTGGGTGATCTCGTTCCTCTACATCGGCACCTTCGGCTCGTTCATCGGCTACTCCGGCGCCTTCCCCACCCTGCTGAAGACGCAGTTCCCCGAGGTGTCGACCTCGATCGCCTTCCTCGGCGCCCTCGTCGGGGCCCTCACCCGTCCGCTCGGCGGCATGGTGGCCGACCGCCTCGGCGGGGCACGGGTCACCATCGCCTCCTTCGCCGTCCTGGCCACCGGAGCGGTGGGCGCGGTCGCTGCGCTCGAACAGCACAGCTTCGCGCTCTTCTTCCTCTCGTTCATGGTGCTGTTCACCGGTGCCGGCATCGGCAACGGCGCGACCTACCGGATGATCCCGGCCGTATTCCGGTCCGGCGTCACCAGCGCCGCCCAGCTGGCGGTGGCGCGCAAGGCGGCCGCCGGCTGCATCGGCATCGCCGGCGCCGTCGGCGCCTACGGCGGCTTCCTCATCCCGCGGGGTTTCGCGATGGCCAAGGAGGCCTACGGCTCCCTCGTCCCTGCTCTCTGGGTGTTCGTGGTCGCCTACCTGCTCATGGCCGCCCTGACGTATGCCGTGTACGCCCGGCGCGGTGCCTCACTCGCCGCCGAGCGGGTGTGAGGACGAGATGACATCGCCCGGCGTCGAGACGCACTGCCCGTACTGCGCCCTGCAGTGCGCCCAGTCGCTGAGCCCGGCAGGGCCGGCGGTCGAGGTGTCCGGGCGCGACTTCCCCACCAACCGGGGAGGCCTGTGCCGCAAGGGCTGGACCTCCGCCGCGGTGCTGCGGGCACCCGACCGCCTGACCACACCACTGGTCCGCGACCCCGAGGGCACCCTGCGGCCGAGCACCTGGGACGAGGCGCTCGACCTGGTGGCCGGGCGGCTGCTCACCCTCCGCCGGGAGCACGGTGCCGACGCGGTGGCCGTCTTCGGCGGTGGCGGCCTGACCAACGAGAAGGCCTACCAGCTGGGCAAGTTCGCCCGCGTCGCCCTCGGCACGGCCAACGTCGACTACAACGGGCGCTTCTGCATGTCGAGTGCCGCGGCCGCCGCGAACCGCTCCCTCGGCGTCGACCGCGGGCTGCCGTTCCCCCTCACCGACCTCGGCGGCGCGGGGGCCGTCCTGCTGCTCGGCAGCAACCTCGCCGAGACCATGCCACCCGCCGTCCAGCACCTGGCGGGAGCCCGCGACCGCGGCGGCCTGGTCGTCGTCGACCCACGCCGCAGCGCGACCGCCCACCTGGTCGACGACGGTCGGGGCCTGCACCTGCAGCCCGTGCCCGGCACCGACCTGGTGGTGCTGCTGGCCCTGCTGCACGTCGTGCTGGCCGAGGGGCTGGCCGACGCGGCCTACCTCGCGCAGCGCACGACCGGGCTGCGGGAGGTGCGGCGCTCGGTGGCCGCCTGGTGGCCCGAGCGCGCCGAGCGCGAGTGCGGGGTGCCCGCCGACCTGCTGCGCCGCACCGCCCGGCTCCTGGCCGCCGCGAGCCCGGTGCATGGTGGCCCGGGCGCCTACGTGCTCACGGGGCGCGGGGTCGAGCAGTCGTCGCAGGGCACCGCGACGGTGACGGCTGCCATCAACCTCGCGCTGGGCCTGGGCCTGCCCGGGCGGGCCGGGTCCGGTTACGGCGCCCTGACTGGCCAGGGCAACGGGCAGGGCGGGCGCGAGCACGGCCAGAAGGCAGACCAGCTGCCCGGGTACCGGATGATCGACGAGCCGGCCGCCCGCCGGCACGTCGCCGGGGTCTGGGGCGTTCCGCCGGAGTCGCTGCCCGGCAAGGGCCTTCCCGCCGTCGAGCTGCTGAAGGCCCTCGGCTCGCCGACCGGGCCCCGCGCCCTGCTCGTGCACGGCTCCAACCTCGCGGTGAGTGCGCCCGACGTCGGGCAGGTCCGCGAACGGCTTCGCGGGCTGGACCTGCTCGTCGTGTGCGACTTCGTGCCCTCCGAGACGGCCGAGCTCGCCGACGTGG
Source organism: Knoellia sp. p5-6-4 (assembly GCF_029222705.1). Classification (NCBI taxonomy): domain Bacteria; kingdom Bacillati; phylum Actinomycetota; class Actinomycetes; order Micrococcales; family Intrasporangiaceae; genus Knoellia; species Knoellia sp. p5-6-4. The sequence continues at coordinate 698,096 of NZ_JARGZF010000002.1, forward strand.
TGTTGCCGGTCACCCAGTGGGCCGAGGAGGAGGGGACGATGACCTCGCTCGAGGGCCGGGTGATCCGGCGGCGGCGGGCCCTCGCCCCGCCGGACGGCGTGCGGTCCGAGCTGTGGATCTGGTCGGAGCTGGCCCGCCGGCTGGGCTCCCCCGGGGTCTTCGACACCGACCCCTCGGTGGTGTTCGACGAGCTGGCGCGCGCGAGCGCCGGTGGCCGAGCCGACTACAGCGGCCTCAGCCACGCGCGGCTCGACACGGGTGAGGCCCTCCACTGGCCCTGCCCGGCCACCAGCGGCACGTCGCCCCACCCCGGCACACCGCGACTGTTCACCGACTCCTTCCCCACACCCGACGGCCGCGCCCGGCTGGTGCCCGTGGACCACCACGGCCCCCGCGACGACGTGCGCCCCGACGCGCCCGTCTACCTCGTCACCGGCCGGGTGCTCCAGCACTACCAGTCGGGTGCGCAGACCCGTCGGGTCGCCGAGCTGGTGGCCGAGGTGCCCGAACCCTGGGTCGAGCTGCACCCGCTGCTCGCGCAGCGCCTCGGGGTCGAAGAGGCCGCGCCCGTGCGGATCACCGGTCGGCGCGGCCAGGTGACCACCCGGGCCCGTCTCACCGACGCCATCCGTCCCGACACCGTCTTCATGCCGTTCCACTGGGGCGGCGCCGACAGCGTCAACCTGCTGACCAACGACGCCACCGACCCCGTCTCCGGCATGCCCGAGTTCAAGGTCTGCGCGGTCGACCTCGAGCTGGCACCCCACGAAACCGCAGCCGGGCGGGCTCAGCTCGGCCGGCAGAAGGAGGCCTTCACATGACCCGCGTCGTCGTCGTCGGCAACGGCATGGTCGGATCCCGGTTCGTCGAGGACCTCCTCGCTGCGGACACCGTCGGCCGCTTCAGCGTGACCGTCCTGGGGGCCGAGGGCTGCGAGCCGTACAACCGGGTCCTCCTCAGCGAGGTCGTTGCCGGGCGCTACCCGCTGTCGGCCCTCACCCTGCCGACCCCGACCGACCGACGCGTCGAGGTCCGGCTCGGGACCGCGGCGGTAGCGGTCGACCGCGACGACCGGTGCGTGGTCGACGCCGAAGGCGTCCGGCACCGCTACGACCACCTCGTGCTGGCGACGGGCTCGGCGGCGCGCATCCCGCCCCTGCGCGGCCTGACCTGCGACCCCGCCGGGTTGCCACGAGGTGTCCACCCGCTGCGCACCGTCGACGACGCCCGCGAGATCGTCGCGGCCACCCTCAACGCCCGTCGCGCAGTGGTGCTCGGCGCCGGGGTGCTCGGGCTCGAGGCGGCCTGCGGGCTGGCCGCGCGGGGCGTGCAGGTGACCGTGGTGCACCCCGCCCCGGCCCTGATGGAGCGCCAGCTCGACGGCGACGCCAGCCGGGCCGTGGAGGCCGCCATGGCTGCGATGGGCATCGACCACCGGGTGGGAGTGGGCGCCGAGGAGGCCGTGCTCGACGAGGGCACCTTGGTGGGGGTCCGCCTCGCCGACGGCGAGGTGCTCGCCGCTCAGCTGCTCGTGCTCGCCACGGGCACGGCGCCGTCCACCCGTCTTGCGGCGGCGTGCGGCCTCACGACCGACCGCGGGGTCGTCGTCACCGAGTCCCTCGTGTCACCCGACGACCGGCGTGTCTTCGCCATCGGCGACTGCGCCCAGCCGCCCGAGGGCGGCAGCGGCCTGGTGGCCCAGGGGTGGGAACAGGCCCGCCGGCTCGCCCGCCGGCTGGCCGGCACCACGAGCGACGCGGCAGCCGAGCCCGCCCCGGGCAGCGATGTCGTGCGCCTCAAGGCATCCGGGCTCGACGTGGTGGCCATGGGCGTGTGCGGCTCGCACCGCCCGGACAGCCCGGCGCACCGTCGGGTCAGGCTCACCGACTCCGCGTCGGGCCGCCACGTCGAGGTGGTCGTGGCCGACGGCGTGCTCGTCGGCGCCACCTGCGTCGGCGCCCCCGACGTGGGCGCCGACCTGGTGGCGGCCTACACGCGACGCACCCCGGTGCCGGCTGACCCTGCATACCTGCTGCTCCCCGCCCTCCCCAACGCGGGCGCCTCCGCAGGTTCCCCGGCCGGGCTGCCGGACGGCGCCACGGTGTGCCGCTGCAACAGCGTCACGAAGGGCGCCATCACGAAGGAGTGGGACCACGGCTGCCGCACCGTCGAGGACATCGCCGTTGCCACCCGCGCCACGACGGGCTGTGGTGGCTGCACCCAGGACGTCTGCGACCTCCTCGGCTGGCTGGGCGAGCGGGGCGGCGCCTCACAGCCAGGGGCCTCGGCCGGTGATCTGCGTTTTACGCCCGGGAAACACATGCTCCACAACGCAGAAACCGGGGCTTCCTAGCGTGGCCGCCATGGTTCAGACAGGCATCGCGCCCCGCCACCTCGTCGTCGTCGGTGGCGGCATGGTGGCCCGACGGCTCATCGACGCGCTCCGTGCCCGGGACACCGACGGCGAGTGGGCCGTCACCCTCCTGTGCGAGGAGCGCCGAGCCCCCTACGACCGTGTCGCGCTCACCTCTTACTTCACCGGCCGCGACCCGGAGGACCTCGCCCTCGGGGGGCAGGACATCTGGGACGACCCGCTCGTCACGATCCGGCGCGGCGTGGCGGCCACCGCCGTCGACCGCGACGCGCGGACGGTCACCACCTCCGACGGGCGCACCCTCTCCTACGACTCCCTCGTCCTGGCCACCGGCTCGTATGCCGCGGTGCCCCCGGTGCCGGGCAACGATCTTCGCGGTGCCTTCGTCTACCGCACCATCGACGACGTCGCCGACCTGCGCACCTACGTCGAGTCGCTGCGCGGCGAGCTCGACCGCCCGCTGCGCGGTGCCGTCGTCGGCGGCGGCCTGCTCGGCCTCGAGGCGGCCGGGGCGCTGCGGGCGCTCGACGTCGACGCCACCGTGGTGGAGTTCGCCCCACGGCTGATGCCGCTGCAGGTCGACGAGGGCGGCGGCGAGGCGCTGCGCCGGCTCATCGAGGGCATGGGCGTCTCGGTGCGCACCGGCACGGCCACGGCCAAGATCACCGACCGGCTCGGCCGGGTGGCTCGCATGCACTTCGCCGATGGACCGGCACTCGACGTCGACGTGGTGATCTTCGCGGTGGGCGTGCGCCCCCGTGACGAGCTCGCCCGCGCAGCCGGCCTCGACGTCGGCGAGCGGGGCGGCGTGGTGGTCGACGACACCTGTCGCACCATGGATCCCGCGGTCTGGGCGGTCGGGGAGGTCGCCTGCATCGGCGGACGCTGCCTCGGCCTGGTGGCACCCGGCTACGCGATGGCCGAGGTCGTCGCCGACCGGCTGCTGGGCGGCGAGGGCACCTTCCCCGGCGCCGACCTCTCCACCAAGCTCAAGCTGCTCGGCGTCGACGTCGCCAGCTTCGGCGACGCCTTCGCCCAGGAGCCCGGCAGCCTCGAGGTCGTCGTCTCCGACCCCGTGGCCGGCGTCTACAAGAAGCTCGTGATGTCCGACGACGCCAGGACCCTGCGCGGCGGCATCCTCGTCGGTGACGCGAGTGCGTATGCCGCGCTGCGACCGATGGTCGGCCGTGAGCTCGGCGGCGACCCGGTTGCCCACCTCGTGCCCGAGGGCGGCACGCCCGCACCAGCGGGGGACCTGCCCGACGATGCCGGCGTGTGCTCGTGCAACAACGTCACGGCCGGAGCCGTCCGCTGTGCCGTGACCGAGGGTGGCTGCACCGACCTCGCCGGGGTCAAGGCGTGCACCCGCGCGGGCACCTCCTGCGGGTCGTGCCTGCCGCTGGTCAAGAAGCTCGTCACCACCGAGCTCGAGAGGTCGGGCGTCACGGTGAGCAACGCGCTGTGCGAGCACTTCGACCTCTCGCGCGCCCAGCTCTTCGACGTGGCGCGCGTGCAGGGGCTGACGTCCTTCAGCGAGATCATCACCCGGCACGGCCGTGGCCGTGGGTGCGACATCTGCAAGCCGGTCATAGGCTCGATCCTGGCCTCGCTCGGCACCGGTCACATCCTCGAGGGCGAGCGGGCGACGTTGCAGGACACCAACGACCACGTCATGGCCAACCTGCAGAAGGACGGCTCCTACTCCGTGGTGCCCCGGATCCCGGGCGGCGAGATCACCCCCGAGGGACTGCTCGTGATCGGGCAGGTGGCCAAGGACTTCGGGCTCTACACCAAGATCACGGGCGGTCAGCGCATCGACCTCTTCGGCGCCCGCATCGACCAGCTGCCATCCATCTGGAAACGCCTGGTGGACGCCGGTTTCGAGTCCGGCCACGCCTACGGCAAGTCGCTGCGCACGGTGAAGTCCTGCGTGGGCTCGACCTGGTGCCGCTACGGCGTGCAGGACTCGGTCGGCCTGGCCATCGACCTCGAGCTGCGCTACCGAGGCCTGCGCGGCCCGCACAAGCTCAAGCTCGGCGTCTCGGGCTGCGCGCGCGAATGCGCCGAGGCGCGAGGCAAGGACGTCGGCGTCATCGCCACCGACAACGGGTGGAACCTCTACGTCGGCGGCAACGGCGGCTTCACGCCCCGGCACGCGCAGCTGCTGGCCGAGGACCTCGACACCGAGACCCTCGTGCGCACCATCGACAGGTTCCTCATGCTCTACGTCCGCACCGCCGACCGCCTGCAGCGCACCGCTGCCTGGGTGGAGGAGTACGAGGGCGGGCTCGACGCGATCCGGGCCGTGGTGCTCGACGACTCGCTCGGCATCGCCGCGGACCTCGACGCCGCGATGGCTGCGCACGTGGGGTCCTACGAGGACGAGTGGGCCGCGGCCCTGGCCGACCCGGAGAAGCTGCGCCGGTTCGCCTCGTTCGTCAACGCCCCCGACCAGCCCGACCCGTCCCTGGCCTACGTGGGCGAGCGGGGCCAGGCCCGTCCCGCCACCGACGAGGAGCGCACGAGCGGGGCCGTCCTCATCGCCGGAACCACCCTGGAGGTCCGCTCATGACGTCCACACCCACGACCACGCCTCCTGCGGCACAGGTCCCGGATGCCGCGTGGGAGGAGGTCTGCCACCTCGACCACCTGCCGCGCGAGCGGGGCGCCGCCGCCCTCGTCGACGGCGTCCAGGTGGCGCTCTTCCGCACCCACGACGACGCCGTGCACGCGCTGCAGCAGTACGACCCGTACTCCGGGGCCCACGTGATGTCGCGCGGCATCGTCGGCTCGCGAGGGCACGTGCCGACGGTGGCGTCCCCCATGTACAAGCAGGTGTTCGACCTGCGCACGGGTGCCTGCCTCGACCCGGTGGGACGCGAGCCGGTGCACCTGGCCGCCTACCCCGTCGAGGTCCGTGACGGCGTCGTGCTGGTCTCGCGCGAGCCGCTGCCCGCCCCCGGTGCGCCGTGACCACGCTCCTCGGCCTCGAGCTGGCCGGCCGCCCGGTGCTGGTCGTGGGCGGCGGACCGGTGGCAGCGCGCCGTGCCACGGCCCTGGCCGCGGACGGGGCGCTGGTCACGGTGGTGAGCCCGGTGCTCTGCGAGGACCTCGTGGACGCGTATGCCGCTGGCACGGTGGCATGGGTGGACCGTGAGATCCGGGAGGCCGACGTCGACGGCGTGTGGCTGGTGCAGGCCGCGACCGGCGACCGTCACGTCGACGCCCAGGTGTGCCGGTGGGCCACCGAGCGCCGGACGTGGAGCGTCAACACCGGTGCGGCTGAGTCCGGCACCGCCCGCACCCCCGCCACCACGACGCACTCAGGTCTGGCGGTCGCGGTGGTGTCGACGGGAGCGGCCGACCCCGCACGGGCGAGGACCGTCAGGGACGCCCTGGCCCGCACCCTCGAGTGCGAGCCGCTCGACCTTCGGCCCCGCCGCCGGACTCCCGGCACCGGGCGGGTCGTGCTCGTCGGCGGCGGACCGGGCGCTCCCGACCTGCTGACCGTCCGGGGCCGCCGGGCGCTCTCCGAGGCCGACGTCGTGGTCACCGACCGGCTGGGCCCCACCGCGCTGCTCGACGAGCTGCCCGCGTCGGTGGAGGTGGTCGACGTCGGCAAGACCCCCGGCCACCACGCCGTCACCCAGGACGAGATCAACGGCATCATCGTCGAGCACGCCGCCCGCGGGCGCACCGTGGTGCGGCTCAAGGGCGGCGACCCCTTCCTCTTCGGGCGCGGTGGCGAGGAGGTGCTCGCGTGCAGGCGCCACGGCATACCCGTCGAGGTCGTGCCCGGCGTCAGCAGCGCGCTCTCGGCCCCGGCCGCCGCCGGCATCCCCCTCACGCACCGTGGTGTCGCGGCCGGCGCGCACCTCACCCACGGGCACGGGACCCTGACCGCGGAGGCCGTCGCCTGCGTCGTCGACCGCACCGCCACCCTGGTCGTGCTGATGGGCATCGGGCTCCTCGCCCGCCACGTGGACCACCTCCTGGCGTCCGGTGCCGACCCCGCCACCCCCGTCGCCATCGTCGAGGACGGCACCCTGCGGACCCAGCGCACGACCCACGCGCCGTTGTCCGGCATCGTCGACGCCGCGACCGCCGCCAGGGTGCGGGCTCCCGCCGTCATCGTCATCGGCGACGTCGCCCAGCCGTCCCTGCTGGAGGTGCCGTGAGCGGCAGCCTGGGACAGGTCATGGCCGGCTGCGTGGTGCTCGTGACCGCCGACCGTCGTTCGGGCGAGCTCGCCGCCGCACTGACCCGCCGCGGGGCCACCGTCCGGCACGCGCCGGCGCTCAGCATCGTCCCCACCGAGCACGACGACCAGCTCCTCGCCGACACCAAGGCCCTCCTCGCCGAGCCTCCGGACGTCGTCGTCGTCACGACGGGGATCGGCTTCCGCGGCTGGGTGGAGGCGGCGGACGCCGCGGGTCTGGCCGACGACCTGCTGGCGGTGCTGGGCGAATCCCGTGTCATCGCGCGCGGGCCCAAGGCGCGCGGCGCGATCCAGGCCGCGGGGCTCCAGGCCGACTGGGTGGCCGAGTCGGAGACCTCGGCGGAGATCCTCGACACCCTGCTGCGCGAGGGTGTGGCGGGCCAGCGCATCGCCGTGCAGCACCACGGCGCAGGAGCGGACGGCCTCGATGTGGAGCTCGCTGCCGCCGGTGCCGACGTCGCGAGCCTCGTCGTCTACCGATGGGGCCCACCGCCCGACCCCGAGGCGCTGCGGACCTCCGTGGAGGCCGCCGCCGCCGGGGAGATCGACGCCGTGGTCTTCACCTCGGCTCCCGGCGCCCACGCCTGGCTGGAGTCCGCCGACGCCTGCGGGGTCGGCGAGCTCGTCCTCGCGCGCCTCCAGCAACGGCTGATGGTGGCAGCCGCGGTGGGACCCGTGACGGCGAAACCGTTGCAGGACAGAGGTGTCGCGCCGATCGTGCCCGAGCGCGGTCGCCTCGGGGCACTGGTGCGGACCCTCGTGGCGCACTACGACGAGGCCGCCACCGACGCGGTCTCCACGGTCGCGGGACCCCTGCAGGTGCGTCGCACCGTCGCCCTGCTGGACGGGCACGTGCTGCCGCTCTCCCCCACCAGTCTCGAGGTGCTGCGGCTGCTCGCCGGCGCGGCCGGCGACGTGGTGACCCGCGGGCGGGTGCTCGCGACCCTGCCGGGCGAGTCACGCGACCCGCACGCCGCCGAGGTCGCCGTCGCCCGGCTGCGGGACGCGCTGCCGGACCGACGGGTGGTGCAGACCGTCGTCAAGCGCGGCTACCGGCTCGCCCTCGCCTGACCGAGCCCACACCGCGCAGCCGGGACTCCGGAGCCTGCGCCTCGACCGGCGACGCGGGTCAGTGGCGACCGCCCTCCGAGGCGCCCTCGACCTTGATGGGGGTCCCGCCGGCCACCAGCCTCCAGTCGTAGACGGTGAAGGACGGCGGGTCGATGGTGCCCTGTGCCGTCACCCAGTCGATGATCGCCTGGCGGATCTCGAGCTGGGCGTTGTAGACGACCGGTGCCGCCTTCACCCCCGGGAAGTTGCCCCCGCCCGACTGCCGGTAGTTGTTGATCGCGATGATGAACTCGCCGGCGAGGTCGATCGGCTCGCCCGCGTACCGCAGGTTCGTGATCCGGCTCCCGGCGGCCTGGGCGATGTCGATGTCGTAGGAGAGGGAGGCGTCGAGGCCGGCCATGACGTCGTAGTTGTAGTCCGGCGTCCCACTAGGCGCCATGGCGGTCTTGGCGTTGGTGACCTCGTCGGGCGCGTAGGACGCCTTGGTGCCGTCGACCTGCTGGAAGTAGCCCGCCGAGAACTCGAGGTAGTCCTTGACCTGCTGGCCGGTGAACTTGATGCCGAGCAGCGTGTTGTCGTAGATGTACAGGCCTGCCACGTCCCGCACCGTGACGTCCCCGGCGGGGATGGCGGCGTCGCGGTTGAACGGCGCCGCGATCGACAGCACCGGCAGGCTGGCATCCGGGGTCCCGGCCAGCGCCTCCCGCACGACGAGCCCCTGCACGTGGTTGATGAAGTCGAGGGCGGCCGTGTCCTCGAAGCGGGCTGTCTGCGCCGACATCGCGGCCGTGCTGGTGCCGATCACCGAGTTCACGTAGGTGACGACGATGTCGTGGTCCTGCTGGAGCACAGCCGCGACCTCCTCGTCCTCGTCCACGGTGTTGGCGTTGAGCAGCGTCGCGCCCTTCTCGGCGATCTTCCAGCCGTCGCGCTCCCTCACGAGGTCGAAGTCCATGACGGCCAGGCGCATGCCCCACTTGTGCGGCTCCGTGAGCAGGACCTGGGCACCGGTCTTCCTGTTCTCCACGAACCGCTGCGGGATCTCCACGTGGGCGTGGCCGACGAGGACCGCGTCGATGCCGGGGACCTCCTCGGCCAGCTGGGTGGAGGCGTTCTCGGGGAACGGCAGCGCGTCACCGTAGGACGAGCCGGGGGTCGAGCCCGAGTGGCACGAGACGATGACGACGTCGCACCCGGCCTCCTTCAGGCGAGGCACCCACACCCTGCCCTGCTCGACGATTCCGTCGAAGCGCACCCGGCCCTCGACGTTGGCCTTGTCCCAGATCGCGACACCGGGCGTCACGAGCCCGAGGATGCCGACCTTGAGCGGCCTGGACTGGCCCAGCACCTTGATGGTGCGGATGAGGTACGGCGGGAAGACCGGTGCGCCGGTGTTCCAGTCCAGGGAGTTCGCGCTGAGCAGGGGGAAGTCGCACTGCTCCTCGAAGACGCGGAGCGTCTCGAGGCCGTAGTTGTACTCGTGGTTGCCGAGGGCCGCCGCGTCGTAGCCCATGGTGTTCATGGCCGTGGCCATCGGGTGCTTGGAGCCGCCGGTGATCGGGTCGACCTTGGCGTAGTAGTAGGACAGCGGGGTGCCCTGGATCGTGTCGCCGGCGTCGAGCAACAGGCACGACTCGGCCCCGCGCTCGGCCCGCACCGCCTTGACCAGGGTGGCGACCTTGGCCAGGCCGATGTCGTTGGAGTCGCGGTCGGTGTACTCGGCGTCCTTGAAGTAGTCCCAGTTGAAGACGTTGCCGTGCGTGTCGGTCGTGCCCATGACGGTCAGCCGGTACCGGCGGGGGTCGACGTGGCTGCCCCTGTCCTGCGCCGCGTCGGCGCGCCCCGGGGCCGCGAAGAAGGCCGCGCTGGCGCCGCCGACGACGGCGAGCCCGAGCATCTCCCGCCGGGAGCGCTCGAGCGAGGCGAGGCTGGCGATGGCGGTGGGGGACTTCGGTGACACGGTTGCCTCCAGTGCGGGCGTGTGCCGGGGTGCCGGCGCGCGGGGCGGAGGGCAGGGTGGCCCGCCGCGAGAGGCCACCCTAGGCCGGGCGCCGCCGCCGCGGAACCGACATGGGGGAAGATTTACCCGGACGATCAGACCGGAGTCAGCCGATGGAGTAGTCGCCACCACCGCTGTCGGGTCCGCGGCCCTGCCCGGCAGACCACGACCACGCGTACTTCCCGTCGTCGACGGCCAGGCCGCCCTCGCCCAGCTCGAGCGGCCGGAAGGTGTCGACCATGACGGCCGTCTCGTCGAAGTACTCCACCCCCAGCGAGGCCTCGGTCGCGCCCGGCTGTGGGCCGTGGGCGTGGCCGCCGGGGTGCACCGAGATCGAGCCGCGCGCGATGCCGGAGCCCCTGCGCGCCTCGTAGTCGCCGTCGACGTAGAACATGATCTCGTCGCTGTCGACGTTGGAGTGGTAGTAGGGCACCGGCACGGCCAGCGGGTGGTAGTCGACCTTGCGCGGCACGAAGTTGCAGATGACGAAGTTCCAGCCCTCGAAGACCTGGTGCACGGGCGGGGGCTGGTGGACCCGGCCGGTGATGGGCTCGTAGTCCTTGATGTTGAAGGCGTAGGGGTAGAGGCAGCCGTCCCAGCCGACCACGTCGAGGGGGTGGAAGGGCAGCGTGTGCACGGTGCCGACGATGCCGCCGGGGCCGTTGCCGCGGTGCTTGATGAACACCTCGGTCTCGTCACCGGCGCCGGCCCCGACGTCCTCCGCGAGCAGCGGTCCCTGCGGCCCGCGCAGGTCGCGCTCGCAGTAGGGCGCGTGCTCGAGGAACTGGCCGTACTTGCTGAGGTAGCGCTTGGGCGGCGCGATGTGGCTGTTCGCCTCGATGCAGTAGGCGCGCAGCGGCTCCTCCCCGTCGGTGACGGGGATCCAGCGGTGGGTGGTCGCGCGCGGGATGACGAGGTAGTCGCCCTGCACCACGTCGAAGGCCCCAAAGACCGTCTCCACCCGGGCCGCTCCGCGCTCGACGTAGACGCACTCGTCGCCGATCCCGTTGCGGTACCACGGGCTGGGGGCCCCCGCCACGGCATACGAGATGCGCACGTCGCCGTTGCCCAGCACCAGGCGCCGGCCGGTGACGACGTCGGTGGCGGGCACCTCCTCGGCGGTGAACAGCTCGTGCAGCCTGAGATGACGCGGCACCAGCGGGTGGTTGGGCGTGGTCGAGAGGTCGCCGACCTCCCACTCACGAGCGCCGGCGATGGTCGAGGGGATGTGGCGGTGGTAGAGCAGCGAGGAGTCCGAGGAGAAACCCTCCTCGCCCATGAGCTCCTCGTAGTAGAGCTCCCCCCGGACGCCGCCCTCGGCGGGGCGCCGGTGCTGCGTGTGCCGCTTGGGCGGGACGTTTCCCTGCTGCTGGTAGTGCGCCACTGGTCCACCTCACTGTGGTCAGGCTTGTGTGGTCATGGTGTCCACTTCGGGTGGGCGGTTCCACCCGAGCGCCACCCTAGTAGCCTGCCGCGCATGACACAGCCGTCGGATGCCGCAGCGCCCACGCGCGCGGAGCCGGCCCTCTTCGCCGGGCTCGTCGACGATGCCGCCGTCTTCCCACCGGGGCTCGCACCGCTCCCCGACGCGGTGCGTGAGCACCGCGCCCACCGCCAGAGCTGGTATGCCGCGATGGTCGGCCCGCTGCTCGTGCCGGTGTCCAGCGCGGGAGAGCTCGTGGAGCTGGTGCCACCCGGCGCGGAGCCGCTGCGGGTGGGCCTCATCGCACGGCCGGGCACCCCGCTGCACCTCGTCACCGACGCGCTGCACCTGCTGAGCGGCCACCCCCGGGTCGAGGTCGCCGCGGTCGAGCTGGGGTGGACCCCCGAGTGGCGCGACGTCGAGCTCGGTGACGTCACCCGGGCGCTCGAGGTGCCGCGCGGCGACGACCAGGCCCGCGCGCTCGACGACATCGCGACCGAGGCCGGTCGCGAGCCCGACGGCCGGCTGCTCGCGAAGTTCCGCACCGGGGCCACCCCCTCATGGGACTGGCCCGACGAGCACGAGCTGGCCGCGTTCCTCCACTCCGCTGTCGCACGCGACCTGCCGTTCAAGCTGACCGGGGGCCTGCACCACGTCGTCCGCGGCAGCCACACGGTGCACGGCCACGGCGAGGACCAGCACGGCCTGCTCAACGTGCTGTTGGCGGTGCACGCCGCGGCGCAGGGTGGCGAACCCGGCTCCCTCGCCGACCTGCTGGGGCAGCGCGACTCCGCCCCGCTGGCGCGCTCCGTCGCGGGGCTCGCCCCCGCCGCGTGCACGCGCGTGCGCAGCCTGCTCACGGCATACGGCTGCTGCGGGGTCACCGACCCGATCACCGAACTGTCCGCCCTCCACCTCGTCGAGGAGTCGTAAGTGACCACCTGGCTGGACCTGCCCGCTGACCACCCCTACGGGCTGGGCAACCTTCCCTACGGCGTCTTCTCGACGCCGGACCGCACGCCGCGGGTGGGCGTGCGGATCGGCGACTGGGTGCTCGACGCCGGCGCCGCCGCGGAGCTGGCAGGCATGGAGTCGGGCGAGGTCTGGCTGCAGCCCAGCCTCAACGCCTTTCTGGCAGAAGGGCGCTCCGCGTGGACCAGCGCCCGCGCGTGGCTGGTGGAGCTGCTGACCAACGAGGCTCGCCACGACTGCGTCGAGCCCCACCTCGTGCCGCTCGAGCAGGTCACCATGCACCTGCCTGTCGAGGTGGCCGACTACGTCGACTTCTACGCCAGCGAGCACCACGCCACCAACGTCGGGCGCATCTTCCGCCCCGACGGCGAGGCGCTGACCCCCAACTGGAAGCACCTGCCGATCGGCTACCACGGCCGTTCCGGCACGGTTGTCGTCTCCGGCACCGAGATCGTCCGCCCGCAGGGCCAGCGCAAGGCCCCCGCCGACGCGGTGCCCTCGTTCGGGCCGAGCATCCGGCTCGACATCGAGGCCGAGCTCGGTTTCGTCGTCGGCGGCGCGACGGCGGTCGGCGACCAGGTCGACGTCTCGGAGGCGGCCGACCACCTCTTCGGTGTGACGCTGCTCAACGACTGGAGCGCCCGCGACATCCAAGCCTGGGAGTACGTGCCGCTCGGACCGTTCCTCGGCAAGTCCTTCGCCACCAGCATCTCACCCTGGGTGGTCACCCTCGACGCCCTCGAGGCCGCCCGGGTGCCGCTGCCGGGCCAGGACCCGCAGCCGCTGTCCTACCTGCTCGGCGACGAGGGCAGCGTCTTCGGGCTCGACATCCACTACGAGGTGCTCGTCAACGGCACCGTCGTGGCCAGGCCCGAGTACCGCGACATGTACTGGTCACCGACCCAGATGCTGGCCCACCTGACGGTGAACGGCGCCTCCCTGCGCAACGGCGACCTCTTCGCCTCCGGCACGATCTCCGGGCCGGAAAAGGACACCCGGGGCAGCCTGCTCGAGCTCTCCTGGAACGGGCAGGAGCCGATCGGCCTCGACGACGGCTCCACGCGGACCTTCCTCGAGGACGGAGACGTCGTGACGCTGCGGGCCTGGGCCCCGGGTCCTGGAGGCAGCCGGATCGGCCTCGACGAGGTCACCGGCACGATCCGCCCCGCCCGTCAGCGGCCCTAGGGCCTGCCTCCTACACCTGGCGGGTGTCGACCACGTTGGTCTTGGCCATCAGGTCGTGGATGGCCTGCTTGCGCTCGTTGACCAGCGGGAGCAGGCCGTCGGCGACCTGGAGCAGCCCGACCAGCTGGCTCAGCAGCGGCAGGCTGGAGACCAGGTTGCCGCCGATCGGGATCACCGTGCGCGTGAGCGCCGCCTGCACCGGCAGCGGGCCGGGCCGCTCACGCAGCCGCACCCGCAGACCGAGGGCCTTCTTGCCGGGCGTGGCGCCGCTGCGCGTCGTGAAGAAGACCTCGTAGGCGATCGCGACGAGGGTGAGGACGACCGAGTACGCGACCAGCCACTTGATCATCTCGGGCGTCGCCGTGGGCGGCACCGCGCTGGTGTTCCCGGACTCCACCTCGCGCACGTAGTCCTCCATGGCCGGCCAGAGCTCGGCGAAGGCGCGGTAGAGGAAGTAGCCCGTCAGCGGCAGCGAGAGCACCCACACGATGATCCAGTCGATGAGTCGAGCCGCCAGCCGCTTCCACCAGCCGGCCAGCGGCTCGCCGTCCGGGGTGCGGGCCCGCGCGCCGTAGACGGTGGGGGCGGGGGGCATGTGCCAGCCGCCGGGACCGGGCTGCGGGGGCGGCGGGTACTGCTGCTGGCCCTGCCACTGCTGGGGCTGCTGGCCGGGCCAGCCCGGCTGGGCCTGCTGCTGCGGGGGCTGCTGGCCGGGCCAGCCGGGCTCGGTCTGCTGTTGCGGCGGTTGCCCGGTCCACTGGCCGGCCTCCGGGCCGCCCACGCCGGGCGCCGGGCGGGTGCTGCGCGGGGAGGTGTGCCGGGTCCACACGACGCCGTCGAAGTACCGCAGCTGCTGCGGGTTCTCCGGGTCGTCGTACCAGCCCGGGGAGTGCGGGTTCGCCATGGCGCCAGCCTCTCACGCAGCCCGCACACTCCCGCGCACGGGCTGCCCAGTTCGTGCATCCCCCATGTCCCCACCTACCGTGGACGGAATGAGCAGCAGTGACTCCGTCTTGCGCACCAAACCCGTGGAGGACGTGCTGGCCCAGGGCAGCGACGCCGGACATGAGGGCCCGCACGGGCACCACCGGCTCACGCGCAGGCTCGGCGCCAAGGACCTCATGGGGTTCGGCATCGGCATCGTCATCGGCACCGGCATCTTCACGCTCACCGGCGTGGAGGCCAAGAACCACGCAGGTCCCGCCGTCGTCATCTCCTTCGGCATCGCCGGCCTCGTGAGCCTGCTGGCCGCCCTGTGCTACGCCGAGATGTCGGCAGCGGTGCCCACCGCCGGAAGCGCCTACACCTACGCCTACGCCACGATCGGCGAGATCTTCGCCTGGATCATCGGGTGGGACCTCATCCTCGAGTTCGCCCTCGGCGCGGCGGTGGTCGCCCGCGGCTGGTCCGGCTACCTCGCCACGCTCTTCGACCTGCCACCCGCGCTGTTCAAGGAGGAGGCCACGGTCAACGTCGGCGCCATCGGCATCGTGCTGGTCCTGGGCATCGTCGCCATGGTGGGCATCCGCGAGAGCGCCCGGGTGACCAACCTGCTCGTCGTGGTCAAGGTCGCGATCTGTGCGTTCGTCGTGGTCGCCGGCCTGTTCTTCATCGACCGCGACAACCTGACCCCGTTCGTCCCGCCGTCGGAGCCGGTCGCCGAGAGCGTCTCGGGACTGGCCCAGCCGCTGAGCCAGGCCCTGTTCGGCCTCGAGCAGACGGCCTTCGGGTTCGCCGGGGTGCTCACGGCCGCCGCCGTCGTGTTCTTCGCCTACACCGGGTTCGAGGCCGTCGCCAACCTCGGCGAGGAGACCCGCAACCCGCGTCGCGACCTGCCGCTCGGCCTCCTCGGCACGCTCGGGCTGTGCACCGTGCTCTACATGGGCGTCTCGTTCGTGATCACCGCCATGGTCGACTACCGCCAGATCGACGAGAGCGCACCGATCGCGAGCGCCTTCGACGCCGTCGGCGCCGGCTGGGCCTCGGCCCTGATCTCCATCGCGGCCGTCGCCGGCCTCACCTCGGTGATCCTCGTCGACATCGTCGCGATGGGCCGCATCGGCTTCTCGATGGGCCGCGACCGGCTCCTGCCCCCGGCCATCGCCAAGGTGCACCCCACGTGGGGCACGCCCTACCGGATCACCGCCGTCGTCATCGTCCTGGTCGCCGTGCTCGCCGGCTTCATGCCGCTGGGCACGCTGGCCAACCTCGTCAGCATCGGCACCCTGTTCGCCTTCATCATCGTCTCGATCGCGGTGCCGATCCTGCGCCGCACCCGGCCGGACATGGAGCGGCCCTTCCGGGTGCCACTCTCCCCCGTCATCCCCGTCCTGTCGGCGCTCGCCTGCCTCTACCTGATGACGAACCTGTCGATCGAGACCTGGCTGCGCTTCGCCGCCTGGATGCTGCTGGGCGTGGTGCTCTACTTCGCCTACGGCCGCCGCAACGCCCGGCTCGCGCACCGTGAGGACGTCCCCGCCGCCTGACCTCACGCCACGGCAAGGGCCGGTGTGCCGGGTGGTGACCACCCGGCGCACCGGCCCTTGCACTGTGACGACTGTCGGAACAGCCTGTGGCTCAGAGGTTTCCGCGCTTCTCCTGCTCGCGCTCGATGGCCTCGAAGAGGGCCTTGAAGTTGCCCTTGCCGAAGCCGAGCGAGCCGTGTCGCTCGATGATCTCGAAGAAGACCGTGGGGCGGTCGCCGAGCGGCTTGGTGAAGATCTGCAGCAGGTAGCCGTCCTCGTCGCGGTCGACGAGGATGCCACGCTTCTTCAGCTCCTCGATCGGCGCGCGCACCTCGCCGATGCGGGCGCGCAGCTCAGGGTCCTCGTAGTAGGAGTCCGGGGTGTCGAGGAACTCGATGCCGTTGGCGCGCAGCTCGTCGACGGTGCGGATGATGTCGCCGGTGGCGAGCGCGAGGTGCTGGGCGCCGGGGCCGTTGTAGAACTCGAGGTACTCGTCGATCTGGCTCTTCCGCTTCGCGATCGCCGGCTCGTTGAGCGGGAACTTCACGCGGTGGTTGCCGTTGGCGACGACCTTGGACATCAGCGCCGAGTAGTCGGTGGCGATGTCGTCGCCGATGAACTCGGCCATGTTCACGAAGCCCATGACGCGGTTGTAGAAGGCGACCCACTCGTCCATCTTGCCGAGCTCGACGTTGCCGACGATGTGGTCGAGGGCCTGGAACAGGCGCTTCGGCGCGCCCTCGCGCTTGACATAGGTCGAGGCCCTGGCGACGTAGCCGGGCAGGTACGGGCCGGTGTACCTCGAGCGGTCGACGAGGGTGTGCACGGTCTCGCCGTAGGTGCCGATGGAGGCGATGCGCACGGTGCCGTGCTCGTCGGTGAGGTCCTCCGGCTCCCGCACGACGCGGGCGCCGGCACGCTTGGCCTGCTCGATGCACTTGTCGACGTCGGGCACCTCGAGCGAGATGTCGACGACGCCGTCGCCGTGCTTGGCGTGGTGCGCGATCAGCGGGCTGTCCGGCGACACGGCGCCGTTGATGACGAACCGGATCGAGCCGGACTTCAGCACGAAGGACTTGTGGTCGCGCTGGCCGTTCTCCGGGCCGGAGTAGGCGACGAGCTCCATGCCCCAGGCCGACTGGTAGTAGTGCGCGGTCTGTGTCGCGTTGCCGACGACGAAGACGATGGCGTCCCACCCGGTCACGGGGAACGGGTCCTTGCTCTCGTCGTACTCGACGAGGCCGACGAGCTGCTTGAGCTGCTCGAGGTCGAGGTTGGCCTCGCGCTCCTGCGGGGTCAGGTCCAAGCTGGTGTCAGTCATGGGCGGCAGCGTGCCGTCACGCCCGACTCATGTGCAAGTGTGCGAAGTTCGGCTGGACAGAATGCGCACAGTGCTGGCTGCCACCCCGGTTCTCATAGACAATCTGCTCATGCCCTCGACCTTCTTGGACAAGCTCGACGCCCGACTGCTGGCCCTCTTCGCCGAGAAGCCACAGATCGGCGTGCTCGGCGCCTCCCGCGAGCTCGGCGTCGCCCGAGGCACCGTGCAGGCCCGGCTCGACCGGCTGGGCGAGCGCGGCGTGATCCGCTCGTGGGCGCCCCAGCTCGACCCCGCCGCCATGGGCTACCCGGTGTCGGCGTTCTGCACCCTGGAGATCCGCCAGGGCAGGGGCCACTCCCCCGTCGTCGAGCACCTGTCGGCGATCCCCGAGGTGCTCGAGGCCCACACCATCACCGGCTCCGGCGACCTGCTGGTGCGGGTGGTGGCGCGCGACAACCCCGACCTGCAGCGGGTGATCGACCAGGTGGTCGACGACCGGCACGTCATCCGGGCCTCGACCGTGATCTCCCTCGCGACGCGCATCGACCACCGCACCCTGCCGCTCGTGGCCGAGGCGGCCTCCGGCTCCTAGCAGGGCCCGAGCGGCCGGTGCGCCCGCACTCGCCGCCCGCCACCTCCCGCGACGCGCGGTCAGTCCTCGATGCGGAAGCCCAGCTTGACGGTCACCTGCCAGTGCGCGACGGCACCGTCGACGAGCTGCCCGCGGATGGCGCCGACCTCGAACCAGTCGAGGTGCCGCACCGTCTGCGCCGCCTTGTTGACGGCGTTGTTCACCGCGGCCTCGATGCCCTCAGGCGAGCTGCCGACGACCTCGGAGATCCCGTACACGTGGTTGGCCATGGCCCGTCCTCTCGTCTTCCCCGCGCCCGTCCGGACGCCACGACCACGCTAGCCGGGCTCGGCTCCGGCCGGGAGGGATGTGCGCAGGGTGCGCCGAGGATCAGCGCCTGCCGACGAACCAGGCCCGGATCTTCTCGATGCGTGCGGCCACCTGCTCGGACGTCGCCTCGTCGAGGGCCGGTCCCCCGCAGGCCCGCCGCAGGTCGGTGTGCACCACCGCGTGCGGGGCGCCGGACTTGCGCGCGTAGGCCGCTACCAGCTTGTTGAGCTCCTTGCGCTGCGTGGCCAGCGCGCGGTGCGCAGCCACCGGTTCGGCCGCCTTCTTGGGCCGCCGGGTGTTCTGCGCCGCCTGGCGCTCGTGCAGCAGCAGCGCGACCTGGTCGGGCTCGAGCAGGCCCGGCAGGCCGAGGTACTCCTGCTCGTCCTCGGAGCCGACCTCGGCGTTGAGCCCGAACTGCTTGGCGTCGAAGAGCACGTGGTCGAAGTGCGCGTCGGACTCGAGGGCCTCGAAGCCGGGCGCGTCGATGTCCGCGGTCTTGAGGGTGCGGTTGACGGCGGCGACGAGCGCGTCCTCCTCCGACCACATCGACCCTTCGTCGTCAGCCGTCCTGGGCCGGTCGAGGGCGTGGTCGCGCTCGTCCTCGAGCCGAGCCGCGTGCTCGAGGATCGTGGCCACGCTCGGCAGGAACACCGAAGCCGTCTCGCCGCGCTTGCGCGCCCGCACGAAGCGCCCGACCGCCTGGGCGAAGAACAGCGGGGTGGAGGTGGAGGTGGCGTAGACGCCCACGCACAGACGCGGCACGTCGACGCCCTCGGAGACCATGCGCACCGCGACCATCCAGCGGTCGTCGCTCGCCGAGAACTCCTCGATCCTCGCCGAGGCCCCGGCGTCGTCGGAGAGCACGACGGTGGGCTTCTTGCCGGTGATGCCCTCGAGGATCTTGGCGTAGGCCCGTGCCGCCGTCTGGTTGGAGGCGATGACCAGGGCGCCGGCGTCCGGCACCCCACGCCGCACTTCGGTCAGCCGCTTGTCGGCGGCGGCGAGCACGGCGGGGATCCACTCGCCCTTGGGGTCGAGAGCGGTGCGCCAGGCCTGCGCCATGGCGTCCTTGGTGAGCGGCTCGCCGAGGCGGGCGGCGATCTCGTCGCCGGCCTTGGTGCGCCAGCGCATGGCGCCGCCATAGGCCATGAAGAGCACGGGCCGCACGACCCCGTCACGCAACGCCTCGGCATACCCGTAGGTGTAGTCGGAGGCCGACCGGCGGATGCCGTCCCGGTCCTCCTCGTAGCGCACGAACGGGATCGGGGAGGTGTCGGAACGGAACGGCGTGCCGGTCAGGGCGAGGCGGCGCACGGCGGGCTCGAAGGCCTCGCGGATGGCGTCGCCCCAGGAGAGGTTGTCGCCGCCGTGGTGGATCTCGTCGAGGATCACCAGCGTGCGCTCGGCCTCGGTGCGGGTGCGGTGCAGCGAGGGTCGGCTGGCCACCTGGGCGTAGGTCAGCGCCACACCGTCGTACTCGTGGCTGTGCCGGGCCGAGGAGTTGGAGAACCGCGGGTCGATGTGGATCCCGACCCGGGCCGCGGCGTCGGCCCACTGCGTCTTGAGGTGCTCGGTCGGGGCCACGATGGTGACCGCGCTGACGACGCCGCGACCGAGCAGCTCGGTGGCCACCCGCAGCGCGTAGGTCGTCTTGCCGGCGCCGGGCGTCGCGACGGCGAGGAAGTCCTGCGGCCCCTGCTCGAGGTAGGTCGACAGGGCGTCCGCCTGCCAGGCACGCAGCTTCGACGCCGTCCCCCAGGCGGCCCGCTCCGGGAACGCTGGTGACAGGTTCGAGGCAGCCGCAGTACTCATAGGCCGGCAACGATAACCGGATCCGGCGGGCGACATGCCGGGGCCCCGCCATCACCGGCGGGGCCCCGAAGGTGTGCTATCCCAGAAGGATTCGAGCAGCGACCGGCTAGCCGCGGTAGGCCACCCAGGCGTTCTGCATGCGCACGTGCTGGCCCGTGGAGAAGGTGTCCATGCAGGCGTCGTCGGTGTAGTCCATGAAGTTCCGGATCGGGTCGAGACCGGTGGCGGTGCAGGTGTCACGGCCCGTCGGGCAGCCGTAGGCCGGGGAAGCCTCGGCCGGGGTGTCGTCGACGTAGTCGCCGCTGCCGGTGCAGCCACCCTGGAACGTGTGGTAGAGCCCGAGCCAGTGGCCGACCTCGTGCGTGGCGGTGTCGCCCTGGTTGTAGGGCACGGCGGTGCCGCCGGGGATGCTCTCGTCGAGGATGACCACCCCGTCCATGGCGTCGTAGCTCGACTTCGGGAAGGTCGCCCACCCGAGCAGCCCACCCTGGAGGTTGGCGCTGTAGACGTTCAGGTCGGCCATGGTGCCCTTGCGCAGGGCCCGCTTCATGTCGCGCTCCTGCTTGGAGCCGTTGCGCAGGTTGTACCACTGGCTGTTGGTGGTCGTGTCGGTCCCGACCAGCGTGAAGGTGAAGCCGCTGCCGGAGTAGGCGCTGTTGAGCACGTTCATCTGCCCGCTGATGTCGCTCGCGCTGAGCTTGCCGTTGGTGCCGTCGGTGATGACGTGCCAGTAGACGTTGACCGTCCCCGCCTGGAAGGCGCCACCACCGCCCGGCTTGCGGGCCTCGCCGTTCGGGTCCTTGGTGTAGCCCTTCGCAGCCAGCGCCCGGGCCAGGTCGGCCTCCATCGCCCTGGTCTGGGCCGAGGTGAGCTCGTGCGGGTCCTTGGCGGCTGCTGCGCCTCGACCGGCGGTGACGCTGTCGGTGTGCGTCGCGCAGTCGGCCGCCACCGAGTCGGTGCCGGCCATCGTGACGGCCTGGGCGCCGGCGGGAGCCGCCAGGGCCGCGGCGGCGAGCAGGAGGCTCGAGAGGGCAAGACGGGAGCGTGCTGGCATGGACGTCCTTTCACGGGTCGCCGTGCCAGGGGTGTGGCACGGGCTGAACACCCGAGGGACGCTAGGCCGCGCTCATCGACCGATCGGCCTGCAGCAGGCCCGGATTCGGTAAAAAGTCCGCCAGCGCTGGGCCTACTCCTCGCCGTCCTGCGGAGCCCGCAGGCCGTCGTAGATCTCCTTGCAGACCGGGCAGACGGGGAACTTCTGCGGGTCCCGGCCCGGCACCCAGACCTTGCCGCACAGGGCCGTCACGGGCTCTCCGGACAGCGCGCTCTCGAGGATCTTCTCCTTGCGCACGTAGTGGGAGAAGCGCTCGTGGTCGCCGGGCTCCTGCAGCTGCTCCTCGACCTGCTCGCGCTCGATGACGGCCGTCGAGGTCGACGGCTGGGCCGAGGGTGCGTGCGGGTCGTCGAGAGGGATCTGCGGCTCGCTCATGCGCCCGAGTCTAGGCGCTGCCCGAGCTCTCCTAGTTCATCTCCGGGTCCGGGGGGAACGTCGAGACCAGGGCGAGGTGGTCGCGCTGGCGGCGCAGCACGCGCTTCCACAGGTCGAGCGGGTGGTCGGCGAAGGCGTCACGCGCCTCGGCGTCCACGACGTACCAGCTGCCCGTCTCCACCTCCTCCTCGAGCTGCCCGGGCGACCACCCGGCATACCCGGCGAAGATCCGCAGGCCGGCGATCTCGGGGACGACGAGCACGGGAGGGGTGTCGAGGTCGACCAGGCCCACGCTGCCGAAGAGCCGCTTGACGCCCATGGGCTCCTCACCGTCGCCGGGCACCGTGACGAGGCCGAGCGCCGTGTCGAGCCCCACCGGTCCTCCCTCGAAGAGCACGCCGGGGGGCGTCACGTGCTCCTGCCACATCGGCAGAACCGCGTCGACCGGCGCCTCCATGGGGTGGTTCAGCACCACGCCCTGGGCGCCGTCGGCGTCGTGGTGGAGCAGCAGCACCACGCTGCGGTGGAAGACGCCCTCCCCGATCTGGGGGGTGGCCACCAGCAGCCGCCCGGCCAGGTACTCGCTCTCCACGCGCCCATTCTTGCGGACAGCCGAACGGCCCTTCGTCGGGTCACCCGACAAAGGGCCGTTCGGCCTGCTGCACGCAGGGTATGCCGTGGGTCAGCTCCGCGCGCCGCGGAACCCGCCGCTGCGCTCCCCGCGGTGGGCGGGGCGACCGCCCTGCCCGCGGTAGCCGCCGCGCTGCCCGCCCCGGGCGCCGTCGCGAGGGCCACCCGGACGGCGGCCGCGCTTCTCGCCCTCGAGGACCCGGCGGACCTGGTCCTCGGGGACGGGGATGCCGCTGGGGCTCACGGCGCCGGTCGCCGCCAGGCGCTCGTCACCGGGGACGGCCCTGGTCGGCATCGCGTCGATGCCGGCCTCGCGGGCCATGCGCTCCATGCCCTTGCGCTGGTGCGGCAGCGCCAGGGTCACGACGGTGCCCTTGTCGCCGGCGCGCGCCGTGCGGCCCGAGCGGTGCAGGTAGTCCTTGTGGTCGGCCGGCGGGTCGACCTGGAGGACGACCGAGACGTCGTCGACGTGGATGCCGCGGGCCGCGACGTCGGTGGCCACGAGCACCGGCAGGGTGCCGTCGCGGAACGCGCCGAGCACCCGGTTGCGAGCGCCCTGGTTCAGGCCACCGTGCAGCGCGGCGGCGAAGACGCCCTGCTCGCGCAGCTGGAGGGCGACACGGTCGGCACCGAGCTTGGTGCGCACGAAGACGACGGTGCGGCCCTCGCGGTTGGCGACCTCTGCCGTGATCGTCTTCTTGTGCATCGGGTCGATGAGCAGCACGTGGTGCTCCATCGTCGTGACCGAGGCCTTGGCGTCGTCGGTGGAGTGCGTCACCGGGTCGGTGAGGTAGCGGTCGACGAGCTGGTCGATCCCGTTGTCCAGGGTGGCCGAGAAGAGCAGCCGCTGGCCGCCTGCAGGCATCTGGTCGAGGATCGCGGTGACCTCGGGCATGAAGCCCATGTCGGCCATGTGGTCGGCCTCGTCGAGGATGCAGACCTCGATGTCGCCGAGCTCGACCGCGCCGCGCTCGAGGAGGTCCTTGAGCCGGCCCGGGGTGGCGATGAGCAGGTCGAGGCCGCGGTTCAGGGCGTTGATCTGCGTCGTGTACGACAGGCCACCGGCGACGAGCTTGTGGCGCAGGCCGAGGACGTGCACCAGCGGCTCGAGCGCGTCGGAGACCTGCATGGCCAGCTCGCGGGTCGGCACCATGACGAGGGCGCGCGGACGGCGCGGGGCCGCCTTGTTGCCGTCGGCGAGGCGGGCCAGCGTCGGCAGGCCGAACGCGAGCGTCTTTCCGGAGCCGGTCTGGCCGCGACCGAGCACGTCCTTGCCGGCCAGGGCGTCCGGGATCGTCGCGGTCTGGATCGGGAACGGCGTTGTGATGCCGTCACGGGCCAGGCGCGTGACGAGGGCCTCGGGCAGGCCCATCGCGGCGAACCCGTTGTCCTCGGTCACCGACACGGGGCCGTCGACCTCCTTGCGGGTGGCCTTGACCCAGGTGTCGGCCTCCATGCGCTCGGACTCGGGGTCGACGAACTCCTCGCGGGGTGCGCGGTCAAAGCGGTCGGTGCGCTCGAAGCGACGGGGGCCGCGGTTGTCGAAGTCGCGACGCGGGCCGCGGTCGCCGAAGTCGCGACGCGGGCCGCGGTCGCCGAAATCGCGACGCTGCGGGCGCTCGTCACGTGAGAACTCACGACGCGGGCCGCGGTCGTCGCGCTCGAAGCGCTGCGGGCGCTCGTCACGCGAGAACTCACGACGCGGGCCGCGGTCGTCACGGTCGAACCGACGCGGGCGGTCGTCGCGCTCGAAGCGCTGCGGGCGCTCGTCACGTGAGAACTCACGACGCGGGGCGCGGTCGTCACGGTCGAACCGACGCGGGCGGTCGTCGCGCTCGAAGCGCTGCGGGCGCTCGTCACGCGAGAACTCACGACGGGGGGCGCGGTCGTCACGGTTCCACGAGCGGGCCGGACGGCTCTCGCGGCCGTCACGGTCGACCCGGCGGGGCCGGTCGTCGCGCTCGAAGCGCTGCGTACGCTCGTCACGGGAGAACTCGCGACGGGGGGCGCGGTCGTCGCGGTCGGACCAGCGAGGCGAGCGCTCGGCGCGCGGCGCCTTGCCGGCATACCCCGTCTTGGCGGAGGTGGCGGACTGGCCGCGGTGCGGCTTCTTGGGACCGCGCTTGGCCTCAGCCTTCTGGGAGGGGGTCCAGCGGGCCTTCTTGGGCGCGCCGGAGGAGGTGTTCTTGGGCACAGGTGTTCAACTCACTTCAGGTGACTCGAGGTAGACACGTCTCGAGCCACCTGGCGAGGGCGACCGGTGTAGACGAGCCTCAGGCGCTTCGCGCCCGGCGGACCGGATCGACAGTTGTCATCCGGCGGGCCCATTCGGCATTCGGGGAGCAGTCATGTCCGACGACTGCGGTGGCGACCTTGCCACATGGCGCTGCCAGCGCCGCCGATCTGGGCCCGACCAGTCTACCAGCGCAGCCGGGTGCCCCCGACCACGGCGAGCGTGACCCCGACCACGACGCCGGAGAGGTCGGCGACGGCGTCGCCGAGGTCTCCAGAGCGGTTCGGCAGCACGAAGTGCTGCAACGCCTCCGAGAGCGGGGCGTGCAGGGCGAGGGGCACGAGCAGGTATGCCGGTCGGAGGCCGGCCAGCAGCCCGGCCGCCGCCGGGAGGGCGAAGAGCAGGACGTGGACGACCTTGTCGCTCCAGACGACCGGGCCCTCCACGCTCACCCGCGGCCAGTAGAGGGCCGCGAGGTGGGCGACCGCCACCAGGACGAACAGCAGGAGCCAGAGCTGCCGCAGGCCGTCCCGCCGCGTCCGGCTCTCCCCCAGGTCCTGCACACTCATGGCCCCCGACCCTACGTGGTGGCTGCGCCTGGTCGGAACGCGCGACGGAATCCCGACACGGTGCGCGCTGTTGTCACCGGGCGTGAGCGCTCCCGCCCTGCCCCTGTCCCTGCTGGACTTCGTCGACATCCCTGCCGGTGTGCCGGCGTCCTCGGCGGTCGAGCGCACGGTGCGCACCGCGCAGGCCGCCGACCGGCTCGGCTACTCGCGTTTCTGGATCTCCGAGCACCACAGCTTCACCGGCCTCGGCAGCAGCTCGCCCGAGATCCTCATCGCGCACATCGCCGGCGCCACGAACGGCATCCGCGTCGGCGCCGCGGGAATCATGCTGCCCAACCACTCCCCCCTGAAGGTCGCCGAGTGGTTCAAGACCCTGGAGATGCTGCACCCCGGAAGGATCGACCTCGGCCTCGGGCGCGCGCCCGGCACCGACCAGCTCACCGCCTTCGCGCTGCGTCGCTCGCGCGAGGCCCTCACCGCCGACGACTTCCCACAGCAGGCCGCCGAGCTCATCGCCTTCCTGACCGACCGGTGGCCCGACGGGCACCCCTTCGCCGCGGTGCGCGCCACGCCCCTGGTCGACACCCAGCCCGAGCTGCTCATGCTCGGCTCGAGCGGCTGGGGCTCGAGCTTTGCCGCCGCCAACGGCATGACGACGGTGTTCGCCCACCACATGAGCCCCGAGCTGGCCGTGGCGGCGCTGCGCTCCTACCGCGAGAGCTTCGTGCCGTCCGAGCTGGGCAGCGAGCCGCGCGTGATCATCTCGGCGCTGGCCCTCGCGACCGACGACCCGGAGGTGGCCGAGGAGTTCAAGGCGGGCTGGGCCCTGGGCATGCGCCGCATCCGCAGCGGCGACACCACCCGGCCGACCGTCGAGGAGGTGCGCGAGTTCCGCCGCAGCGACGACTGGGCCCGCGTGGCACCCTCCCTCGCGGGACGCGTCTTCGCCGGCAGCCCCGCCCAGGTCAGGGAGGGGCTCACCGCGCTGGCGAAGGAGGCGGGAGCGGACGAGGTCACCGTCGTCTGCCCCACGCCCGACCACGCCGCCAAGCTGCGCAGCCTGGAGCTGCTCGCCGGCGAGTTCGGGCTCACCCCGCGATGACCGGGGCGGCCCCCTCCCGGACGGCCGCCTCCACGGCGGCGGCGACGACCTTCGTCACGTCGGGGTGGAAGACGCTGGGGATGATGTAGGCCGGGTTGAGCTCGTCGGGGTGCACCACCGCGGCGAGCGCGTCGGCTGCCGCCAGCAGGACGTCGTCCGTGATGGACGTCGAGTGGGCGTCCAGCAGGCCGCGGAAGACGCCGGGAAAGACCAGGACGTTGTTGATCTGGTTGGCGAAGTCCGAGCGGCCGGTGGCGACGACGGTGGCGTGCTGCGCCGCCGCGATGGGGTCGACCTCGGGCTCCGGGTTGGCCATGGCGAAGACGATCGCGTCGTCGTTCATCGTGGCGATGTCGTCGCCGGTGAGGATGTGTGGTGCGGAGACACCCACGAAGACGTCGGCGCCGACGAGGGCGTCCTTGAGGCTGCCCTGCATGCCCTCGGTGTTGGTGTGCGTCGCCGACCACATCAGCGCGGGGTGCTCTCCGGAGGCGATGTCCTCGCGCTCGGGGTGCAGGATGCCGTGGTAGTCGGCGACGATCACGTTGGACGCCCCGGCCTTGAGGAAGAGCTTGAGGATCGCCGTTCCCGCGGCACCGGCGCCGCTCATGACGATGCGCACCGTCCTGAGGTCCTTCTTGACGACCCGCAGCGCGTTCTCGAGGGCGGCCAGCGCGACGATGGCGGTGCCGTGCTGGTCGTCGTGGAACACGGGGATGTCGAGCTCCTCCCGGAGCCTGGCCTCGATCTCGAAGCAGCGCGGCGCCGAGATGTCCTCGAGGTTGATGCCGGCGAAGACCGGGGAGATCGCCTTGACCGTGCGGATGATCTCCTCGGTGTCCTGGGTGTCGAGGCAGATCGGGAACGCGTCGATGTCGCCGAACCGCTTGAACAGCGCGGCCTTGCCCTCCATCACCGGCAGGGCCGCCAGCGGCCCGATGTTGCCGAGCCCGAGGACCGCCGAGCCGTCGGTGACGACGGCGACGGTGTTGCGCTTGATGGTGAGCCGCCGCGCGTCGGCGGGGTTCTCCGCGATGGCCGTGCAGACCCGGGCCACGCCCGGGGTGTAGATCAGCGAGAGGTCGTCGCGGTTGCGGATCGGCACCTTCGACTCGATCTTGAGCTTGCCGCCGAGGTGGGCCAGGAACGTGCGGTCCGAGACCTTCCCGATCTCCACGCCGTGCACGGTGCGCATGGCATCGACGATCTCGTCGGCGTGGGCGGTGTCACGGGCCGCGGCCGTGACGTCGACGCGCAGCCGGTCCGGCCCCGACGCGGTCACGTCGAGACCGGTGACCAGGCCGCCGCTCTTCTCGATGACACCCGTCAGCTCGCTGACGGCGGTGGCACGGGCGGGCAGGACGAGGCGGACGGTGATGGAGTTCGAGACGGAAGGGAGGGCGGCCATGGCGACCATTGTGTCGACTACCCCGCGGTAGCCCGAATCCCGCCCCGCCACGGGCCACGTCGGCGGCGCTCCCGGGCCGACCGTCGGGCGGTGGCCACCACCAGCGCGAGCGCACCGAGGACGAGCGCCCAGTGCGGGGCGCCGACCAGCATGACCCGGTCGGCTCGCGGCGCGGCCTCGCTCGGCCTGTCTCCCCGCGACGCGACGACGTCCTCCCACCAGAAGCCCCACCGGTTCGCCCCGGTGCGCGGCGTCGGGGGCCGGGCGGGCTGCAGCACGAGGGCCCCGAGGTCGACTCCCCCAGTCGCGTTCGGGTCGCCGCTGCGGTGCTCGTCGATCCAGCCGATCCGGACCGTGCCGTCACCCGGCCAGCGCACCCTCCACATCCGGGTGTCCACCCGGCCCTCGCCGACGGTGTCGACGTCGAGCCCGACGGAGGAGTAGAGGTAGGTGAGCGGCCACAGCGCCAGCAGCAGCAGGAGCACGACGACGGGCAGGCGCCGCCCCAGGGCGCCGCCCGCCCGCGCGTGCTTCCATCCCGTCCCCCGACCGCCCGCCTGCCCCATGCCGACCAGTGTGGACCCGGGGCGCTCGCTCAGGTGCGAGGTTGGCCACTCCCGCGTGCGCCTCGGTGGCGGGTCACGCCCACCGCGACGATGACGGCGGCGAGGCCCAGGCTCAGGGCCAGCTCGAGGCGGTGGCCCTCCTGCACGAGCATCAGCAGGAGCACGCCGCCGATGAAGCCGATGGTGCAGTAGGTCAGCCACGGGTACAGCCACATGCGCACCTGCGGCGCGTGGCCCTCGCGGTCGAGCTGGCGCCGCATGCGCAGCTGCGACATGGCGATGACGAGGTAGACGAACAGCGCGATGGCGCCGGAGCTGGCCAGCAGGTAGCCGAAGATCGTCTCCGGCAGCATGTAGTTGCCGAGCACGCCGAGGAAGCCCACCACGGAGCTGGCGATGATCGCGCTCGCGGGGACGCCGCGGGGGGTCGTGCGCGACCACGAGGCCGGGGCGTCACCGCGGGTGGACAGCGAGAAGGCCATGCGGGAGGCCGTGTAGAGCGCCGAGTTCAGGCAGGACGCGACGGCCGTGAGGATGACGAACTCCAGCACGGTGGTGAGCCGGCCGAGGCCCATCTGCTCGAGCGTGAACTGGTAGGAGCCGGAGTCGCCGGCGGCGAGGCCCTTGGCGTTCCAGGCCACGAGGGAGACGACCACGAAGATCGAGCCGAGGTAGAAGAGGCTGATGCGCCAGATCACCGAGTTCACGGCCTTGCGGATGCCGCTCTCGGGGTGGGGTGACTCGGCAGCCGCGATGGTCACGATCTCGGTGCCCATGAAGGTGAACATCGTGATGAGCATGGCGGCGAACACCGAGCCCAGCCCGTTGGGCATGAACCCGCCGTCCTGCCAGAGGTGGCCGACGCCGCTCGTGTGCGATCCGGGCAGCAGGCCGAGGATGGCGGCCACGCCCAGCGCGATGAAGGCCACGATGGCCACGACCTTCACCAGGGCGAACCAGAACTCGAACTCGCCGTAGTTGCCGACGCTGAGCAGGTTCGTCCCCACGAGCACCGCGGTGACCACCAGGGCGAAGGCCCACTGCGGCACCGCGGGGAACCAGTCACCCAGGATCAGCGCCCCAGCGGTGGCCTCGACCGGGATGACGATGACCCAGAACCACCAGTAGAGCCAGCCGATCGAGAACCCGGCCCAGCGGCCCAGCGACCGGTCGGCGTAGGTCGAGAAGGAACCCGTGTCCGGCTGGGCGGTCGCCATCTCCCCGAGCATGCGCATCACGAGGACGACCAGGGCGCCGGCCAGCGCGTAGGAGACCAGCACCGCCGGCCCGGCCGTCGCGATGGCCTTGGCGGACCCGACGAACAAGCCCGCGCCGATGACCCCGGCGATCGAGATCATCGTGATGTGACGAGGCTTCAGGCCGGCGTCGAGGCCACCAGCCTGGGGCTGGGAGGAGGCACCGTTGGCGGTTCCTGCCGCCGACCCGTGGACGGCTTTCCCGGTCGCGGACGCGTGGACGTCGGTGTGCTGGTCTGTATGGCTCACGCCAGCAGGGTCCCGAAACCACCCCAACGACGCAAACCGGGCAGGTCAGCCCCCGGACGGCACCCGGGCCGCCAGCAGGTAGCGCTCGTCGTCGATGTCGCGGCCCCACAGCACCGGGTCGGTGAGCTGGACGACGTGCACGTCCTGGGCAACCTGCTCGACCGCGGCCCGCAGGTCGGCGGACCGCACGCCCCCGGCCCACGGCATCCGGTCGGGGTCGTCGAAGCTGTCGTCCCCAACCGAGCTCCAGCGTCCCTCGACCAGGACGAGCCGCCCCCCGGGCCGAAGTGCCTCCGCCCAGGCGGCAAGGGCCGCGTGCGGGTCGGGCAGGGTCCACAGGATGTGCCGGGCGAGCACCGCGTCCGCGCTGCGCGGCTCGAGCGGCGGGGCGCTGACATCGGACTGGTGGACCTCGACGGCGGACCCGAAGTGGGCCGTCTTCGCCCTGGCCCGGCGCACCATCTCGCCGGACAGGTCGTAGGCCCGCACGCGGTGCCCCAGCTCGGCGGCGAGGGCGGTCAGCGTCCCCGTGCCGCAGGCGAGGTCGACGACGTCGCTCGGGTGCGGCGGCAGCCACATCCGCAGCAGGTCCTTCCAGGCGGCTCGCGTGTCCGAGTCCAGCAGACCGTGGTCGGGCTCCTGGTCGTACTCGGCCGCGTACTCGTCCCAGTACCGCGCGATCTGCTCGGGGTTCATGCAACTCCTCGTCGGGGGCCTTCGACGCAGCGGTGCCGCGCCTTTGCAGCGCCCCATCCCATCACGCGCCCGGCCGGCGTGGCGAGGCGCTCCCCTCGAGCCCGCCCTAGTCTGTGCCGTGTGGCCACCGTGAGCGGCAGCAACGACACCGGCGCCGGAACCCCGCCTGACGTCTGCGTCGAGGTGACCGGCTCCGGCGTCGCGAGCGCCGTGCCCGACGTCGTGCGCCTCGACGTCGGCGTCCGCTGCGACGCCCCCGACGTGGGGGCCGCCCTCTCCGACGCGGGGGCCCGCGCCGCCGCGGTCGCGCAGGCGGCGCGCGACCACGGCGTGGAGACGCACGACGTGCAGACCACCGGGGCCGGCGTGCGGCCGCGGCACGACCGCGACGGGGTCGAGGTCGTCGGCTACTCGGCCCACCAGAGCCTGCGGCTCGCCGTCCGCGACCCCGAGCGCCTGGGCGCGCTCGTGGACGCCTTCGCAGGCGTGGCAGGCAACGCGCTCACCATCGACCGGATCTCCCTCGAGGTGTCGGACCCCGAGCCCCTGCGGCGACGGGCGCGCCGTGCCGCCTTCAAGGACGCACAGGCCAAGGCAGAGGAGTATGCCGCCCTGGCCGGGCGCACGCTCGGGAAGGTGACAGCCCTGACCGATGTTGTGCAGGGTGGGCCCCAGCCCCGCTACGAGCTCATGGCGGCCCGGGCGGGCTCGTCCGGCGCCCTGCCGGTGGAGCTGGGAGAGAACACGGTGACCGCGACCGTCGTGGTCCGATGGGATTGGACGTAGCACATGGCCAGCACGACCCTGACCGCAGAGAACTTCGAGAAGACCGTCCTTGACGAGGAGATCGTCCTCGTGGACTTCTGGGCAGAGTGGTGCGGCCCGTGCCGCCAGTTCGCGCCCGTCTTCGAGGCCGCGTCGGAGCAGCACGACGACATCGTGTTCGGCAAGGTGGACACCGAGGCCGAGCAGGCCCTCGCGCAGGCCGCCAACATCACGTCGATCCCCACCCTGATGGCCTTCCGCGACGGCATCCTCGTCTTCGCGCAGCCGGGCGCCCTGCCCGCCTCCGCCCTGCAGCAGGTCATCGAGGGTGTGCGCGGGCTCGACATGGAGGCCATCCGGGCCGAGATCGCCGCCGAGCAGAACGGCGACACCAGCTCCCCCCAGCCGTGACGGCGCGATGAGCTGGGTGCAGGCCCTCGGCTGGGCCGGCTCGGCGCTGCTGGTCTTCTCGATCCTGCAGGCGCGCGTGCTGCGCTTCCGGGTGCTCAACCTGCTGGCCTGCCTGATCCTCGTCGTCTTCAACGCCATCCTGCAGATCTGGCCCATGGTCGCGATGAACGTCGTGCTCTCGGCCATCAACGTCTGGTTCATCCGTCGGCTGCTGTCCGACCGCACCGACGAACGGGCCTACGAGGTGCTCGAGGTGGCGGCCGACGACACCTACCTCCAGCACTTCCTGCGCGTGCACGCCACCGACATCGCCCGCTTCTTCCCCCGATTCGGCGAGGCGACACCGCGCGGTGACCGCACGGCATACCTCGTGCAGAAGGGGAACGAGACGGTGGGCGTGGTCGTGGTGCGCGACGCCGGCGACGCAGTGGCGCAGGTCGACCTCGACTACGTCACCCCGCGGTTCCGCGACTTCTCCCCCGGCGAGTTCGTCTACCGCAGGAGCGGGCTGTTCACCCGCCGCGGCTTCCGCCGGATCGTCACCCCTCCGGGGATGGTCAACCCCTACTACGAGCGGTTGGGGTTCACCCGCGCGGGCGACTCCTGGACGGCCGAGCTGGCCTGAGCCCCGGCCGCCTCCTCGCCGCGGGCCCGTCGCACGGTGAGGAAGAGCCGGTGGGCGGTTACCACCACGATCAGCCAGGCCAGCCCCAGGGTCCAGCCGACCATGACGTCGGTCAGCCAGTGGTGGCCCAGGAAGACCCGGCTCAGCCCCATCGCACCGACGAAGGCGCCACCGGCGACGAGCACCGCCGCACGGACGCGCGCGCTGTCGAGCCGTCGCAGCAGCAGGTAGACGAGCAGGCCGATGAGGACGGTGGAGTTCAGGGTGTGGCCGCTGGGGAACGACGGCGACTCCTCGTAGGGCGGCACGGCGAGGTGCAGCGGCGGGCGGGCCCGGCCGATCAGCTCCTTGCCCGAGACGGTCATGGCCAGCGACCCGGCCGCCGCCACCAGGGTGAGGACCAGCGGCGTCCAGGAGCGCCACAGCAGCACCATGGCGAGCACGGCCACGGTCACGAGGACCGGCATTCCCACCGCGCCCCCGATGTCGGTGAAGGCCGTGACCGCCTCGTTGAGGCCGGGACTGCGCCAGCGCACCGCCTGCTCGAGCACGGGCTGGTCGAGCCCGGCCACGCCGTCGTTCTCGGTCACAGCCTCGTAGACCTCGGCCGAGACGGACGTGAGCAGCACGACGAGCACGCCGCCGATCGCCGCCGTGACGACGAGGACCCAGCGCGCGGCCGTCCAGCGGGCGAGCGAGAACGCCACGCGCACCAGCCAGCGCCCGGGCTCCGAGCGCCACTGGGCGAGGTCGCGCTGGCCGATCCGCTCCTCGGAGAGGGTGTCGCCGCGAAGTCGCATGTCCCATTGTCACCGACCTCCGCAGACCCGGCGCGGCACGCCCTTCCCGAACGACCGGCACAACCTCACGGAAACGTCTTGGGCCCCACCGGAAACCGGTGGGGCCCAAGACGCGAGCTCAGCGTGATGTGGTCACTGTGGTGGAGGTGGCGGGAATCGAACCCGCGTCCATTGACGGGAAACCAGGGCTTCTCCGGGTGCAGTGCGCTGAGGATTTTCTCGGCCCCAGAGCTCGCGCGCACACGTCCTCTGACAGGCCCAGTCGAGTGAGAGTCCCGCGCAGTCCCCCGACATGACTGCGCAGCAAGCTACCTAGCTGACGCCAGGATCTCGGTCAGTAGCGAACCGAGGCTGACGGACTTCGAGGCTCGCTCAGGCGGCGAGGGCGAAGTCGGTGCGCTTGGAATTGGCACCTATTGGTTTGCAGGGGGCGTTGACGAGATGACCCTGCATCCTCGACCCGCTTCCCCTGGAATGCCGACCAATGTCGAAACCGATCACCCCCATGCTCCCGCACGGGGTGTGTCCACATCACGCTGTTCACTTGTCAAGCTGCTCACACAGTATCCCTCTCAACACCTCACGGGCTCAAATCCATTCCCACTGAGGCCCATCCGTGTCCGGGACCGGTCCGAACCACGTGCGACACACACCGGGGTGCGGAACTGGCGGGACCGCAGCAGGGACCCGGCAGCACCGCTACACCCATAGGAGCAACACCATGACGCGTCACCGCATCCTTGCCGTGGTCGCCAGCGCGGCCCTCGCCTCCGTCGCCGGACTTGCCACGGCCACGTCGGCCTCAGCGAACTCTGGCGCAGACCACGACAAGTCCCTGGGGACCAAGAGCCTGGCGAAGGTCCTCGCCGCCGACGGGTCCGGATTCGACCGCAACCCGTGGGACTACGACATCGTCGACAACGCCGTCCACGCGGTGCTGAAGGCCAAGCCGAAGTCCCCGGTGAAGCTTCTCGCCGACGGCCGAGTGCCGTTGACGGCTTTCCTTCCCAACGACCGGGCGTTCGAGCGGCTCGCCACCGACATCACCGGCAAGCGCTACGACAGCGAGAAGGACGTGTTCGGCGCCGTGGCGTCGCTGGGCATCAGCAAGGTCGAGACGGTCCTGCTCTACCACGTGGTTCCGGGCGCGACGGTCGACTACCGCGCGGCGCTGCGCAGCGACGGCGAGAAGCTCAAGACGGCCCAGGGCGGCAGGCTCACCGTCGACGTGCGGGGCGACCACCGGGTGTTCCTGGTCGACGCCGACCGCGACGACCGCAACGCCAAGGTCGTGCAGCCGAACATCAACAAGGGCAACCGGCAGATCGCCCATGGCATCTCGCAGGTCCTGCGCCCTGTCGACCTTCCCTGACGGACCGCAACGACTGCGGGCCGCTCCCCCGGCTGGGGAGCGGCCCGCAGTGGCGTGGGTGGCCGGTCAGCCGCCGAAGTCCTGGGTCCAGTAGTGGCCGTACGAGCCACCCTTGGCGTAGCCGACCCCCAGCTGGCGGTAGGAGCAGTTGAGGATGTTGGCACGGTGGCCGGGGCTGTTCATCCAGCTCTTCATGACCGCGCCGGCGGTCGACTGGCCGGCCGCGATGTTCTCCGCGATGGCTCCGCCGCCGTAGCCCGCGGCCCGGATGCGGTCCGAGAAGGACCGGCCGTCCTGGCTCGTGTGGGAGAAGTAGTCGGTGGCGGCCATGTCGGCGCTGTGGCCCTGGGCGGCCCGCTGCAGGGTCGAACTGCTCGAGAGCGCGCCACAGCCGGCCCTGGCGCGTTCGTCGTTGACGAGGGCGAGCACCTGCGAGGCGACCCCGCTGGAGGTTGCGACCGGTTTCGGTGACGGCTTCGGCGCGCTCGTGGTGCGCGGGGCAGTGGTCCGCGGTGACGGCTTGGGGGCCGCCTGGACCGGCTTGGGCGCAGTGGTCCGCGAGGCAGCCCGGGCCGGCGCAGTGGTGGTGCGCGCAGGGGTGGCCTTGGGCTTGGGGCTCGCCTTGGGCGTGGCCTTCGTGGTGGTCGGCGTCGCGGTGGCAGGGGTCGTCGTGGGTGCCGCTGTCGCCTCGGTGGCCGACGTCGCCGGGCTGGGGTGGGCGCTCGCAGCGGTGTCGTCGCGTCCGAACGCCAGGACCGCGCTCCCGCTGCCGACGAGGAGCGCGGCTACGGCCGCTGCCCCCACGAGTCGTCGCTTACCGGCACCCGGGTGGGCGCTGTGCCGTGCCATTCAAACCTCGCAAACCGTCCCTTTTGCCTCGGACGGGGCGACACCTTACGCGAGACGGGCGATGACGACGACATTCCGCGTGGTCTGCTCCTCGCGCCCCGTCGCGCGGTAGCAGGCGAGGAGCAGCAGGCGGCCGGGAATCGCGGCCGCCACGGTGGGGGTCTTCGTGAGGTCGGTCTTGAGCACGGTGAAGGAGCTGTCCACGAGGTAGCGCAGGCGGCCGGTGCGCGTGGTCACGTAGACCGCGTCCCCGCGCTCGAGCTCCTTGACGCGGTTGAAGACGGCCGGCTCCTTCCAGGTGTGGCCGTAGAGGTAGACGGTGTTCTCGGTGTGGCTGCCGGGCGTGCCCCCACCGGTCCACCACGCGACGTCCCACAGCGTCGAGGGTTTGATCGCGCCCCCCTGCGCGGCGACCTCGGCCGGTGTGTACGGCGTGACGTCCGCCCTCAGCCGGATGGATGGCGCCTCGAGCAGGCGTGGCGCGCTCGGCGGCACGAACGGGCGCGACTCGTCCGCGGGACGCGAGAAGGACTGCGGCGGCGCGGGTGCCGAACCGGCCGCCAGGCCGTCGGTCAGCTCGTCTGCCGCCCGCTCCGGACCGGGCGCCGAGGTGCTCGGCTCCAGCCCGAAGGCCAGGCGCACCTGAGGCGCGCTGATGCCGAGCAGCGCGACGGCCGCCGCCACCAGGACGGTGACGGCGGCCGTGCGGCCGTAGCGCCGCTTCACGCGTGCTCTCACGGCAAGGGCTGGACTACTCGGTGGCCCGGCGCCGGAGGGACAGCAGACCGGCGGCCAGCATCAGCAGGGCACCGGCGCCGACGAGCCCAGCCTGCGGCTGGTAGGAGCCCTGCAGGTCAGCGCCATCCGTCTGGGCCGCGGGGACCACGTTGGGCGGCAGTGCTCCCACCTCGGGCTCGACCGGAGCCTCCTCGGGCACGGTCGGGCTGCTCGTGGCGGGCGGGGTGGCGCCGGTGTCGGGGCTCTCCGGAGTCGTCGGCGGCGTGCTCGGCGTCGGCGTGCTCGTCTCGGTGGGCTTCGGCGTCTCCTTGTCGTCGTCATCGTCGTCGTCGCGGTCACGGTCCTTGCAGACCCACTTGCCGTCCACCTTCTTGGCGTACTTGTCGGTGCGCCCGTCCTTGCGGGTGTGCATCCCCTTGCCGGTCTCCTCGTCGATGTGGCGCGAGGCGTCGTCCGGGTAGATCAGGTTCCACCCGTTGCCGAGCTCGCCCTTGCCCTCGACCGGGTGACAGACCCACCGCTTGTCGTCGTCCTTGCCGTCGTCGTCATCATCGTCGTCGTGGTCACGGTCCTTGCAGACCCACTTGCCGTCCACCTTCTTGGCATACCGGTCGGTGCTGCCGTCCTTGCGGGTGTGCATCCCCTTGCCGGTCTTCTCGTCGATGTGACGGGAAGCCTTGTCCGGGTCGATCAGGTTCCACCCGTTGCCGAGCTCGCCGTTGCCCTCGACGGGGTGGCAGATCCACGGCTTGTCGTCGTTGCCGCCCTGTGCGGAGTTCCCGCTTGCCTGGGCAGGCGAGACGAACCCCAGCACGAGCGCGATGAGTCCCACCAGCCCGATGAGCAAGGCCGGGCGTGTGGGACGGAACGCGTAGACCACGGCTGTGGCCCTTGAGTCCTGCATGGCACCCCTCTTTTCCTAGACAGCTGCTGGCGCGGCGCCACTGCGACGTCCCGCGCGCCCCTGGCCACGGCGTGGCCATTGACCGTGCCCAGCGTCTGCCCACGGAGGGATGAGACACAGACGCATCGGATGTAGGGCGTCCTGCAGCTATCTGCGTAGGACAGAAGGGTGAAAGAGTCGGCCTGCGCTCCTGCAGGAGGACTAGGAGCCGGCTCCCATGTGGGCGACGACCACGACGTTGCGTGTGGTGCGCTCCTCACGGCCGGTCTCCCGGTAGCAGCCGAGGAGCAGGAGGCGGCCGGGTCTGCGTTCCACGACGGTGGGGTGGTCGGTGAGTGCGACCTTGTCGACGGTGAACACGTCGTCGACGACGTAGCGCAGGCGGCCGGTGCGGGTCGTCACGAACACCGGCTCCCCCGGCTCGAGCTCCTTGATGCGGTTGAAGACGGCCGGCTCCCTCCAGGTGTGCCCGTAGAGGTACACGGTGTTGTCGGCGTGGCTGCCGGGCGTGCCGCCTCCGGTCCACCAGGCGACCGCCCACAAGCTTGAGGGATCCACGGCTCCGCCCTGCTCGGCGACCTGCTCAGGGGTGTAGGGGGTGACTTTGGCGGCGAGCCCGATCGAGGGCGCCTCGAGCACGCGGGGGGCGCTCGGCGGGACGAACGGGCGGGACGCGGCCGCTGGCCGAGAGGAGGACGGCCGCGCCGCCGGCGGAGCAGACGCCACACCGGCCGTCCGCCCCGCCCCGGCCGCGCGCGTGTCGGCGGACCCGGCCTGCTCCCGCAGGTGCAGCGGAATGACGGCGAGCAGGGCGACTGCCGCCGCCACCAGCAAGGTGGCGGCGGCCGTCCGACCGCGTGGCCGGTGCCTGCTCGTCCTCATGGGCCGGTCGTTGTCCACGGGCTGGCTGCCCGGAGACGCCTCAGTTGTTCGTGCGGCGCCGGAGCGAGAGCAGCCCAGCGGCCATGAGCAGGAACGCACCGGCAGCGACCAGCGCGGACTGCGCGCTGCTCCAGCCGTCGTCCTCTCCCACGAGGCCGGCCCCATCGGTCGCTGCCTGGGGCACCACGTTCCCGGCGAGCGCGCCGACCTCCGCCTGACCTGCCGGGGCGAGCGCCTCGGGCTGGCTCGGGAGGCTGGCGGCCTCCTGCGGGGGTCCCGGCGCTGCCGCTGGCTCGCTCGCGGGCGGCGTGAAGGCACCGGTGTCCGGGCTCTCGGTCACGGTGGCGGTCTCGGTGACCGTCTCGGTGGCCGTCTGAGTCCTGGTCTCCTCCTCGTCCTCCTTGTCGTCCTTGTCGTCCTTGGCCTTGTCCTCGTCCTTCTTGTCGTCCTTGGCCTTGTCCTCGTCCTTGTCGTCGTGGGTGGCCTTGTCCTCGTCCTTCTCGTCGTCCTTGGCCTTGTCCTCGTCCTTGTCGTCGTGGGTGGCCTTGTCCTCGTCCTTCTCGTCGTCCTTGGCCTTGTCGCGGTCCTCCTTGTCGTACGTCGCCTTGTCGTCGTACTTCGCCTTGTCGTGGTCGTCGTACGTCGCCTTGTCCTTGTCGTCCTTGGCCCCGTTCTTGTCATCCGTGGCCTTGTCCGACGCCTTCGTCTCCGTCGTCGGGTGCGACTTGGGCTTGTCCTTGTCCTCCGCGTTGTCGGAGTACGTCGTGCTGTGGCTCGGCTTTCCCTTGTCCGCCTTGCCCTCGCAGCTCCCGGGGTCGCCGGCCTGCGTGGAGGCGTTGTAGCCCGCCTTGTCGTTGTTGCGGTCGCCTGCGTAGCAGGCCCCCTGCGTGCCGCTGTCACCTCCGCCAGGCCCGCCGGCCTGCGCCGACAGCGGCGCGATGAGACCGAAGGCGACGGCGATGAGTCCCGCGAGCCCAGCTGTCAGCGCTGCGCGTGTGGGACGGAATCTGTAGACCACCGGGGTGGCCTGATGGTTGTGCATGACGTCCCCCTTTCCGAGACGACCGGTGCACGGCACCGGGACCGGGGCCCTGGGCGGCCTGGACGCCGCTCCGGCGGCACTCGGCCCACCACTCAGGCTCCGCGGGGGTCGCGAAACAGGCCCAGAGGCATTCGTTCTACGACCGGCTCAGCCCTGATAGGTCACAGGGGTGACCCTCCCGGGCCGGCACCGAAGACCCTCAGGCACCGGCGAGCTGGGCCGTGACCACGACGTTGTGCGTCGTGTCGTCCTCGAGCCCGGTCTCCCGGTAGCAACCGACCAGCACGAGGCGGCCTGGCCGCGCCGCACGGACCGCCGGGTGGTCGTCGAGCGCCTGCTTGGCCACGGTGAAGGTGCCCTCCACGACGTACTCCAGGCGTCCGGTTCGCGTGGCCAGGATGACCGACGCGCCCTTCTCGAGCTCCTTGATGCGGTTGAAGACCGCAGGCTCCCGCCAGGTGTGGCCGTACAGGTAGACCGTGTTGTCGGCGTGGCTCCCCGGCGTCCCGCCGCCGGTCCACCACGACACCGTCCACAGCGTGACGGGTTCGACCGCTCCGCCGTTCGCCGCGACCTCGGCCGCCGTGTACGGGCTCACCGTGGCGCGGAGGGCGATCGACGGCGCCTCGACCACCGTCGGCGGGCTCTGGCGCATGAAGGTCCTCGACTCCTCCGCCGGCCGGGAGAAGGACTGTGGAGGCGCCGGAGCCACCGTGGCGGCCCAGGTGGTCGGCGCGGCAACCGGTGTGCCGGTGGGCTCGGTCCGGGCGCGCAGCTGCAGCGGGGAGGTGGCCAGCAGGGCCGCTGCCGCCGCAACCAGGGCGGTGGCTGCGGCCGTCCTGCCACCGGACGAGCGGTGCCGACCGGCCCTCACCGCCGGCTACTCCTGCGCCCGCTGCCGTCGCCCCGACAGCAGACCGCTGGCGACCAGCAGCAGCACCCCGGCACCCACGAGCGTCGCCTGCAATCCGGTCCAGCCAGCCTGCCGCTCACCGGCGCCGACCAGGTCGGCACCGTCGGTCTGGGCCCTGGGCACGACGTTCTCCTCGACCGTGCCCACCTCCGGCGCAGCCCGGCCGGGAGTCGTCGGCGCCACGCTGGCGGTCTCCTGCGGGGCCCCCGAAGGTGCCGGGCTGGTGGAGGTGGTCGCCGGCTCGGTGGCACCCGTCTCCGGCACCTCGGTGCTCGTCGTCCCGGTCGGCTCCGTGGCGGTGGTGGCTTGCGTCGGCTCTGACGTCGTCTCACTCGGCTCGGACGTCGTCCCCGTCGTCGGGCTGGTCGGCCTACCCTGACACGCCCACCAGGCGCCGTTCCACACGGCATACCTGTCGGTGCTGCCGTCCTTGCGGGTGTGCTGGCCGACCCCGGTCGCCTCGTCGATGTGCGAGGAGTCCTTGGAGGGGTCGACCAGGTTCCAGCCGTCGCCGGCCTCACCGGCACCCTCCACCGGGTGGCAGATCCAGGGCTTGGCGCTGGGCTCGACCCCGCCTCCCTGGTTGTCCCCGGCCCGCGCCGACAGCGGGGCCAGCAGCCCCACCACGATCGCGACGACCCCGAGCAGTGCCACCACCACGACGTGGCGTGTCAGGTGGAACGTGAAGACCGCCGGGGCGGTCCGTCCTTCTCTCATGACGCCCCCTTCCCAACGACCGGTGCCGGACGGCACCGTGAGCCCGGGAGCCCTGGAGGGCCCGTGCCGCTCGGCGGCTCTCGGTCCACTGCCAGCCTCTACTGGCCGGTAACGTGCGCCCAGAGTCGTTGGGCCTGCGTTCTACGCCATTTCGCGCAGAGAGAGCCGTCCTTTCCGACGAGGCGACCCGGTCCGCATCGCGGTCTCGACATCTCACGTGGCGAAATACCTCACTAGGATTCCGAAGGCACGCCCGCCGAGCCCCCGGAGGTCCCCCGTGTTCAGCAAGGTCCTCGTCGCCAACCGTGGCGAGATCGCCGTCCGCGCATTCCGAGCCGCCACCGAGCTCGGGGCCAAGACCGTCGCCGTCTTCCCCTACGAGGACCGCAAGTCCGAGCACGTCCTCAAGGCGGACGAGGCCTACCAGATCGGCGAGCAGGGACACCCTGTGCGCGCCTACCTCGACCCCAGGGCGGTCGTCCGCACGGCCGTCGACGCCGGCGCGGACGCCGTCTACCCCGGCTACGGGTTCCTCAGCGAGAACCCCGACCTCGCCGAGGAGTGCGCCGCCCACGGCATCACGTTCGTGGGGCCCCCGGCGAATGTGCTCCACCTGACCGGCAACAAGGCGCGAGCCATCGCTGCGGCGAAGAAGGCCGGGCTGCCCACGCTGCGCAGTGCGGATCCGGGCACCGACGTCGACGCCCTCGAGGCCGCCGCCCGCGAGATCGGCTTCCCGGTCTTCGTCAAGGCCGTCGCCGGTGGGGGTGGCCGCGGCATGCGCCGGGTGGAGCGCCCCGAGGACCTCCGCGAGGCCATCGAGGCGTGCATGCGCGAGGCCGAGTCGGCCTTCGGCGACCCGACCGTGTTCCTCGAGGAGGCCGTGGTCAGCCCCCGCCACATCGAGGTGCAGATCCTCGCCGACGCCGCCGGCAACGTCATCCACCTCTTCGAGCGCGACTGCTCCGTGCAGCGACGGCACCAGAAGGTCGTCGAGATCGCACCAGCCCCCAACCTCGACCCCGAGCTGCGGGAGCGCATCTGCGCCGACGCCGTCGCCTTCGCCCGGGAGATCGGCTACGTCAACGCCGGCACGGTCGAGTTCCTCCTGGCCCCGGACGGCCGCTACGTCTTCATCGAGATGAACCCCCGCATCCAGGTGGAGCACACGGTCACCGAGGAGATCACCGACGTCGACCTCGTGGGCGCCCAGCTGCGCATTGCCAGCGGCGAGACCCTGGCCGACCTCGGGCTGTCGCAGGACAGGCTCCGGATCCGCGGCGCCGCGCTCCAGTGCCGGATCACCACCGAGGACCCGGCCAACGAGTTCCGGCCGGACACCGGCCGGGTCACGACCTACCGCTCCGCCGGTGGTGCCGGCGTCCGCCTCGACGGAGGCACCGTCTTCGTCGGCGCCGAGATCGGCGCGCACTTCGACTCCATGCTGGTCAAGCTCACCTGCCGCGGGGCAGACTTCCC
Source organism: Knoellia sp. p5-6-4 (assembly GCF_029222705.1). Lineage (NCBI taxonomy): Bacteria > Bacillati > Actinomycetota > Actinomycetes > Micrococcales > Intrasporangiaceae > Knoellia > Knoellia sp. p5-6-4. Next base: position 739,533 of record NZ_JARGZF010000002.1, read on the forward strand.
CACCGCGGTGCGACGAGCCCGCCGGGCCCTGGCCGAGTTCCGCATCCGCGGCGTGACCACCAACATCCCGTTCCTGCAGGCCCTGCTCGAGGAGCCGGACTTCCAGGCCGGGCGCCTGAGCACCTCCTTCATCGACGAGCGGCCCGAGCTGCGCACGGCCCGCGTGCCGGCCGACCGCGGCACGAAGCTGCTGACCTACCTCGCCGAGGTGACCGTCAACCAACCGCACGGCCCCGCCCGCACCCGGGTCTCGCCGCGCGGCAAGCTGCCCCCGCTCGACCGCGAGGTCCCCCCGCCGCCCGGGGCTCGCGACCGCCTGCTGCGCCAGGGCCCGGAGTCCTTCGCGCGGTCGCTGCGCGAGCAGGTCGCCGTCGCCGTCACGGACACCACCTTCCGCGACGCCCACCAGTCACTGCTCGCGACCCGGATCCGCACCCGCGACCTGCTGCACGTCGCCCCGCACGTCGCCCGGATGACGCCGCAGCTGCTCAGCGTGGAGGCCTGGGGCGGCGCCACCTACGACGTCGCCCTGCGGTTCCTCTCCGAGGACCCCTGGGACCGTCTCGCCGCCCTCCGGGAGGCCATGCCCAACCTGCCGCTGCAGATGCTGCTGCGCGGACGCAACACCGTCGGCTACACGCCGTACCCGACGAAGGTGACCGACGTCTTCGTCCACGAGGCCGCCCGCACGGGCATCGACATCTTCCGCATCTTCGACGCGCTCAACGACGTGGGCCAGATGCGCCCGGCGATCGAGGCGGTCCGCGACACCGGCACGGCGGTCGCCGAGGTGGCCCTGTGCTACACCGGCGACCTCACCAGCCCGGGCGAGAAGCTCTACACGCTCGACTACTACCTGCGCCTCGCCGAGCAGATCGTCGAGTCGGGCGCCCACGTCCTCGCCATCAAGGACATGGCGGGCCTGCTGAGGGCACCGGCCGCCAGGACACTGGTGACCGCCCTGCGCGAGCGGTTCGACCTGCCCGTGCACCTGCACACGCACGACACCGCGGGTGGCCAGCTCGGCACGCTGCTGGCGGCCATCGACGCCGGCGTCGACGCGGTCGACGTGGCGAGCGCCTCCATGTCGGGCACCACCAGCCAGCCGCCGATGTCGGCGCTGGTCGCGGCCACCGACGGCACCGAGCGGGCGACCGGGCTCGACCTGCAGGCCGTCTGCGACCTCGAGCCCTACTGGGAGGCCGTGCGCCACCTCTACGCGCCGTTCGAGTCCGGCCTGCCGTCCCCCACCGGACGCGTCTACACCCACGAGATCCCCGGCGGCCAGCTGTCGAACCTTCGCCAGCAGGCCATCGCCCTCGGCCTCGGCGAGCGCTTCGAGTCCATCGAGGACACGTACGCCGCGGCCAACCGGATCCTCGGCAACATCGTCAAGGTGACGCCCAGCTCGAAGGTCGTGGGCGACCTCGCCCTGGCGCTGGTGGGCGCCGGCGCCGACCCGGCCGACTTCGAGGCCGACCCCACGGCATACGACATCCCTGACTCGGTCATCGGCTTCCTCAACGGCGAGCTCGGCGACCCGCCCGGCGGGTGGCCGGAGCCGTTCCGCACCAAGGCCCTCCAGGGCCGCACGGCCAAGCCGCGCGTGACCGAGCTGTCCCCCGAGGACGAGGAGGCGCTGCGGCTCCAGCCACGCCCGACCCTCAACCGGCTCCTCTTCCCCGGCCCGACGAAGGACTTCGCCCGCTCGCGCGAGGCGTACTCCGACCTCGCCGTCCTCGGCACCCGCGAGTTCCTGCACGGGCTCGAGATCGGCGTCGAGCACGAGGTCGACCTCGAGCCGGGCAAGCGCCTGCTGCTCAGCCTGCAGGCGGTCTCGGACGCCGACGAGCGCGGCATGCGCACGGTGATGTGCACCCTCAACGGGCAGCTGCGCCCGGTGCAGGTGCGCGACGAGTCCGTGGCGGTGGAGGTGCGGGCCGCCGAGAAGGCCGACCCGTCCGACAAGGGACAGGTCGCGGCGCCGTTCGCCGGGGTGGTCAGCCTCGCCGTCGAGGAGGGTGCCACCGTCGAGGCCGGGGCCGTCGTGGCCACCATCGAGGCGATGAAGATGGAGGCCAGCATCACGACCCCGGTGGGGGGCACGGTCAAGCGGCTCGCCATCGGGTCGCAGCAGCAGGTCGAGGGCGGTGACCTCCTGCTCGTCGTGGGCTGAGCGCAGCGCTCTCGACGAGCCCTTCGTCCGGTTCGCGGTTAACGTGGCGGTGGCGCCGGCTCCACGAGGGCCGGTGGCGACCAGTAACCGGACGAGCTCGAAGGAGAGTGCCATGGGACTCGGCGACAAGATCGAGAACACCTCTGAGGACATGCAGGGCAAGGCCAAGGAGGCCGCCGGCAAGGCCACCGACGACGAGCGTCTCGAGGCCGAGGGCCAGATGGACCAGTCCAAGGCCGACCTGAAGCAGGCCGGCGAGAAGGTCAAGGACGCCTTCAAGAACTGACCAGCCGTATGCCGAGGGGCCGGGTCCGCGTGGACCCGGCCCCTTCGCGCGCAGCAGGACCTACCAGGAGCCGCCGGAGCTGCCGCCACCGCCACCGCCGGAGAACCCGCCACCGCCGGAGAACCCGCTCGTGCCTGACGAGCCCGGGGTGCTGGTGAAGGTGCCCCCGGCGCTCGTGGCGAAGGAGTCCATCCCGGACGCCAGGTTGCTGAAGCTGCCGAAGCCGTGCGGCCCGCTGTACCACCACGGCGACGCCACGGTGTGCCCGGCTGCCGCCGCGGCGGCAGCCACCTGCTCGAAGGTCTCGGCCCACTTCTCGGCCACCCCGAAGACGATGGCGTAGGGCAGGTAGCGGCTGAAGATGTCCTGGGCCTCCTCCCAGCGGATCTGGGAGGCCTCCGCCGTCACGAGGTACTCCCGGAAGCCGAGCGACTGCGCCAGGACGGCGCTGCCCTCGGCGGTGCGGGCCGCCATGCGCCGGCCGAGCAGCCAGAAGATGCCGCCCGCCACGACCACGCCGCCGGCGAGCACCGCCGCCGGAGACACCGGGAACCCGCTCCCGGCCAACATGGCCGACAGCCCGGAGCCGAACCAGAAGGTGGCGAGGACGCCGCCGAAGACCAGGAACGTGCCCAGACCGGTCCAGACCGAGCGCTGGGCCTCCGGCGACCGGCGGAACCAGCCGCGGCGCACCGCCTCGTCGTACATGCCGGCCTGCACGCTCTCGAGCGTGGGCTTGAAGCGGTTCTTGAGCCCGGACAGGAGCACGTCGTCACTCGTCGAGAAGATGCCCTCGAGCAGCCTGATCTCGTACGGGTGGAGGGCCTCCTCCCGCTCGCGGGTGCTCGCCGTGCGGGTCAGGCGCCAGTCGGTGCGGCCGAACAGGCCGCTCTCGGTCTCCTCGAGCCTCAGGTGGCCGCGCACGGCGAGGTCGACGACCGTCGCGGCGACGTCCACGGTGTTCGCGTGCTCGTCGACGATCGTGCCGAGCATGCCGGGCTGCACTCCCTTGGGTGGCGTGAACTGCACGGCGACGGGCGCGGTCGGGCCCTGCACGACCTGGTGCTGCTGGCCGACACCCGGGGTGAGCCCCGGGGTGATCCCGGCGTACTGCTCGTCGCGGCCGCGGCTCCAGACGAGGTAGGCCATGAGCGCGGCGGCGAGCACGGGCAGGGCCACGCCTGCCCCGATGCTGAGCGCACCGAGCGCCCGGGCGGTGCTGGAGGTGACCACCGTCCCGTCCTCGGTCACCGCGCCCTCCCGCAGGGCTGGCTCGAGCGTGCCGAACGCGGTGCGGGGCAGGGACGCCAGGATCGAGACGCCCTGCTGCGGCGGCACCGTGCCCGCCGAGAACTCGGCCGTCTCCCCCGGCGTCGAGCTGCAGCGCTGCGTCGACCCGAGCTCGCCGAAGAAGCAGTCCGTGCGGTCGACCGGTGCGGGTCCGTGGACCGTCGCCGACACGTTCTCGTAGGTGTCCTCGTTCGAAGGGTCCACCAGGTTGAAGTAGAACTCGGCGTGGTCGTCGAAACCGTTCAGGTAGTCGGCGAGGGTGTAGCGCACGACGTACGTCTGGGTGCCGGAGACGGTGCGGTCGGGGTCGCCCACCCGGATGCGGTTGAAGGCGCCGAACGTGGTGACGGAGACGTCGTCGGGTGCCCCGCTCGGTGACTGCGCCGAGACGTTGCTCATCTCGTAGACGCGGTAGGTGTCCTCGCGGTCCTGGTAGCCCGCCCGCACCTTGATGAGCCGCTCGATGCCGTGGCGTTCCTCCCCGGTGGGGAACTGCCACGTGATGTTCTCGGTGACGTCGACCGAGCCGTCGGCGTTGAGCTCGAAGTCGACGTGGAAGCGGGTGGCCCTGTCGTCGGCCGGGAGCGCTGACGCGGGGCCGGCCACGAGCGCGGCCACCGCGAGCACGAGGGCCAGCACGGCACCGAGCCGCACCCCGCGGCGGCGCACCCGCGGCACACCGGCCGGTCTGTCGCCCGGCCATCCCCCCGCTGCACGCACCGTCAGTGGTCCCGCCCTCGGGAGTGCAGCGCGCGCTGGGCCTCCCGCTGGTCCTGCTTCTCGCGCAGAGCGTGCCGTTTGTCGTAGGCCTTCTTGCCTTTGGCGAGGGCGATCTCCACCTTCGCGCGGCCGTCCTTGAAGTACAGCGAGAGCGGGACGATCGTGTGCCCGCTCTCGCGGGTCTTGGCCGCCAGCTTGTCCAGCTCCACCCGGTTGAGCAGCAGCTTGCGCCGCCGCCTGGGGGTGTGGTTGGTCCACGTCCCGTTGAGGTACTCGGGGATGTGCACCCCCTCGAGCCACAGCTCGTCGCCGTAGAAGGTGGCGTAGCCGTCGACGAGGGAGGCCCGGCCCATGCGCAGCGACTTCACCTCGGTGCCGGTGAGCACGACGCCGGCCTCGTAGGTGTCCTCGATGAGGTAGTCGTGGCGCGCCTTGCGATTGCTCGCAACGAGCTTGCGCCCCTGCTCCTTGGCCACTGCCCTGTCCTGCCTCTGCTCTCGCGTGCTGCGCGCACACCGGTATGCCGTGCGGGGCCACGCTACCTGTTCGTGGCCTGCTGCCGCTGCGCCGTTCTCAGGCCGGGGTCAGAGCCACTTGCGCGGGTCGACGGGGTTTCCGTCCTCGCGGGTCTCGAAGTGCAGGTGGCAGCCGGTGGAGGTGCCCGTGGTGCCGGCGTAGCCGATGACCTGGCCACGGCCGACGTGGCCGCCGGTGCGGGCGAAGTCCGACAGGTGGTTGTAGGTCGTCACCAGGGAGACGCCGCTGTGCACGCCGTGGTCGACCACCAGCTGGTTGCCGTAGCCGCCGGCGACACCCGCGGAGATGATCGTGCCCGAGGCCGCCGCGAAGATCGGTGTGCCGCAGTTGTTGGCGTAGTCACGGCCGGCGTGCAGGCGCCAGTAGTTCAGCACCGGGTGGTAGCGCATGCCGTACTCGGAGGACACCGGGGCGTTGCTGGGGGCGGAGAGGAAGCCGCCCGAGGGCTTTGCCGCCGGGGGCGGGGGCGGCACGTAGCGTCGCTTGGCCTTGCGGGCGGCGGCCCGGGCGGCCGCCTCGCGGGCGGCCCGGGCCCGGGCGGCGGCGATCTTGGCGGCGCGGGCCCTGGCGGCGAGCACCTTCTTGAGGCGGTTGGACTCCGCCTGCATGCCGGTGAGCCTGCGCTGCTCCGCGGCCTTGCGGGCGGCCACCCTGGCGGCCTGGGCCTTCTGCTGCGCGGCGAGGCGGTCGAGCTGCACCTTGGCGGCCGACGCCTGCGCGCGGGCACCCGCCGCCGCCTTGAGCGCCTTCTCGGCAGCCACCTTGGCGCGGGCGCTGTCGCGGCGCAGGGCCTCGACGTGGGCCTTCTGCGCCGTGGCGGCGGCCTGCACCGTCGAGAGGCGGTCCAGCGACTTGTTCTGCACGCTCATGACCGTGTCGGCCATCGCGATCTTCGTGGCGAAGTCGTCAGGGCTGGTGGCGCTGAGCGCCACCGACAGCTGGCCCATCCCCTGGTCCTGATACATCTGGGCGGCGAAGTGGGCCACCCGCGCGCGGGTGTCGGCGATCTCGGCGTCGGTCCTGGCCAGGGCGTCGACGGCGCGTGCCTCGTTGGCCCGGGCCACCTGCAGGGCGAGGGCCATCGCGTCGTTGTGCTGGTCGGCCTTGGCCAGGGCGGCGTTGGCCCTGTCGAGCTTCGCCTGGGCGGCCGGGAGCGCCGCCTGCGTGCGGCGCAGCGCGATGTAGGCCGCCGAGAGGTCCGCCGACGTCTCGTGCAGGTCCTCCTTGAGTTGGGCGATCTCGCGGTCGACCTTGCGCTTCTGGTCCTTGGGGTCGGCCGCCGTGGCCCCCAGCGGCGGCGACATGAGCGTGAAGGCGCAGGCGAGCGCGGTGCCCGCCGTCAGCAGGCGCACGCGTCCGGGCATGGCGCGGCGGGGCTCATTCACACTCATAGGCCACATTGGTAACACAGACACCATCGGTTTGGGTGCATTGGGGTCAGATCCGGCCTCTTCGTCCGAGCGCTCCCCCGCGTGGACGGCCACCCGGCCGGGCGGGTCAGACGCGCAAGTAGCGCCACAGCGTGACCCAGGAGGTGCCGATGGAGAGCACGGCGACACCGGCGGCCATCCACGGCGTGATCGCCCAGACGTCCGAGACGCCGATGAACGCCTGGTCGAGGATGAGCTGGTTGAGGTAACGGTTGAAGCCGTAGTTGGCCGTCGCCCACAGCAGGCCGGTCGCCGCGGCGGCGCCGAGCAGGGCGCTGATGAGCGTCTCCATCATGAACGGGAACCGGATCGTGAAGTTCGACGCGCCGACCAGCTTCATGATCCCCGTCTCCCGCCGCCGGCTGAAAGCCGCCTGCCGGATCGTCGTCGCCATCAGCAGCACCGCGCAGAGCACCATCAGCGCCGCGAGGACGAAGGAGAAGATGGTGATGTAGTTGATGCCCTTGAAGAACTTGTCGAGCACCTTCTTCTGGTCCTGGACCGTCCCGACGCCGGGCGCGCCCTCGAACGAGCTGACGATGACCTCGTACTTGGTCGGGTCGCTCAGCTGGACCCGGAAGTTCTGCGGGATGTCGCCGACCCGGACGTTGCCGGCGAGCGGGCTGTTGCGGAACTGCTTCTGGAACCGGTCGAACGCCTGCTGCTCGGACTCGTAGTAGACGTTCTTCACGAGCGGCCGCATCTGGTCGAGCTGGGCCTTGATCGCGTTCTTCTGCTCCTCGGTGACCGCCCTCTTGTCACAGGCGGGCTCACCGGAGTCCTCGGTGCACATGAAGATCGTCACCTGCACGCGGTCGTACCAGTAGCCCTTGAAGGTGTCGGCCTGGCGCTGGGCGAGCAGCCCGAGGCCGAGCAGGTACATCGAGACCATGGTCACCAGCACCACCGAGATGGCCATGGACAGGTTTCGCCGGAAACCGATCCAGATCTCGCTGAGGATGAACTGCAGTCGCATCAGTGGGTCTCTCGTGTGCTCGGGTGTCGTTGGTGTGCCGGGGCGCGGGTCCTGTGGGATGCGGCGGTCAGCGCGCCGCGCCGTACACGCCCTTGTTCTCGTCGCGGATGACCTCGCCGCCGGCGAGCTCGACGACCCGCTTGCGCAGCTGGTCGACGATGTCGTCGTCGTGGGTGGCCATGACGATCGTGGTGCCGGTCCGGTTGATCCGGTCGAGCAGCCGCACGATCTCGAGGCTGTTGGTGGGGTCGAGGTTGCCGGTGGGCTCGTCGGCGAGCAGGATCGCCGGCTTGTTCACGAAGGCCCTGGCGATGGCGACGCGCTGCTGCTCGCCGCCGGACAGCTCGTGGGGGAAGCGCTTCTCCTTGCCGGCGAGTCCCACCATCTCGAGGGTCTCCGGCACGACCTGTCGGATGGCGTGGCTGGACTTGCCGAGCACCTGGAGCGCGAACGCGACGTTCTGGTAGACGGTCTTGTTCGGCAGCAGGCGGAAGTCCTGGAACACCGTGCCGATCTCCCGGCGCAGGCGGGGCACCTTGCGGTGCGGCAGGCGCCCGAGCTCATGGCCGGCGACCAGCACCGACCCCCTGGTCGCCTGCTCCTCCCGCAGCGCAAGGCGCAGCAGGGTGGACTTGCCCGAGCCGGACTGCCCGACGACGAAGACGAACTCGCCGCGGTTCACCTCGAGGTTGATGTCGTGCAGCGCAGGGCGCGAGGAGCGCGGGTAGACCTTGGTGACGTGCTCGAAACGGATCATGCGGGGTGACGGCCTCACGGCTCGGGGACTTCGGCGGCACCCTTGCCTGTCCCTGAGGTCACTGGGAGACCGAGGGCCACGCGGGGGGCATCGTCGAGGATAGGTCGCGGATCACCGCAAACCCGGCAGCCCTGTCCACTCGGCGTTGCGTTGTGACCGAGTGGACGAGGCCGGGGTCAGGCGTTCGCCTTCTGCTGCTCCTTGCGCCAGCGGATGCCCGCCTCGATGAAGTCGTCGATGTCCCCGTCGAAGACCGCGCTGGGGTTGCCGACCTCGTGCTCCGTGCGCAGGTCCTTGACCATCTGGTAGGGCTGCAGCACGTAGGAGCGCATCTGGTCGCCCCAGCTGGCCTTCACGTCGCCGGCCATCTCCTTGCGCTCTGCGGCCTCCTCGGCCTGGCGCTGCAGCAGCAGCCGCGACTGGAGCACGCGCAGCGCCGCGGCGCGGTTCTGGATCTGCGACTTCTCGTTCTGCATCGAGACGACGATGCCGGTGGGAATGTGCGTCATGCGGACCGCCGAGTCGGTGGTGTTGACGCTCTGGCCGCCGGGACCCGAGGAGCGGAAGACATCGACCTTGATCTCGTTCTCGGGGATCTCGATGTGGTCGGTCTGCTCGATCAGCGGGATGACCTCGACCGCCGCGAAGCTGGTCTGGCGCCGGCCCTGGTTGTCGAACGGGCTGATCCGCACGAGCCGGTGGGTGCCGGCCTCCACGGAGAGGTTGCCGTAGGCGTAGGGGACGTTGACCTCGAAGGTGGCCGACTTCAGGCCGGCCTCCTCGGCGTACGAGGTGTCCATCACCTTGGTCGGGTAGCCGTGCCGCTCGGCCCAGCGCAGGTACATGCGCATCAGCATCTCGGCGAAGTCGGCCGCGTCGACGCCGCCGGCACCGGCGCGGATGGTGACGACCGCCTCGCGCTCGTCGTACTCGCCGGAGAGCAGCGTGCGCACCTCGAGCTCGCCGAGGGCCTTCTTGATGGCCACGAGCTCGCGCTCGGCCTCGGCGATCGTCTCGGCGTCACCGCCGTCCTCGGTGCCCATCTCGACCAGGGTCTCGAGGTCGTCGATGCGGGCGTCCATGCCCACCACGCGGTCGCGCTCGGCGTTGGCGCGCGAGAGCGCCGACGTCACCTGCTGGGCGGCGTCGGGGTCGTCCCAGAGGTCCGGCGCCGACGCCTTGGCCTCCAGGTCCTTGATCTGGGCCTGCAGGGCGTCGAGGTCCGTGACGCCGCGGACCGAGTCCATGGTCGCGCGGAGCTCTTTGATCTCTTGGGTGAAGTCGACTGCCACGAACAGCAAGCCTACGGCAGCCGGAGCCCTCCCCGAACCGGCGACCTCCTCCGCTGCCCGGCGACCTCCTCCGCTACCCGGCGGTCGAGCGGAGCAGGTCGCGGGTAACCTCCAGCTGCCCGCGGTGCTGGGCGAGCTCCTCGTAGACGTGGAGGAGCACCTCGCCCTGGGTCTTCGGCGCATCGTCCTCCGGTGGCGGGTTCACCGGCGGCATACCCGGCCGCGCAGCGGCGACCCACCCGGCGAAGGCCTCGCGCAGCCGGTCGGTGTCGGCCGCGAGGTCGGCGACCCGGCCAGTCGCGGTGAACTCGGCGTCGCGGTCGCGCGGGATGACCTCGCCGAGGTTCACCGTCGAGGCCCAGCGCCCGCAGACACCGAGGCAGTGGGTGAGGATCGCGAACGGGCTGTTGGCGCCGGGCAGGTCGGGGCGCCGGTTGGCGAGGTCGTCGCCGAGGTCGACCACGATGTCGCGCATGGCCACCAGCGCCTCGTCGCAGTAGCGCAGGTAGGTCTCGGGCGTGATCACGGCAGGTGCCCCTCGGTGGTGGTCACGGCCTGCCGGTCTCGAGCAGCCGCACGAAGCCGGCCTCGTCGAGGATCGGGCGCCCGAGCTCGCGCGCCTTGTCCTCCTTGGAGCCGGCGTTCTCCCCCACGACGACGTAGTCGGTCTTCTTCGAGACCGAGCCGGCCGCCTTGCCGCCGCGGGCCAAGATCGCCTCCTTGGCCTCGTCGCGGGAGAATCCCGCGAGCGACCCGGTGACGACCACGGTGAGACCGGTGAGCGTCTGCTCGACCGACTCGTCGCGCTCGTCCTCCATGCGGACGCCGTCTTTGGCCCACTGCTCGACGATGCGCTGGTGCCAGTCGTTCTCGGGCAGGTCGAACCACTCGCGCACGGAGTCGGCGATCACTCCCCCGACCCCCTCGACCCCGGCGAGCTCCTCGCGGCTGGCGCCGCGGATGGCGTCCATCGACCCGAAGTGCTGCGCCAGCGCCCGGGCCGCGGTGGGCCCGACGTGCCGGATGGACAGGCCGACGAGCACCCGCCACAGCGGCTGCTGCTTGGCGGCCTGCAGGTTGGCGACCAGGCGCTTGCCGTTGGCCGACAGCACCCGGCCGTCGACGACCGACTCCGGGGCGTCGGTCTTCTTCGCCGCCCGCGTGTAGAGGGGCACCCGGGCGATGTCCTGCTCCGTCAGGCCGAACAGGGTGCTCTCGTCGTCGATGACGCCCGACTCGAGCAGGGCGATGGAGCCCTCCCACCCCAGTGCCTCGATGTCGAACGCGCCCCGGCCTGCCAGTCCGAAGACCCGCTCGCGCAGCTGCGACGGGCACGAGCGCGCGTTGGGGCAGCGGATGTCCTTGTCTCCCTCCTTCTGCGGGGCGAGCTTCGTGCCGCAGGAGGGGCAGTGGGTCGGCATGACGAACTCGCGCTCGCTGCCGTCGCGCAGCGCGACGACCGGGCCGAGGATCTCGGGGATGACGTCGCCGGCCTTGCGCAGCACCACGGTGTCGCCGATGAGCACGCCCTTGCGCTTGACCTCGTGGGCGTTGTGCAGCGTGGCCATCTCGACGGTGGACCCGGCCACGACCACGGGTTCCATGACCCCGAACGGGGTGACCCGGCCGGTGCGCCCGACGTTGACCTGGATGTCGAGGAGCTTGGTGTTGACCTCCTCGGGCGGATACTTGTAGGCGATCGCCCAACGGGGCGCCCGGGACGTGGAGCCGAGCGCGCGCTGCACCGCCAGCTCGTCGACCTTGACGACGATGCCGTCGATCTCGTGCTCGACGCTGTGCCGGTTCTCGCCGTAGTGGGTGACGAACTCCTGCACCTGCTCGACGGTGTCGAGCACGCGGTAGTGCGAGGAGACCGGCAGGCCCCACTGCGCCAGCAGCTCGTACCCGTGCGACTGCCGGGTCAGCTCGAAGCCCTCGCGGTAGCCGATGCCGTGGACCAGCATGTGCAGCGGACGGCTCGCCGTGACGCGGGGGTCCTTCTGCCGCAGCGATCCCGCGGCCGAGTTGCGCGGGTTGGCGAACGGCGCCTTGCCCGCCTCGACGAGCGAGGCGTTCAGGTCGGCGAAGGCCTCGAGCGGGAAGTAGACCTCGCCGCGGATCTCCACGCGGGCGGGGTGGTCGGTGCCGGCGAGCCGGTGCGGGATGTGCTCGATGGTCCGGACGTTGTTGGTGACGTCCTCGCCCGTGCGGCCGTCGCCGCGGGTGAGCGCCCGCACCAGTCGCCCGTTCTCGTAGAGGAGGTTGACGGCGAGTCCGTCGATCTTCAGCTCGCTGAGGTAGTGGAAGTCGGCGCCGCCCGCGTCGCGGGTGACGCGGGCGGCCCACGCCGCCAGCTCCTCGGGGCTGAAGCAGTTGTCGAGGCTGAGCATGCGCTCGAGGTGGTCGACCGCCGCGAAGTCGGTGGAGAAGGTGCCGCCCACCTGTTGGGTCGGGCTGTCGGGGGTGCGCAGCGAGGGGTAGGCCTCCTCCAGCTCCGTCAGGCGCCGGATGACCCCGTCGTACTCGGCGTCGCTGATCGTCGGCGCGTCCTTGACGTAGTAGTTGAACTGCGCCTCGGTGGCCTTCTGCGCCAGGTCGACCCACTCGTGGTGGAGCTCCTGCGGCACCTCGCTGACGATCTCGCTCACGTGCCCATCCTGCCGTAGCCCCCCGACAGCTGCTTCTACCGATGGGTAGCCAACCGTCGCGCGCAGCAACCAAGATGGGCGGGGTCAGCGTCGACGCGAAGGAGCCCCGATGACCAACCTCGCCAGCAACCTCGTCCGCACCGCCGAGCGCCACCCCGACGTGGTGGCGATCAAGCTCGACGCGGCCGAGCTGACCTGGAGCCAGCTCCACCAGCTGGCGGGCAAGGCGGCCGGGGCCCTGCGGGAGGCGGGACTGAAGCCCGGCGACCGGGTCTCGCTGATCCTGCCCAACGTGCCCGCCTACCCGATCCTCTTCTTCGGCACCCTCCTCGCCGGCGGCATCGTCGTGCCGATGAACCCGCTGCTCAAGGCCCAGGAGGTCGAGTACTTCTTCACCGACTCGGGGGCGTCCTTCTCCTTCGTCTGGCCCGACTTCATGCAGGAGGCCGTCAAGGGCGCTGCCAACCCCGGCACCCAGGTCATCGCGAGTGGGCCGATGGGCCCCAGCGAGGAGGACCTCCCGCCCGGGGGGCCGCGCCTGGCGCCGGTCGACCGCGACGACGACGACACCGCCGTCATCCTCTACACCTCGGGCACGACGGGGAAGCCCAAGGGAGCCGAGCTGACGCACAGCAACCTGCACCTGAACGCGATGCGCTCGGCGTCCGACATCATGCAGATGGGCCCGGACGACGTGGTCATGGGCTGCCTGCCGCTCTTCCACGTCTTCGGACTCACCTGCGGCCTCAACGCGGCGACGGTCTGCGGGGCCACCCTGACCCTCATCCCCCGGTTCGACCCCGCCAAGGCACTCGAGGTCGTCGCGCGCGACAAGGTGACCATCTTCCAGGGCGTGCCCACGATGTATGCCGCGATGCTGCACCACCCGGACGCGGACAGCGCCGACGCCTCCAGCCTGCGCACCTGCGTCTCGGGCGGCTCGGCAATGCCGGCTGAGGTCATGCGCGCCTTCGAGGAGAAGTTCGGCTGCCAGATCCTCGAGGGCTACGGCCTGTCGGAGACCTCACCGGTCGCCTCGTTCAACATGCCCGACCGACCCACCAAGCCGGGCACCATCGGCCGGGCCATCCCCGGGTGTGAGATGAAGCTGGTCGACCTCGACGGCAGGGACGTGGGGGTCGGCGAGGTCGGGGAGATCGCGATCCGCGGCGACAACGTCATGAAGGGCTACTGGAACAGGCCCGAGGCGACCGCCGAGGCGATCCCCGACGGCTGGTTCCGCACCGGCGACCTCGCCACCGTCGACGAGGACGGCTACTACACGATCGTCGACCGCAAGAAGGACATGATCATCCGCGGCGGCCTCAACGTGTACCCGCGCGAGGTGGAGGAGGTGCTTTACCAGCACCCCGACGTCCTCGAGGCCGCGGTCGTCGCGATCCCGGACGAGCTGATGGGCGAGGAGATCGGCGCCGCAGTGGCCCTCAAGCCCGGCTCCGGCACGACCGTCGACGACGTCCGAGACTTCGTCAAGGAGCGGATCGCCGCGTACAAGTACCCACGGGTGGTCTGGACCATGGACGAGCTGCCGAAGGGACCGACGGGCAAGATCCTCCGGCGGGAGGTCAAGGCGCCCGCGGCTGCTCGGATGGAGGCCACGGAGGAGGCCGCTGCCGAGCAGAGGTCGTCGACCGAGGGCTGAGCCGCCCGCTGAGAGCTGCGCTGGCTGCGCCACTGATCCTCTGGCTGGGTCAGTGGCGCAGTCGTGCGCGCAAGTGCCGTCAGCCGGCTGGGGACGTGCGGCGTCGGGCCGGCAGGCCGATGACGACGGCGGAGCCGAGGACGATCGCCGCGCCGAGCACCTGCGGCCAGGCCAGCCGCTCGTCCAGCAGCGCCACACCGAGCACCACGGACACCACCGGGATCAGGTAGGTCACGGTGGCACCGACCGTCGCGCCGGCCGCCCGCACGACGTCGAACTGCAGCACGTAGGCGAGGCCGGTGCCGACCACGCCGAGGGCGAGCACCGCCAGGAGCGGCCACAGCGCCGAGTCGGCGGTGGCGTCGGGCCGCACCGACCAGGGCGCGGCATACCCGTCGCGGTTCAGCGCCCACCACAGCAGGAGCACGGCGACGATCTGCACCGACGACGCGAGCAGCTGGGCGGTGGGCATGGCCAGTCCGCCGAGGTCGGCCTTGGCGAGGTTGCGGCGCACGTAGGTCCAGCCCACGCCGTAGGAGGCGCCGGCAACCAGGGTCATGCCGAACCCCACCGGGTCGGGGCGGCCGAGCGCCTGCCAGGGCTGGAGGATGACCAGCACCCCGACGAACCCCGCGAGCACGGCCGCCAGCTTCCGCCCGGGCAGGCGCTCCGCCGGCAGCAGGAGCAGCCCGAAGAGCACGGTGGCGAGCGGCGTCGTCGCGTTGCCGATGCCGGCGAGCGCCGAGGAGACCCGCTCCTCGCTCGCCGCGAAGAGCGAGAACGGCAGGGTGCCGAGGAAGAAGCCGGTCACCATCAGGTGGCCCCAGACGCGGCGGCCCCGCGGGAGGGTGCCGCGGGTGACGGAGAGCAGGACGAGCAGCGCGGACACCCCGGCGAGGATGCGCAGGCTCGCGATCTGCAGGGGCGCCAGCGAACGCAGCCCGATCTTCATGAGCAGGAAGCTCGAGCCCCAGATGCCCGCCAGGAGCAGGAACTTCACCTGCCAGGGCACCCGCGCGACCTTGACCGTCGGGACCGGCAGGACAGGGGGTGCGGCGGTCGTCATGGGCTCCTCAGCTCTCGGCTCTAGCTCGCTGCTCGCTCGGACAGTTCTCTGGCCACCTCGACGGCCGACCGTTGAACGTCGCGGGCCCCCGCCGGTGTGAGCCCGGCCAGTCCGCAGGCCGGGCTCACCACGATGTCAGCGAGCCCTGACAGCGGTAACCCCGTTCTCTGCCAGGCCTGCACGATCTGCCGCCACGCCCCCGCGGTGGTGCCGCTGCCGTCGGTCGGCAGGCACCCGGCATACAGCGTGGTGCCGCCCTCGACGGTCGCCGCGACCGACTCCCACCGGGCGGGGTTGAGGGAGGTCGTGTCGAGGGCGATGGCGCCGACGCCCGTCGAGCGCAGGAGGGGCAGCGGTATGCCGGGGTCGCAGCAGTGCAGCACCGTGCTGCGCTCCCCCGCGGCAGCGAGCACCTGCTCCAGGCCCTGCCGCGCGACCTGGGGGTCGACCGGCCGCAGGTGGCCGTAGCCCGAGGCGGTCGGCAGCCGTCCGGCCAGCACGGCCGGCAGCGACGGCTCGTCGACCTGGAGCACCACCGCGGCCCCGGGAACCAGCCGCTCGACGTCGGCGAGGTGCCTGCGGATCCCCTCGGCGAGCGACTCCGCCAGGTCGCGCACGGCCCCCTCGTCGGCCAGCGCCCGCTCGCCGCGGTGGAGGCGGACGCCGGCGGCGAGGGTCCACGGGCCGGCGACGGCCACCTTCAGCTCGCCCGCGTAGCCGTCGAACACCTCGGCGAGGTCGTCGAGGTCGCGGCGCCAGAAGGAGGCAGTGCGATGCGCGTCCCTGCCGGGACGGTCGACGAAGCGCCATCCCGACGGCTGCAGGTCGACGGCGAGGTCGACCAGCAGGCCGGCCGCCCGCCCGAGCATGTCGGCGCCGGGGCCGCGTGCGGGCGCCTCAGGGAGGTAGGGCAGGCCCTCCTCGACGAGCAGGCCGTGAACCGTGCGAAGCGCCTCGCGCAGGTCGGTGCCAGGCCAGGATCCGATGCCGGTCGCGCGTGTCACGCTCAGACCCTAGTGCGGGCCGTGGCGCCCCTCCGCGGGCGCCCCGGCCGCCTCGTCGAGCTCGGCCAGCAGGCGCTTCGGGGCCACCGAGCGCCAGGCGTCGTCGACGATCTCCTCGACGCGATCCCAGTCGACGTCCGCGACGTCGAGGTAGATGCCCACCCAGCCGCGGGTGCCCACGTAGGGCGGGCGGAAGTAGCGCGTCGGGTCCTCGGCGACGAGCGCCTCCTGCGCACCGTCGGGCGCCGCCGCCCAGAAGGCCTCGCGGTCGTCGTGGTGGTGGTCGGCATACATGACGAAGGACATCCGGCCGCCGGCGAACCAGGTGGGCTCACCGTGGCTCGTCCGCTCCTCGGTGGCCGGGAAGGCGGTGCAGAGCCCTCGCACCCGCTCCAGCGGCGTCATCGGCGTGCCCCACCGACGCGCTGCCCGGCGCGGGCCATCACCAGCCTCACGGTGTCGAGCGTATCGGCTCGGACGTCGAGAACCGGCCCCTGCGGTACGCCCTTCGTCGACGACTCCAGCCGAAGGCGTAGGCACGATGCCCATCGACGTACAGCCACCGTTCTAGGGCCGTCCCGTCTGCGTAGCCCCTTCGGGTCAACTTCGCCCCAATGCCTTCCCCTGCCCCCCGACCGCACGGTCAGGATGGGGAAGGGCGCCGGACGTTCGGAGGGGAGCAGCATGCGACAGACGGCGATTGCAGTGGCCGCGGCCGCCGGGTTCGCGCTGCTGGTCATCACCCAGATCCCTCAGGGAGAGCCGGTCAGCAGCGCCGAGGGGTCTGCCCCTCAGGCCCGGCCCTGGGTGTGGCAGGACGAGGGCGCCACTTCGATCCCGCGCCCTCCGGACGGCACGCCCGCAGCATCCGCCGACCCCTACGCGGCCGAGCGCGGCCGAGCGCTCAAGGACGCCTACAGCCTCGCTGCCTCAGCCGTTCCCACCGGGTGTGGCCTGACGCCGGTCGTGCTGGCTGCCGTCGGTCAGGTCGAGTCCGGCTCGGCCGGGGGCCGGGCGGTCGGGCCGGACCACCGCCTCGACCCGCCGATCTACGGACCACTGCTCGACGGCGGCTCCCGGGCCGCGGTCCCGGACACCGACGGGGGGTCCTTCGACGGCAGCAAGGAGTGGGACCGCTCCATGGGCTTGATGCAGATGCTGCCCGACACGTGGTGGGCCGTGGGGGTCGACGGAGACGGTGACAGCCTGGCCGACCCCCAGAACGTCTACGACGCGGCCCTCGCGGTCGGTCGCCACCTCTGCGACGGCGGCCGAAGCCTCGCCAGCACCACCGGCCTTCGAGAGGCCGTCTACGCCTACCGCGGCTCCGCCGGGTACGTCGAGGCGGTGCTGGACTGGGTGCAGTACTTCACGGCCCACGGCCTGGAGTCGCTCGGTGACGTCGGCACCTCCGCACCGCCCGAGGTCAGGGCCGCGGAGCTCGACGCCCCCACGGTGGTGGCCGCCATGCCCGGACAGCCCACCGTCACCGCCGAACCGGCCGGTGCTGTGGACGTCGCGGCGCTCCTGCCTCCGAGCCTGACCAACACGCGTGGCTCCGGCTCGTTCACCGTGGCTCGGCCGAGGAGCACCTCCTCGACGACCAGCGGCAGCACGGCTCGCCCGGCCACGACGACGACCACCCCACCCCGCCCGTCCAACATGCCGACGACCACCACCCCGCCGCTGCCCACCACGACGACCCCACCGCCGACCACCACCACGCCACCACCGACCACCACCACGCCGCTGCCCACCACGACGACGCCGTTGCCCACCACGACCACGACCGTCCCGCCGCCCGTGACGACGACCAACCCTCCGACGACGACGGACCCGCCACCTCCGCCGACCACCACCAGCGACCCGCCGCCACCACCCCCCACGACCACCAGCGACCCGCCGCCACCACCACCGAGCACCACCAGCGACCCGCCGCCACCACCACCGAGCACCACCAGCGACCCGCCGCCACCACCACCGAGCACCACCAGCGACCCGCCGCCACCTCCCCCCACGACCACCAGCGAGCCGCCGCCCACGACGACGGAACCGAGCACCACGTCGTACTCCGCGACCACGACGACGACGCCCTGAGGTCGTGCCTGGCGCCGGCCCGGACGGCGGCCCGGACAGCTCCGACAGACAGACCGACCGGTCAGCGCTGCAGTGAGGCCGACCTGATCGTCGCGGAGCCCACCACTCGCGTGCCCTCGTAGAGGACCACGGACTGCCCGGGGGCCACGCCGCGAATCCGCTCGGCGAGCCGCACCTCGACGCGGTCACCGTCGGCCCAGGCCGTGGCCGGGACCTCCTCGCCGTGGGCGCGCAACTGCGCCCCCACCTCGATGACGCCCTCGGGCGCCGGGCCGCACCAGCGGGCGTGGTCGCCGGTGACGGCGTTGACGCCGAGCAGGTCGGCGGTGCCGACCACGACGGTGTTGGTGCGCGCGTCGACGTCGACGACGTAGCGGGGCCGCCCGTCCTGGCTGTGCCTGGGAAGGCCGAGCCCGCGGCGCTGGCCCACCGTGTAGCCGTAGGCCCCGGCGTGGGCGCCGACGACCTGGCCCGACTCCGCGTCGACGATGTCCCCCGGCTGCTCGCCGAGCCGCTCGGTGAGCCACCCGCGGGTGTCGCCGTCGGCGATGAAGCAGATGTCGTGAGAGTCGGGCTTCGAGGCGACGTAGAAGCCGCGCTCCTTCGCCTCGGCGCGGATCTGCGGCTTGGTCGTGTCACCGAGGGGGAAGAACGAGCGGGCCAGCTGATCGGCGCTCAGCACCCCGAGCACGTAGGACTGGTCCTTGGCGCGGTCGACGGCCCGGTGCAGCTCGCGGCCCCCGCCGGGCCGCTCGACCACCTGGGCGTAGTGGCCCGTGGCCACGGCGTCGAACCCCAGGGCGAGCGCCTTGTCGAGGAGGGCTGCGAACTTGATCTTCTCGTTGCAGCGCAGGCAGGGGTTCGGCGTGCGGCCAGCGGAGTACTCGGCGACGAAGTCCTCGACGACGTCGCGCCTGAACCGGGCTGCCATGTCCCAGACGTAGAACGGGATTCCGAGCACGTCGGCCACGCGTCGGGCGTCGCCTGCGTCCTCGATCGTGCAGCACCCCCGAGCGCTCTCCCGCAGCGTGGCTGCGCTCTGCGACAGCGCCAGGTGCACGCCGACGACCTCGTGGCCGGTCTCGAGCATCCTGGCCGCAGCGACGGCCGAGTCCACTCCGCCGCTCATCGCGGCGACGACGCGCATCAGCTCGCCACCCCTGCAGCCCGCCGGGCCCGTTCCACCGCACCCGGCAGTGCCGCGAGGACCGCGTCGACGTCGGCGTCGCTCGACGTGTGGCCGAGCGTCAGCCGCAGGGCGCCGCGCGCCTCCTGCTCGGGGACCCCCATGGCGAGCAGCACGTGGCTGGGCTGCGGGACGCCGGCCTGGCACGCCGAGCCCGTGGAGCACTCGACGCCTGCGGCGTCGAGCAGGTAGAGCAGGGAGTCACCCTCGCAACCGGGCACGAGGAGGTGCGCGTTGCCGGGAAGGCGCCGCGTGCGGTCGCCAGGCTCCCAGGCGCCGCTCACCGTGATCCCGTAGCCGAGGTCGAGGGCGGAGCTGATCAGGCGGTCGCGCAGGTCGACGACGCGGGCCGACTCCTCCTCCAAGCGGGCTACGGCCTCCTCGACGGCGACGGCGAACCCGCGGATGGCGGGTGCGTCGAGCGTGCCGCTGCGGACGTGCCGCTCCTGGCCTCCGCCGTGGCTCTGCGCCACCAACCGCATGCTGCGCTTGACGACGAGGGCACCCACTCCGAGCGGTCCGCCGACCTTGTGCCCCGTGATGGTCATGAGGTCGAGGTCGCTGCCGGCGAAGTCGACCGGGAGGTGTCCGAGCGCCTGGACGGCGTCGCTGTGCACCGGTATGCCGTGCGCGTGGGCGACCCGGGCGATCTCGCGCACCGGCTGCACCGTGCCGACCTCGTTGTTGGCCCACATCACGCTGACGAGCGCGACCGTGTCGGGGTCCTCCGCGATGGCGGCACGGACGGCGTCGGCGCTGATGACCCCCAGCGGGTCGGGCTCGACCCAGGTGACCGTGGCGCCCTCGCGCGCGACGAGGTGCTCCACGCAGTCGAGCACGGCGTGGTGCTCGACGCCGCTCACGACGAGCCTGGTGCAGGCAGGGTCCTGGTCGCGACGGGCGAGGTAGGCGCCCTTGACGGCGAGGTTGTCGGACTCCGTCCCCCCCGAGGTGAAGACGACCTCCGACGGGCGGGCGCCGATCGCCCTCGCGAGCCGCTCCCTGGACTCCTCCACCACCCTGCGCGCAGCCCGGCCGGCGGTGTGCAGGGACGAGGCGTTGCCCGTGACGGCGAGCTGCTCGGCCATGGCCGCGACTGCCGACGGCAGCATCGGCGTCGTGGCGGCGTGGTCGAGGTAGGCAGTCACCCGCAAAGTCTACGTGGCGGCCCCCGACGCCCGACGTGGCGCGAAGCTGCGGGACCGCACCGCCCGACTGCTCGTCCGCCGACGCTGACCGTTCCTTGACGGTGGAGGCCGTAACCCGCCGTGCGTGGGTCTCGTTGGCCGTGGGAGTGAGCGGCACCGTCGCCGCCCCGTCCCCGAGAGGAACCCATGCGCACCGTGAAGAGACCCGCCGCCGTCGCGGCCGCCGGCCTGACCCTCCTGGCCCTGGCGGCCCCCGCGTCAGGCTCCGTGCTGCCCGGCGGCAGCGCGCTTGCCCCGGTCCAGCCCTGGCTGGCCCAGCAGCTGGACGTGCTGGGCGCAGCCTCCCCCACCACGGTGCTCGTGCACGGCACGGACCTCGCCGCCGCGAAGGACGCCGTGCGCGCGGCGGGCCTCACGACCAGGACGACCTTCGACCGCATCGGCGTGGTCGTGGCGACGGGTCTGCCCGCGCAGGTCGAGCTGGTCCGCAGCCAGCCCGGGGTCACCTACGTCGAGGGCAACCAGCCCATCGAGCTCTCCATGGCCACGTCGAACACCGCGACCCGGGGCGCCGAGGCCCGCACCACGCTCACCGGTGCGGACGGCACCTCCCTCGACGGCAAGGGTGTCTCCGTCGCCGTCATCGACTCCGGTGTGGATCCCAGCCACCCCTTCCTGGCCAACGAGGACGGCTCGTCGGCAGTGGTGAAGAACATGAAGGTGGTCTGCGAACCCCTGACCGAGACGGCCTGCACCGTGCAGGACGCCGGGTCGCTCGACACCGACACCACCGCCGCCGGCGGGCACGGCATGCACGTGAACGGCACGGTTGCCGGCCGTGACGTCACGCTCTCGGACGGCACGAAGATGCACGGCGCCGCCCCGGGCGCCAACCTGGTCAGCCTCAGCACGGGCGCGGTGCTCTTCATCGTCGGGGCCGACGCGGCCCTCAACTGGGTGCTCGAGAACCACGACGCACCCTGTGGCGAGGGGGTCCCGGCAGCGCAGTGCCCGCCGATCAAGGTGACCTCGAACTCCTACGGCCCGAGCGGTGGCGGTGAGTTCGACGCGAACTCGGCCACGGTCAAGCTGCAGCGTGAGCTGGTGAAGGAGGGCGTGGTCACGGTCTGGGCCAACGGCAACGACGGCGGCGACGGCTCCGAGAGCATGTCCAACCCGCCCGGCATGGACCCGACCCCCGGCATCATCAGCGTGGCTTCCTACTTCGACCAGAACACCGGCACCCGCGACGGCGTGGTGTCGGACTTCTCCTCCCGCGGCAAGGAGGGCGACCTCGCGACCTACCCCGACATCTCGGCCCCGGGTGAGGACATCACCTCCTCGTGCCGGATCACCATGCCGATCTGCTCCACCGGCCTCGACCCGCAGGAGGGGGGCGACTACAACACCATCAGCGGTACCTCGATGGCGACGCCCCACATCTCCGGCATCGTCGCGCAGCTGTTCCAGGCCAACCCCGGGGCGACCCCGGCCCAGATCGAGGCGGCCATCGAGTCCACGGCCTACAAGTTCACCGACGGCGCCCCCTACGAGGGTGGCGACCCCAACGGGACGACCTCCTTCGACAAGGGCCACGGCCTCGTCGACGTCGTGGCCGCGGCCACCGCGGTGAGGGGCACGGCCTCGACCTCCTCGGCCAAGCGGAAGCGCCGCTGAGGCCCCCGAGCCACTCCTGGCCCCGTCCACGGCAAGGCGGCCCCGGACGAGATCGTCCGGGGCCGCTCTGCGTGTCCCGGTCGCATGACGCGCGACGGCGGCACACCCGTCCTAGCCTGAGTAGGACCCGGCCACCCAAGGGGGAACCATGGCAGCAGATCCGGCCGTCGCAGCACCCGTCACAGCACCCGTCACCGCACCTGGCTCCGTGAACCCGCTGGCCTGGCGCAACGCCCTCGTCAGCGCCGCGGCGCTCTGGGTGGGGGTGGTGCTCGTCCTGCTGGTCCTGAACCGCCCCTACACCGCACTCACCTACATCGGCCCGCTCCTGCTGTGCGGCGGGGTGATGGCGCTGGTCGCCCGACGGTTGCCGGTGCGGGTGCCCCTCGCCGTCTACCCCGTGGTCGTGCTGGGCCTCGCGACGGTGCTGAACGCGCCCGTGCTCGACCTGGTGTTCTAGCGATCCATCGGCGGCGCGAAGCACCCCCAGCCCCGCTGGTGGGCCGACGTGGGCCCGGGCGCCGACGCGAGGAGCCCCCGTATGCCGCGTCGGCGGCATACGGGGGCTCGTTCGGTGTGCGGGCCGGTCAGCGCTGCGTCATCAACCCCGTGCGGCCTTGACGGCCTCGGTGGCCTGCGGCAGCACCGAGAACAGGTCGCCGACGACGCCGAAGTCGACGAGCTCGAAGATCGGCGCCTCCTCGTCCTTGTTGATGGCGACGATCGTCTTGGACGTCTGCATACCGGCCCGGTGCTGGATGGCACCGGAGATGCCGCACGCGACGTACAGCTGCGGGGAGACCTGCTTGCCGGTCTGGCCGACCTGGCTGGTGTGCGGGTACCAGCCGGCGTCGACCGCGGCACGCGAGGCGCCCACAGCAGCGCCGAGGGAGTCGGCGAAGTCCTCGACCTTGGAGAAGTCACCGCCGGTGCCACGGCCACCGGAGACCACGATCGCGGCCTCGGTGAGCTCGGGACGGCCGGTGGCCTCCTTGGGCTTGGACTCGGTGATCCTCGCGGCCTTCGCGGCGTCGGAGATGCTCACCTCGACGACCTCGTCGGCGGCCGCACCGGCGGCCTCCTCGGGGGCGGCCGAGTTCGGCTTCACGGTGACGATCGGGGTGCCCTTGGTGACGGTGGCCTTGACCGTGTAGGAGCCGGCGAAGACGGACTGGGTGGTGGAGACGCCACCGCCCTCCCCCGCCTGCACGTCGACGGCGTCGGTGATCAGGCCCGACCCGGTCTTGATGGCCAGGCGGGCGGCCACCTCCTTGCCGGCGCTGTTGCTCGGGATGAGCACGGCGGCGGGCGAGGTCTTCTCGACGAGCTGGGCGAGCACCTCGGCCTGCGGCGCGACGAGGTGGTCGGTGACGTCGGCGGACTCGATGCGGTAGACCTTTTCGGCGCCGTAGCGGGCCAACGTCTCCTTGGCGGCCTCGAAGCCGTCGCCGATGAAGACGGCGGAGGGCTCGCCGAGGCGGCGGGCGATGGTCAGCAGCTCGGAGGTCGTCTTGCGGACGGTCCCGTTGGCGTGGTCGACCAGGACGAGAACTTCAGCCATGTCTGTGTACCTCTCTTCTCTCTGGCCGGCTCAGATGAACTTCTGCGCGGACAGGAACTCGGCGAGCTTCGTGCCGCCGTCACCCTCGTCGGTGACGATCTGGCCCTGCTCGCGCGGGGGACGCTTGGTGAACGACTCGACCTTGGTCCAGGCCGCGTCGAGGCCGACCTGCGAGGCGTCGATGCCGAGGTCGGCCAGGCTCCAGGTCTCGACCGGCTTCTTCTTGGCGGCCATGATCCCCTTGAACGAGGGGTAGCGCGGCTCGTTGATCTGGTCGGTCACCGACACCAGGGCCGGCAGCGAGGCGACGATGGTCTCGGAGGCGGCGTCGCCGTCACGACGGATGGTCACCTGGCCCGCGTCGATGCTCAGCTCGGAGGCGAAGGTCACCTGCGGAAGGCCGAGGCGCTCGGCGAGCATCGCCGGGACCACGCTCATGGTGCCGTCGGTGGAGGCCATGCCCGTCAGGACGAGGTCGGCGTCGCCGATCTTCTTGACGGCCTCGGCCAGCACGAGCGAGGTGGCGACGGAGTCGGAGCCGTGGATGGCCTCGTCGTTGACGTGCACGCCCTTGTGGGCGCCCATCTGGAGGGCCTTCTTCACGGCGTCGGCGGCCTGGTCCGGTCCGACGGTCAGCACGGTGACCTCGCCCTCGCCGGCCTCGACGATCTTGAGGGCCTCCTCGACGGCGTACTCGTCGAGCTCGGAGAGCAGGCCGTCGACACCCACGCGGTCAGTGGTGTTGTCCGACTCGTTGAACGTGCGCTCGGACTGTGCGTCCGGCACGTACTTGACGCAGACGACGATGTTCATGCGTGATCGTCCTCTTCCATGTGAGGGATGAACGGGTGGTGCTTGGTCGCCGACCATCCTTACAGGGGACCTGTGGTTTCGGCATGCCGCCGTCGCGTGACGCTCAACACGCGTGACCACGAGCGTGCCGTGCGTCACGCTCGTGGTCAGGGCTTGGCCGCGCTACTCCATCCAGAAGACCTCGACGAGCACCACGAGGGCGAGCAGCACCGGGAAGAGCGCGAGCGGCAGCCACAGGAACCTGCGGGCCTCGTGCCTCAGCTTCGCGACGATGCCCATGAGGAACGCCACGAGGGATGCCGCCAGGCCACCGAGCAGTGCGACTCCGGCCTGGTAACCGACGAAGGTGTCGGAGATGGCCGCGTCACCGCCGACGGCCAGCGCGACAAAGAAGATGGTGTAGGAGAGGACCAGCACGGCCGCCGCCACGGCGGCCACGACGACAGCTGCACGCCCCAACCCGGCCGATGCGTGCCGCGGGCCGGCCGTCGGGTTCGTGGGCCCGGGAAGAGGACTCGCTGTCATCGAACTCACCTCACCTGCGTGACTCTTCTCCCTGCAGCACCAGCGTCCGCCCCCGGTTGCAGGTGCCCCAGAGCCGAAGGGCCTCAGCGCGGGCCGTATCCGGGTGCGCGGCTGTCGCCGGCCCACGAGGCGGGTGTCGCAGTGTGTGGCGTGCGGCAGACTTGCCCCTTGTGACTTCAGCCGTGCCCGGGGCCTTCTGCCTGGTCCTGCACTCGCACCTGCCGTGGCTGCCCGGCCACGGGGTGTGGCCCCTGGGCGAGGAGTGGCTGCACCAGGCGTGGGGCGAGTCCTACGTGCCGCTCGTCGCCGAGCTCGACGCCCTCGCGGCCGAGGGGCACCGCGACGTGCTGACCCTGGGTGTCACCCCGGTGCTCACCGCGCAGCTGGACCACCCGCGGATGCTGAGTGACGTCGCGACGTGGGCGGGCCTGTGGGAGATGCGTGCCCGCGAGATGGGCTTCGACGCCGACCCGCACCGACGGGCCATGGCCGCCTACGAGTACCACGCCGCCGCGAGGACGTGCGAGCTTCTCGCGTCGCGGTGGGCCGGGGGCGGGTCGCCCGTCCTGAGGTCCCTGCGGGACGCCGGGGTCGTGGAGCTGCTGGGCGGGCCCGCAGCCCATCCCTTCTTGCCCCTGCTCCTGTCCGAGGTGGCCGAGCAGGCGCTCGAGGCGGGGCTCGCGGACTCGCTGTGGCGACTGGGACAGCGGCCGGGAGGGATCTGGTCGCCGGAGTGCGGCTTCTCCCCCGAGCTCGCGCCCGTGCTGCACCGGGCCGGCGTCCGGCACTTCGTCGTCGACGAGCAGACCGTGCGCGACGCCGGCGGCCACCCCGGGGCGGCCTGGCGGGTGAAGGGCACCGACCTCGTCGCCATTCCGCGCGACCTGTCGGTCACCGACCTCATCTGGTCCTCGCGCAGCGGCTACCCGGCGTCGGGGCCCTACCGCGACTTCCACGCCCGCGAGGAGTACACCGGGATCCGGCTGTGGTCGGTCACCGGGCACGGAGTGGACCGAGCCCACAAGCGGCCCTACGACCCGGCCGGGGCCGACGCGCAGGTCGACCGCGACGTGGCCCACTTCGTCGACGCCGTGCGGGCGCGCCTGCTGGGCCACGTGGACCACGGGGGTCGCCCGGGGCTGGTCGTGGCGGCATACGACACCGAGCTGTTCGGGCACTGGTGGCACGAGGGGCCGGTGTTCCTGGGCCGTGCGGTCCGGGCCCTGCGCCGGGCCGGCGTGACGGTGACCACGGTCGAGAAGGCCGTCGCCGAGGGCCACGTCGCCGCTGAGCTCGAGCTGGGGCCGGGGTCATGGGGCGCCGGCAAGGACTTCTCGGTCTGGGACAACCCTGCCGTGGCAGACATCGCCGCGGAGAACGAGCACCTGCAGCGGCGGTGGCTGCAGGTGCTGGAGGCCGAGCGGGCCGCGGGCCGCCTGCGCCAGCGCCGCCCCGACCTCGACCAGCTCGCCTGCACCTTGTTCAACGCCCTCTCCAGCGACTGGGCCTTCCTCGTGACGCGCGGCCAGTCGGTCGACTACGCCCGACGCCGGGCGGCGCAGCACGCCCGTGACGTGCACACCCTGGCCGACCTCGTCCTGGCAGGCCGGCACGAGGAGGCACTGGCGGAGGCGGGGCGGCAGGCCGGTGCCGACCGCACCTTCCCGGCGCTCGACGTCCGCACCCTCGCCAGCTGAGGTCGACCTCCCACACGGCCGCCTGCCGCCCCTGCCGCCCCCGCAGCAAGGTTCGCCCAACCTTGCGGTCGGGGCCGAAGGTTCGCCCCGGCGGGGAAGGTTGGGCGAACCTCGCGCCCCCACCAGGGCCGGAGCTCAGGTGCGGGTCCTGACGACCTTCCCCGGCACGCCCGCCACGATGGACCGCGGCGGGTAGACCCCGCGCGCCACGGCTGAGGCGGCCACCACCGACTGGGCGCCGAGGTCGGTCCCCCGGGTGACGACGACCTTGGTGCCCAGCCAGACGTCATCGCCGATGCGCACGGGCGACTTCACGATGCCCTGGTCCTTGATGGGCTGCTCGAGGGACTCCGTCTTGTGGTCGAAGTCGCAGATGTAGACGTCGTCGCCGAACAGGCAGGCGCGGCCGACATCGATGTCGAGCCAGCAGTTGATGGTGTTGCGGATGCCGATCACGGACTTGGACCCGATGCGCAGGGTGCCCTCGTGCGCCCGGATGCGGGCATGGGCGCCGACGTGGGTGTAGGCGCCGACGATGATGCGGGCGTAGCCCTCCCGCACCTCGAAACGGACGTCGGGACCGATGAAGACCGGCCCTTCGAACCGCAGCGACGGGTAGCGAAGGCTGGCCCGCGCCATGCGCAGGTAGCTCGCCAGGTGGTGCCTCGTGTAGGCGCGGTTGGACAGCGCCCAGCCCACCCAGCGCAGCCAGGCCGCCGGGCGCGGCAGCCGGGCAGAGGGCCGGCGCGGCTCGTCGTGGTCGCGCGGCGAGACGTCGGCAGCCCCGGCCATGGTCACAGCCACGGACCCGTGTCAGCCGGGCTTCACGCCGGTGATGCCGACGTTGTAGTAGAGCTGCTCGGGGACCACCGTGGACAGCAGGCGGTCGAGCGCCGAGAGGCGCTTCCAGGACCCGTAGGCGAACATCGCCCAGCTCCACCCGAGCGCTCCCGGCCTCACGGCTGCCTCGAAGGTGCGCACCGGCCATCCGAAGAGCGCGGCCGTCAGCTCCTCGGTCTGCGTGCGCACGTCGACGGCGCCGGCGCGCAGCGCCGTGCGGCTGAGTGCGGCCGGGTCGAACGTGTGCAGGTCGACGACGGCCTCGAGCGCGGCGGCGCGGGACGACGCGTCGAGCTGCTCACGCTCCCTGGCCCACTTCCCGCGCAGCGGCGGGAGGTGCGTGGCGGCGGTGGTGGCCTTCCACGTCAGGCGACCGAGGCGCCTCGCGTACCAGTCCCCCACCCGCGTCGGCTCCCCGGCGATGACGAAGCGACCGCCGGGCTTGAGCACGCGGAGGACCTCACGCAGCGCCTGCTCCACGTCAGGGACGTGGTGGATGACGGCGTGCCCCACGACGATGTCGAAGGTGTCGTCGTCGTAGGGAATCCGCTCGGCGTCGGCGACACGGCCCTCGACGCTGAAACCCAGCTTCTCGGCGTTCGCCTTCGCGGCCTCCACCATGCCGGGCGAGAGGTCGGTGACGTGCACCTCGTCGAGGATGCCGGCCTGGCGCAGGTTCAGCGAGAAGAAGCCGGTGCCTGCGCCGAGCTCGAGGGCGGTGCCGTACGGCGCCGACGGGAGCTCGCCCACGACCGCCTCGAAGCGGTCACGGGCGTAGTCGATGCAGCGCTCGTCGAAGGAGATCGACCACTTCTCGTCGTAGGTCCGCGCCTCCCAGTCGTGGTAGAGCACCTGCGCGAGCTTGTTGTCCTCGTAGGCCCTGCTGACCTCAGCCGCCGACACACCCATCGCTAGGCGCCCTCGAACTTCGCCTTGCCCGGCCCGTTCTCGACGAAGGACCGCATGCCGATTTCCCGGTCCTTCGTGGCGAACAGGGAGGCGAACTGCATGCTCTCGATCTCGAGGCCGGTGTCGAGGTCGACCTCGAGCCCCCGGTCGATGGCCTCCTTGGCCGCCCGCAGGGCGAGCGCGGGCCCCCCGACGTACTGCTCGACGCGGGCCCGCGCGGCGGCATACACGTCGTCGGCCTCGACCACCTCGTCGACCAGGCCCATCGCGAGCGCCTCGTCGGCGGAGACGAACCGGCCGGAGAAGACGAGGTCCTTGGCCTTTGCCGGTCCGACGACACGCGACAGGCGCTGGGTGCCGCCTGCACCCGGGATGACGCCGAGCAGGATCTCGGGCTGACCGAGCTTGGCGTTGCGGGCGGCCACGCGGAAGTCACACGTGAGGGCCAGCTCGCAACCACCGCCGAGGGCGTAGCCGGTGATGGCCGCCACCGTGGGCTTGGGGATGCGGGCGACCGCGGCGAACGCGGACTGCAGCCGGCGGGAGTGGAAGACCATGTCGGGGTACGACATGGTCTCCATCTCCTTGATGTCGGCGCCGGCGGCGAAGACCTTCTCGCCGCCGTAGACGAT
Organism: Knoellia sp. p5-6-4; assembly: GCF_029222705.1. NCBI lineage: Bacteria > Bacillati > Actinomycetota > Actinomycetes > Micrococcales > Intrasporangiaceae > Knoellia > Knoellia sp. p5-6-4. The sequence goes on from NZ_JARGZF010000002.1 coordinate 768,463, forward strand.
TGCTGCGCTGATGTCGCGACGCTCGGTGACCTCTCGGGCCGCCTCGCGGAGGGCCTCCTGGATCTCCACGTTGAGCGCGTTCATCGGCGGTCGCTTGAGGAGGATGGTGGCGATGCCGCCGTCGACCTCGACCGACAGCAGCTCGCTCATGCGGGGTCGCCCTCCGGCGCCGGCTGGCCGGAGCCGGGGCCACCACCCTCGCCGCCGCCGAGGATGCGCTCGTGCCACATCTGCACGCCGGCCAGGACCAGCTGGATCGTCACGCCGACCAGGGCGGTGAGGTCGGACTCGGGGCTGACGACGTGCTCGCCCGTGACGACGAGCGTGCCGTTGGCGATGCCGGTCTTGACGATGTTGAGCTGCAGGGTGATGTCGTTGCAGGTCTGCAGGCGCAGCAGCGGGTCGGACGGCACGGCGTCACCGATCGCCCACTGGCCGAAGACGCGCATGATCTGGAAGTCGCCCTCGGTGCAGCGGACGAACAGCTGCTGGTCCTGGACCGTGAAGGCCACGTCGCCGTCGGAGTCGATGTCCGGGTTCAGCCCCTGGTCGATGAGCACGTCGAGGACGCGGCCCCGGAGCGGGTGCTCGTCCGGCGGCGGGGGGAAGTTCGGCAGCGAGGTGGGATCGGTCATAGGTGCAACCGTAACCACTGCCTAGGCTGAGGGCCATGTCGCACCCCCCACGCCCCGTGCGCCATCTCCCGCCGCCTCTGGGCATGACGCTGGTCGACGGCGGCGCCGAGTTCGCGGTCTACGCGGGGCACGCCACCTCCGTGCAGGTCTGCCTCTTCGAGGAGGGCGACTTCGACGGCGTCACCGAGCGCCGGATCCCCCTCACCGAGCACGTCCACGGCATCTGGCACGGCTTCCTCGAGGGGGTCCGCCCGGGCCAGCGCTACGCCCTGCGCGCAGACGGCCCGTGGGACCCCTCCGAGGGTCTGCGCTACAACAGCGCCAAGCTGCTCCTCGACCCCTACGCCCGCGCCATCGAGGGCGACGTCGTGTGGCTGCCGCCGGTCTTCGGCCACCGCGTCGACGGCTCGCTCACCGGCGACGACGAGGTGCCGGGCACCGACGACAGCGCCGCCTTCGTGCCCCGCTGCGTGGTCGTCGAGGACCATTTCGACTGGGGCGACGACGTCCGCCCCAACCACTCGCCGGCGGACTCGGTCATCTACGAGACGCACGTCCGCAGCCTCACCCGGCTGCACCCCGAGGTACCCGAGCCCCTTCGGGGCACGTATGCCGGGATGTGCCACCCCGCGGTGCTGCGTCACCTCGCGGACCTCGGCGCCACCGCGGTGGAACTGCTGCCTGTGCACGCCTTCACCACGGAGCCGGAGCTCGCCCGGCGCGGTGCGACGAACTACTGGGGGTACAACACCCTCGGGTTCTTCGCCCCCCACGCCGCCTACGCCGCGGCCAGCGAGCCGCAGCGGGTGCTCGACGAGTTCAAGGGCATGGTCAAGGCGTTCCACGCCGCCGGCATCGAGGTCATCCTCGACGTGGTCTACAACCACACGGCGGAGCAGTCCCGGCGCGGCGCGACCCTGTCGTGGCGGGGCCTGGACAACCGCGCCTACTACCGGCTCGACGAGCGCGGGCACGACGTCGACGTCACTGGCTGCGGCAACACCCTGGACCTGCGGCACGCCATGGTCTGCCGGATGGTGCTCGACTCGCTGCGCTACTGGGTGCAGGAGTGCCACGTCGACGGCTTCCGCTTCGACCTCGCCGTCGCCCTTGGCCGCCTTCGGAACGACGACTACGACCCCGACCACCCCTTCCTCGTCGCCCTGCGCACCGACCCGGTGCTGTCCCGGGTCAAGCTCATCGCCGAGCCGTGGGACGTCGGCCTGCACGGCTGGCGCACCGGCCAGTTCCCGCCGCCGTTCTCCGAGTGGAACGACCGGTTCCGCGACACCGCCCGCACGTTCTGGCTCCAGGACGTGGCGGCGGTCAAGGCCGGCCACCAGGGCCACGGGGTCCAGGAGCTGGCAACGCGCATGGCGGGGTCACAGGACCTCTTCGGAGCCCGGGACCGGGCACCGACCGCCTCGGTCAACTTCGTCACGGCCCACGACGGGTTCACCCTCGCCGACCTGACCCGCTACGACGTCAAGCACAACGAGGCCAACGGGGAGCACAACCACGACGGCCACGGCGACAACCGGTCGTGGAACCACGGCACCGAGGGCCCCTGCGAGGCCCTGGAGGCGGTGCGGCGCCGCTCGATGCGCAACCTGATGGCCACGACGCTGCTGGCCACCGGGGTCCCGATGCTGGGCGGCGGCGACGAGCTGGGCCGTACGCAGGGCGGCAACAACAACGCCTACTGCCAGGACAACGCCATCTCGTGGGTCGAATGGGACCTCGCCCCGTGGCAGGAGGACCTGCTCGCGACCACCGCGTTCCTGTCACGGCTGCGGCGTGAGTACCCGGCCCTGCGCCAGCGCACGTTCTTCACCGGTCGCGAGGTGCACGAGGACGGATCGACCGACCTGGCGTGGTTCGACGCCGAGGGCGACCCGATGCGCGGACCTGCGTGGGAGGACCGCGCCACCCGCACCCTGCAGATGCTGCTCAACGGCGCCTGGATCGGCCACCGCTCCGTGCTCGTCGTCATGCACGGTGGGCCCGAGGACACCAAGGTGCGCCTGCCCGACGTGCCCGGGCTCACGGCCTACGAGCTCGTGTGGGACAGCGCGCTCGAGCGCCCAGAGGCACCCGGCACGCCGACTCCGCCGGGAGCGGTCCCCGTGACCGCGGCGAGCCTGCAGGTCTACCGCGCCGCGGACCCCACCTGACCCCTGCCCGGGCGGGACCGGGCCGCGGACGACGAGGGCCCCGCACCGGCAACCGGTGCGGGGCCCTCGTGCTGAGGCGGGCTGGCTCGGCTCAGGCGTTGGCGACCAGGCCGAGCTCACTCGTGCTCGCCAGTCCCTTGTGCTTCGGCAGGATGCGCACGGTGTAGCCGAAGGAGCCCGTGCGGGAGAGGGCGAAGTCCCCGGCGAACTGGTGGCGGCCGCCCTCGTAGGACTCGACGAAGTCCAGCGACTCCATCTCGACGTCGGTGAGGTCGTCCGAGTCCTGCGCGTGGCCGTGGACGACCTGCACGTCGACCTCGTCGGGCGAGAGTCCGTCGAGGGAGACGTAGGCACGCACGTGCAGGGTCTCCCCCACCTGCGGGGAGTCGGAGACGCCCGAGGACTCCACGTGGTCGACGCGCACGCCCTCCCACGCGTCCCGCACGCGGCCCTTGTAGGCCGCGAGCTCGCGGGCACCGCCGAACGACGGGCCGTTCAGGGCCCAGCCGGCGCGGGCCGCGGGGCCGTAGAGCGTCGTGGTGTAGTCGCGCACCATCCGGCTCGCGAGGACCTTGGGGCCCAGCGTCGAGAGGGTGTGCGTGATCATCGAGACCCAATTCTGCGGCAGGCCGTCGGCGTCACGGTCGTAGAAGCGCGGCGCCACCGAGTTCTCGATGAGGTCGTAGAGCGCGGCCGCCTCGAGGTCGTCACGCCGGTTGGCGTCCTCGACGCCGTCCGCGGTCGGGATGGCCCAGCCGTTCTCGCCGTCGAACCACTCGTCCCACCAGCCGTCGAGGATGGAGAGGTTCAGGCCGCCGTTGAGGGCCGCCTTCATGCCGGACGTGCCGCACGCCTCGAACGGGCGCAGCGGGTTGTTGAGCCAGACGTCGCAGCCCGGGTAGAGGTACTGCGCCATCGCGATGTCGTAGTTCGGGAGGAACACGATGCGGTGGCGGATCTCCGGGTCGTCGGCGAAGCGCACCATCTGCTGGATGAGCTGCTTGCCGGTCTCGTCGGCCGGGTGCGACTTGCCGGCGATGACGAGCTGGATCGGGCGTTCCGGGTCGAGCAGGAGCCGCTTGAGACGCTGCGGGTCGCGCAGCATGAGGGTGAGCCGCTTGTAGGTCGGCACGCGCCGGGCGAAGCCGATGGTCAGCACGTCGGGGTCGAGCACGTCCTCGACCCAGCCGAGCTCGGCCGGGCTCGCGCCGCGCTTCTTCCACGACGAGCGCACCCGACGGCGCGCCTCGAGCACCAGCTGCTCGCGCAGCTCGCGCTTGGTGGACCAGATCGCGTCGCGCGGCACCTCGTGCACGCGCTCCCAGGCGTTCTCGCGCTCGAGGTCGGAGGTGCCGATGTACTTGTCAGCGAGCTCGTAGACCTTGCGGTCGACCCAGGTGCCGGCATGCACGCCGTTGGTGATGCTCGTGATCGGCACCTCGCTGTCGTCGAAGCCCGGCCAGAGGCCGTCGAACATCTCGCGGCTGACGACGCCGTGCAGCTGGGAGACGCCGTTGGCGCGCTGGGCCAGGCGCAGGCCCATGACCGCCATGTTGAAGATGCCCGCCTCTCCACCGGGGTAGTCCTCGGCGCCGAGGGTGAGCAGCCGGTCGACCGGAACGCCCTCGATGGCCTGCTCGCCGCCGAAGTGCAGCTCGATGAGCTCGGTGGTGAACCGGTCGATGCCGGCCGGGACCGGGGTGTGGGTGGTGAACACCGTGGCGGCGCGCACCGCCTCGAGCGCCTCGTCGAAGGACAGGCCGTGCGCGGACGTCAGCTCGTGGATGCGCTCGACGCCCAGGAACCCGGCGTGGCCCTCGTTGGTGTGGTAGACGTCCGGGGTCGGGTCGCCGGTCAGGCGCGCCCACAGGCGCAGCGCGCGCACACCGCCCATCCCGAGCAACATCTCCTGCTGGAGGCGCTGCTCGCCGCCGCCGCCGTAGAGCCGGTTGGTGACGTTGCGGGCGGCCTCGTCGTTCTCGGGGACGTCGGAGTCGAGCAGGAGCAGCGGCACGCGGCCGACCTGGGCCCGCCACACGTGGGCGTGCAGGTCACGCCCGCCGGGCAGGCGCAGCGTGATGACGGCGGGGGTGCCGTCCTCCTCGCGAAGGAGCGAGATCGGCAGGCCGTCGGGGTCGAGGACGGGGTAGGTCTCCTGCTGCCAGCCGTCACGGTTGAGGCTCTGCTTGAAGTACCCGGTCTTGTAGAACAGGCCGACGCCGACGATCGGGACGCCGAGGTCGGAGGCGGTCTTGAGGTGGTCGCCGGCCAGGATGCCGAGGCCGCCGGAGTACTGCGGAAGCACCTCGGTGATGCCGAACTCGGGGCTGAAGTAGGCGATCGCCCTCGGCGCCCCGCCCTCGACCTGCTCGGCCCAGGCCTGGTACCAGCGCGGCTCGGAGAGGTAGGTGTCGAGGTCGGCCTTGGCGGAGTTGACCGCACCGACGAACTCGGAGTCGGCCGCGAGGTCGGCCAGCTCCTGGGGGGACAGGGCGGACAGGAGACGGACGGGGTCCTGGCGCACCTTCTGCCAGCGCTGGGGGTCGATCCGCTCGAAGAGATCCCGCGTCGGGGGGTGCCAGGACCACCGGAGGTTGCTGGCGAGGTCCCCGAGCGCCGCGATGGGCTCGGGCAGGACGGTGCGGACACTGAAGCGACGGATGGCCTTCACGACGCGGGATCATACGCCCTGCCATGACGGTTTCTTGCAGATCTTTCAAAGAACTTTCACAGCCGCCCCACCCGCCTCGCGCGCCCGCCGGGGTCACGTGCCCAGCAGGTGGTCCACCTACCTGCGGGAACGTGCAATCACCTGCAAAACCGGTAGCGTCGGGCGCGTGACTGCGACCCCTCCAGCAACCACACCGGCCTCACCGGACGTGACCAGCTCCGGCACCCGCCCGTCCGGCCAGCAGCCTCCCCGCTCAGTCCCCCCGCAGACCCCGATCGGCCGCATCCCCGTGCAGGACGTGCGGCCGGTCGTCGACCACGGGGCCAGGCCCGCGAAGTCCGTGGTGGACGAGGTCTTCACCGTGACCGCCACCGTCTTCCGCGAGGGCCACGACGCCGTCAACGCCTCCGTGGTGATCGTCGACCCCGCAGGACGCGAGTGCGTGCTGCCGATGCGCTGCACCAACGAGGGCCTGAACCACTGGGAGGCCGACGTCGCGGCCGACGCCCCGGGCCTGTGGTCCTACCGGGTCGAGGGCTGGTCCGACCCGTACGGCACCTGGGAGCACGACGCGACCATCAAGGTCAACGCCGACGTCGACACCGAGCTCATGCTCGAGGAGGGTGCCCGCGTGCTCGAGCGGGCGCTCGAGGAGGTGCAGCGCACGCCCGAGCAGGCCCAGCCGCTGCGTGACGCCGTCACCGGCCTGCGCGACGCCCGGCGCCCGGCGCAGGCCCGGCTCCACGCGGGCATCGACCCCCTGGTCCACGCCGAGCTCGCCGCCCGCCCGCTGCGCGACCACGTGAGCCCCTCCCCGACCTACCCGCTGCTCGTCGAGCGCGAGCGCGCGCTCTACGGCGCGTGGTACGAGATCTTCCCGCGGTCCGAGGGGGCGAGGTTCGACCCGAAGACCGGCCGGTGGACGAGCGGCACCCTGCGCACGGCTGCCCAGCGCCTGCCGGCCATCGCCGGCATGGGCTTCGACGTCGTCTACCTGACCCCGATCCACCCGATCGGCACCACCGCGCGCAAGGGACCCAACAACACCCTCGACGCCGGTCCCGACGACCCCGGCAGCCCCTACGCCATCGGCTCCCCCGACGGCGGCCACGACGCCATCCACCCGGACCTCGGCACCTTCGCGGACTTCGACTTCTTCGTGGCCGAGGCGCAGCGCCAGGGCCTGGAGGTGGCGCTGGACATCGCGCTGCAGTGCTCCCCCGACCACCCCTACGTCACCTCGCACCCCGAGTGGTTCACCACCCGCGCCGACGGCACCATCGCCTATGCCGAGAACCCGCCGAAGAAGTACCAGGACATCTACCCGCTGAACTTCGACAACGACCCCCAGGGGTCCTACGCGGAGATGCGCCGGATGGTCCAGGTCTGGATCGACCACGGCGTGAAGATCTTCCGCGTCGACAACCCGCACACCAAGCCGGTCGAGTTCTGGCAGTGGATCATCCAGGACGTCGCCAACGACCACCCCGACGTCATCTGGCTGTCGGAGGCGTTCACGAAGCCGGCGATGATGCACACCCTGGCCAAGGTGGGCTTCCAGCAGTCCTACACGTACTACGCCTGGCGCAACCAGAAGTGGGAGCTGGAGGAGTACTGCCGCGAGCTGGCCGGGGACGCCGCGGCATACATGCGCCCGTGCTTCTGGCCGACCACGCACGACATCCTCACCCCCTACATGCAGTTCGGCGGCCCCACCGCCTGGAAGCTGCGCGCCGCCCTGGCGGCGATGCTCGTGCCGACCTACGGCATCTACGCCGGCTACGAGCTCGTCGAGCACGTGGCCCGCCCCGGCGTCGAGGAGCAGATCGACAACGAGAAGTACCAGTACAAGGACCGCCGGTGGCTGGACTACGAGCCGGGCGGGCCCAAGGAGGGCCAATCCCTCGCGCCGTACATCACGCGGCTCAACGAGATCCGCAAGGCGCACCCGGCCCTGCACTGGCTGCGCAACCTGGTCTTCCACCACGTCGACGACGCCAACATCATGGCCTTCTCGAAGCGTCGCACCCTGCCCGACGGGAGCGAGGACGTCATCGTGGTCGTCGCCAACCTCGACCCGCACAGCACGCGGGAGTCCACCGTGCACCTGAACATGCCGGCGCTCGGCTTCGACTACGGCGACACGTTCGCGGCGCACGACCTCATCACGGATGAGTCCTGGCACTGGGGGGAGCACAACTACGTCAGGCTGGGCCCAGCCGGGGAGCCCGTCCACGTCCTCGCGATCCGGAGGTTCTAGCCAGTCATGCAGGGTCTCAACCTGTCCCAGCCCGGGCTCAAGCACGACACCGAGTGGTTCAAGACCGCCGTGTTCTACGAGGTGCTCGTGCGCGCCTTCGGCGACTCCAACGGCAGCGGGTCCGGCGACTTCACCGGCCTGATCAACCGGCTCGACTACCTGCAGTGGCTCGGCGTGGACTGCCTGTGGCTGCCGCCGTTCTACGCCTCGCCGCTGCGCGACGGCGGCTACGACATCGCCGACTACACCGCCGTGCTGCCCGAGTTCGGCACCCTTCCGGACTTCCAGGAGCTGGTGTCGCAGGCGCACGCCCGCGGCATCCGGGTCGTCACCGACCTGGTGATGAACCACACCAGCGACCAGCACCCGTGGTTCCAGGCCTCCCGCGCCGAGCCGGACGGCCCGTACGGCGATTTCTACGTGTGGTCCGACAGCGACGAGGGCTACCCCGACGCGCGCATCATCTTCATCGACACCGAGGTCTCGAACTGGACGTTCGACCCGGTGCGCCGGCAGTTCTTCTGGCACCGGTTCTTCTCGCACCAGCCGGACCTCAACTTCGAGAACCCGGCCGTGCAGGAGGCGATGTTCGACGTCGTCCGGTTCTGGATGGACATGGGCATCGACGGCTTCCGGCTCGACGCGGTCCCCTACCTCTTCGAGGAGGAGGGCACCAACTGCGAGAACCTGCCCCGGACGCATGAGTTCCTCGCCAAACTGCGCGAGATGGTCGACCGCGAGTACCCCGGCCGCATCCTGCTCGCCGAGGCCAACCAGCCGCCGGCGGAGGTCGTCGACTACTTCGGCACCGAGGAGGCGCCGGAGTGCCAGATGTGCTTCCACTTCCCGGTGATGCCACGGCTCTACTACGCGCTGCGCGAGGAGAAGGCGTCGCCGATCATCGACGTCCTCGCCGACACCCCGCCCATCCCCAAGGGCACCCAGTGGGGCACGTTCCTGCGCAACCACGACGAGCTCACCCTCGAGATGGTCACGCCCGAGGAACGGGCCGCGATGTACGGCTGGTACGCCCCCGACCCCCGCATGCGCGCCAACGTCGGCATCCGTCGCCGCCTGGCACCGCTGCTGGACAACAGCCGCCCCGAGATCGAGCTGATCCACGCGCTGGTGCTGTCGCTGCCCGGCTCGCCCTGCCTCTACTACGGCGACGAGATCGGCATGGGCGACAACATCTGGCTCACCGACCGTGACGCCGTCCGCACCCCGATGCAGTGGACGCCTGACCGCAACAGCGGCTTCTCCGTCGCCGAGCCCGGCAAGCTCTACCTGCCGGTGATCTCCTCGCTCGTCTACCACTACAACAACGTCAACGTCGAGGCCCAGATGGCGCACAGCTCCTCGCTGCTGCACTGGGTCCGCGCCATGCTCGGCGTCCGCCGGCAGCACCCGGTCTTCGGCCTCGGCAGCTTCGAGGTCTGCCCGTCCGACAACGACGCCATCCTGTCGTTCGTGCGGATCCACGAGCCCGACGACGGCTCGGCGGGAGACGCCGTGCTCTGTGTCAACAACCTCTCGTCGCGACCGCAGGCCACCGAGATCCGGCTGCCCGAGCAGTTCAAGGGCGCGCAGCTCGTCGACCTGTTCGGCGGCACGGGCTTCCCCAAGGTCACCGACGACGGCACGACCACACTGACGCTCGGCTCGAGGGACTTCTTCTGGCTGCGCCTCGACACCGGTGCCGCTCGTGGCTGAGATCCACCAGGCGACCCTGGAGCCGACGAAGCTCGAGCTGCTCCCCGAGTGGATGGCCCAGCAGCGCTGGTATGCCGCCAAGGGCCGCGTCCCGAGGCTGCGTCGCCTGTGGTCGTGGCGACTCGACGACCCGGCCGGTGAGGTGGGCATCGAGACCCTCCTCGTGGTGGACGAGTCCGGTCCCGAGCCGGTCGTCTACCAGGTGCCCCTCACCTATCGGGGCGCCCCGCTCGAGGGCGCCCACCACGCGCTCGTCGGCACGACGGAGCACAGCGTGCTCGGTCGGCGCTGGGTCTACGACGCCCCTCACGACCCGGTCTACGCCCGAGAGCTGCTCGAGCTGGTGCTCGGTCGCGCCGAGCCGCAGGCGGGCTCGGCCTCCCACACGCCCGAGCCGGCCGTGGTCGGGAAGCCGCATCCCTCGTGGACGGCGCAGACGACGGTGCGCCGGACCCGGGTGCTCACCGGTGAGCAGTCGAACACATCGGTCATCTACGACTGCGTGGACGAGGACGGCGCGTCGAAGCCGTTGATCCTCAAGGTGTTCCGCACGCTCCAGTCGGGCGAGAACCCCGACGTGGTCGTGCAGGGCGCACTGGCCGAGGCCGGCACCGAGCGCGTCCCGGGCATGGTCGGCAGCATCAACGCCACGTGGCCCGCGACCGTGGAGGGTGGGCCCGAGGCGCACGGCCACCTCGCGTTCGCGCAGGAGTTCTACCCCGGCACCGAGGACGCCTGGCGCGTCGCCCTGCGTGCCGTCGCCGCGGGCCACGACTTCAGCGACGAGGCCCGCGACCTCGGTGCCGCCACGGCCGAGGTGCACGCCCTGCTCGCCCGGGCCCTGCCCACCGAGCCGGTCTCCCCCGAGGCCGTCGCGCAGACGATCGCCAGCATGCGCTCGCGCTACGTCGCCGCGGCTTCCGAGGTGCCCGCCATCGCGGCCTACGACCAGGAGATCGCCGAGGTCTTCGACCGAGCGGCCCGGGCGCCCTGGCCGGTGCTGCAGCGCATCCACGGCGACTACCACCTCGGGCAGGTGCTCCAGGTGCCCGGTCGCGGCTGGGTGCTGCTCGACTTCGAGGGCGAACCCCTGCGGCCGCTGGCCGAGCGGGTCAGCCCCGACCTCACCGTGCGCGACATCGCCGGCATGCTCCGCTCGTTCGACTACGCCGCCGGCTCGTGGGAGCAGTCCCACCCCGACGGCTCCGCACGCGAGTGGGCCGAGGCCACCCAGGCGGCCTTCCTCGACGGGTATGCCTCGGCCGCCGGGCGGGACCCGCGCGAGGACGCCGACCTGCTGGCAGCCTTCCAGCTGGACAAGGCGCTGTACGAAGTGGTCTACGAGGCCCGCAACCGACCCACATGGCTGACGATCCCCACCGACGCCGTGGTCCGACTTCTCGACGAGGCCAGGAAGGCACCCTGATGAGCCCGATGCTGCCCAAGCGACCGAAGAAGGCCAAGCCGGAGGACGTGAGCTCCACCGAGCCCACGCCGCAGGGCACCGAGCCCGCGAACGAGACCGTCTCGCCCGAGGACGTCCTGCCTCCCCTCGGTGGGACCTCGGCCGCCGACGAGCCGCCCGCCCCGACCCCCGCGGACGCCGTGCAGGACGCGCCGACCGACCCGGAGCCGCGGCAGGACCAGCCCGCTCCCGCACCGCCGGACATGTCGGGGGCGATCGAGGCCCTCGCGACCGGGCGGCACCAGCAGCCGCACGACCTGCTCGGCCAGCACCTCGAGCACGGCGGGCTGCGCCTGCGGGTGTACCGCCCCATGGCGCGCAGCGTCGCCGTCCGGTTCGAGGACGGTGAGCGGCTCGACCTGCACCACGAGGCGCACGGCGTCTGGACCGCGGTCCGTGAGGGCTGCGACCGCACTATGGACTACCGCGTCCACGTCGCCTACGACGACGGCATCGAGCACGAGCAGGACGACCCCTACCGCTTCGCGCCCACCCTCGGCGAGGTCGACCGGCACCTGATCGGCGAGGGCCGCCACGAGCAGCTCTGGACCGTGCTGGGCGCCCACGTGCGCGAGTACGACGGCCCGCTGGGCGCTGTGCGCGGCACCTCGTTCGCCGTCTGGGCGCCCCACGCCCGCGCGGTCCACGTCGTCGGCGACTTCAACGGCTGGGACGCGATCCGCCACCCGATGCGTCTCCTCGGCGAGTCAGGCGTCTGGGAGCTGTTCATCCCGGGCGTCGGCGAGGGCACGCGCTACAAGTACGAGATCCGCGGCTCCGACGACGTCGTGCGGTCCAAGGCCGACCCCATGGCCCAGGCCGCCGAGGTGCCGCCGGCGACCGGCTCGGTCGTGACCCGTTCGCAGTACGAGTGGGGCGACCACGCCTGGATGGAGCGACGCCGCGCCAACGACTCCCACAGCGGTCCGATGAGCATCTACGAGGTCCACCTGGGCTCCTGGCGCAAGGGGCACAGCTACCGCGACCTAGCGGAGCACCTGGTCAACTACGTCTCCGACCTCGGCTTCACCCACGTGGAGTTCATGCCGGTCATGGAGCACCCCTACGGCCCGTCCTGGGGCTACCAGGTCACCGGTTACTACGCCCCCACGGCCCGCTTCGGCACGCCCGACGACTTCCGCTACCTCGTCGACCGGCTCCACCAGGCTGGCATCGGCGTCCTCCTCGACTGGGTGCCCGCGCACTTCCCGCGCGACGCCTGGGCGCTGGCCAAGTTCGACGGGCAGGCGCTGTACGAGCACCCGGACCCGCGCCGCGGCGACCAGCCCGACTGGGGCACCCACATCTTCGACTTCGGCCGCATGCAGGTGCGCAACTTCCTCGTCGCCAACGCGATCTACTGGCTTGAGGAGTTCCACATCGACGGCCTGCGGGTCGACGCCGTGGCGTCGATGCTCTACCTCGACTACTCCCGCGAGGAAGGGCAGTGGCTGCCCAACCAGTACGGCGGCCGCGAGAACCTCGAGGCGATCGGCCTGCTGCAGGAGACCAACGCCACCACCTACAAGCGGGTGCCCGGCATCGTCACCGTGGCCGAGGAGTCGACCTCGTGGCCCGGTGTCACGAAGCCGACCGACGCCGGCGGCCTCGGCTTCGGCCTGAAGTGGAACATGGGCTGGATGAACGACACCCTGCGCTACATCGGGCAGGACCCCGTCCACCGGCAGTACCACCACAACCTGCTGACCTTCTCGCTCATGTACGCCTACAGCGAGAACTACGTGCTGCCCATCAGCCACGACGAGGTCGTCCACGGCAAGGGCTCGCTGCTGCGAAAGATCCCGGGCAGCCGCTACGACCAGCTCGCCACCCTGCGCGCCTACCTCGCCTACATCTGGAGCCACCCCGGCAAGCAGCTGCTCTTCATGGGCAGCGAGTTCGCCCAGGAGGCCGAGTGGGCCGACGGCCGCGAGCTCGACTGGTGGCTGCTCGACCACCCGGCTCACTACCGGGTGCACAACCTGGTCAAGGAGCTCAACCGCGTCTACCGGTCCAACCCCGCCCTGTGGGCCCTGGACTCCTCCCCCGCCGGGTTCGAGTGGCTCAACGCCGACGACAACGCCGGAAACACGTTCTCCTACCTGCGTTTCGGCAACGAGGACCGAGGGAGCGGCCCCGTCGTGGCTGTCGCGGTCAACTTCAACGGCATGGCGCGCGAGAGCCTGCGGCTCGGAGTCCCGCGCCCGGGTCGCTGGAAGGTCGTCCTCGACACCAGCGGCTACGACGAGTTCGGCACCCCCAGCCAGGCCGACACCGTGCTCGAGGCGCAGCAGCAGCCGTGGGACAACCAGCCCTGGTCGGTGGAGGTCCGCGTCGCTGCCCTGTCGGCCGTGTGGCTGGCACCGGTCGAGGAGCCGGCCCTCGCCGGGTCGGCGCAGGAGCAGGGCGCGCTGACCACCGGGGAGGGCTGACATGTCCGATGCAGCGTCACGAGCCGGGCAGCCGGCCCAGCCGTCCGACCTGGTGGACGTCGCCCATCTCGTCACCGCCTACTACACGCTGACCCCCGACCCGGAGGACGTCGACCAGCAGGTCGCCTTCGGCACCTCGGGTCACCGCGGGTCGAGCCTGAGGACAGCCTTCAACGAGGCGCACATCCTGGCGACGACGCAGGCCATCGTCGACTACCGGCGCGAGCGGGGCTACGACGGGCCGCTGTTCGTCGGCCGCGACACCCACGGCCTGTCCGAGCCGGCCTGGGCCTCCGCGCTCGAGGTGCTCGCCGCCAACGACGTCACCGTGCTCGTCGACGACCGCGACGGCTACACGCCGACCCCGGCCGTCTCCCACGCGATCCTCACGGCGAACGGCGGCCGCACCACCGGCTCGGGGCTCGCCGACGGCATCGTCGTCACGCCGTCGCACAACCCCCCGGCCGACGGCGGCTTCAAGTACAACCCACCGCACGGAGGCCCGGCCGACACCGACGCCACCAAGGCCATCGCCGCGCGCGCCAACGCGCTCATCGCGGGTGGCCTGAAGGACGTGCGCCGTATGCCGTTCAGCCGGGCCCGCGCGCACGCGCAGCCCTACGACTTCCTCGGCACCTACGTCGACGACCTGCCGAACGTGGTGGACGTGGCGCGCATCAAGGACGCCGGGGTGCGGATCGGCGCGGACCCCCTCGGTGGCGCCAGCGTCGCCTACTGGGCCGAGATCGCCGAGCGCCACGGCATCGACCTCACCGTGGTGAACCCGCTCGTCGACCCGACGTGGCGCTTCATGACCCTCGACTGGGACGGCAAGATCCGCATGGACTGCTCGTCACCCTCGGCCATGGCGTCGCTGATCGACAAGCGCGACCTGTACGACATCGCCACGGGCAACGACGCCGACTCCGACCGGCACGGCATCGTCACGCCCGACGCGGGCCTGATGAACCCCAACCACTTCCTGGCTGTCGCGATCCGCTACCTCTTCGGTGGCGCACGCCCGGGCTGGCCCGCGGGCGCCGCCATCGGCAAGACCCTGGTCTCGTCGTCGATGATCGACCGCGTGGCCGAGGAGGTCGGAGGCCGCCTCGTCGAGGTGCCCGTGGGCTTCAAGTGGTTCGTGCCGGGTCTCCTCGACGGCAGCTTCGGCTTCGGCGGGGAGGAGTCCGCCGGGGCGTCGTTCCTGCGCAGGGACGGCCGGGTCTGGACCACCGACAAGGACGGCATCATCCTCGCCCTCCTCGCCTCGGAGGTCCTGGCCGTCACGGGCAGGACCCCCAGCCAGCACTACGGCGAGCTGACCGCGAAGCACGGCGACCCGGCATACGCGCGCATCGACGCACCGGCGAACCGGGAGCAGAAGGCCAAGCTGGCCGCACTCTCCCCCGAGGACGTCACCGCCGAGGCGCTCGCCGGTGAGCCGATCACAGCCAAGCTCACCGAGGCGCCCGGCAACGGGGCCGCGATCGGCGGCCTGAAGGTGACGACCGAGTCGGCGTGGTTCGCCGCCCGACCCTCCGGCACCGAGGACGTCTACAAGATCTACGCCGAGTCGTTCCGCGGCCCCGAGCACCTGGCCCAGGTGCAGGCCGAGGCCAGGGACGTCGTCGGCGCCGCGCTGGGAGGCTAGAGCGTCCAGCCCTTGGCGGCGTAGGCCTCACGACCACGCGCGGTCAGGTCTGTCAGCTCGTCGAACAGGCCCTCGTCGACCCGGGTGAAGTTGAAGCATGACTTGCCCTGCATCCGCCGGCGCAGGTCGGGCGAGACCGCGGCGGCGAGGTCGGGCTCGGTGTAGACCGGCATCAGGTAGTAGCTGACGTAGCGCTTCTGCTGCTTCACGCCGGCGAAGAACATCCCGTCCGGATACCTCTCGTGCGGGGCCCCGAGCAGCATGTAGGAGTCCTCGGGCGAGGGCGCGTCCTCCTTGCGGGAGGTCGGCCGGTTCGCGTCGGTGGGGTTGGTGCTGGCGGTGAACGCGTCCTCGTGGACGGCCAGTCGCCGCCGGAGCTCGGCAAACACCGCGGGCAGGTCTGCTGGGGGCATGCCGCCAGCCTAGCCGCGGCGGAATATAGACCTACGTCAATTGGTTGATCCCTGCATGAGCCGCGAGAACCGAGACCCCAGCACCCCTGCCCGCGCCTTCCCCCGGTCCTCCCCGTCGGGCCCTAACCTGGCCACCCTCGACCAGCTCCGCGCGGTCCGACGCCGGCGCGCCCTGCCGACGCACGCGCTGCGCCGCCCGGTCCCCGGCGAGAAGGTCGCCTGCTGAGGCCTACTCCGCCGGCACGGCAGGGGCAGGGCCCCCCACCGCGGCCTCGTCCGCCGCGGACTCCCCCGCACCGAGCCGCGACCTCTCGTCCCTGAGCCACAGCCGCACCAGGCCGCCGAAGTGCCCTTCGAAGCGGTCCCACTCGTGAGGCGGGTAGGTCTGCTGGATCGTGCTCGTGAGCAGCTTGCGGAAGTCGTCGGAGTCCACCCACTCGAGCACCATCTCGTCGACGTGCGGCAACGCCGTCGCGCAGAACTCCTGGTAGCGCTCCGTCTCGAAGTACTCGTCGGCCAGTCGCTGGTAGGCCGCGAGCTTGCCGGCGTAGTCGAGTGAGGCGTCGTCGGCCACCGCGAACCAGGGGCCGGTGTCCACCTGCGTGCGGGGCTTGCGGTCCGTCGCCAGGCAGTAGACCGACCAGCGCAGCAGCGCCTTCATGGCCCACGGGAAGTAGTAGTGCAGTGAAGTGACCGCCACGTCGGGGCAGGCGTTGGCGTAGTCGATCGGGTAGACCACGCCATCCTTGACGAGCATCTCGCAGGAGTTGAACTCCCAGCGGAAGAACGCGTTGACCGTCTGGGCGATGGTGACCGCCTCGGAGCCCACCTGCTCGCTGAGGAAGCCGTGCCGCACGGCATACCGGTTGTGCATCGGCTCGTCCGGCTGGAACTGCATCACCATCGTCTCGGGGCCGATGGTCAGCGCCCGGGCGAAGACCTCGAACCCGTCGACGGCCTTCTGCAGATGCATGAGCATCTCGCCGGAGTCGTCGTAGGAGCGGTGCAGGTCGTCGCGGTTCCTGATCATCGACACCCCGCGCCAGGCGCCACCGTCGAACGGCTTCATGAACATCGGGTAGCCGAGGTCGTCGGCGATCCGGTCGAGGTCGAAGCCCTTGTTGTACTTGGCCGACGTGAAGGCCCAGCGGGCGTTGTCGACGGGGTTCTTGTAGGGCACGAGCACCGTCTCCGGCACGTGCATCCCCAGCCGCATCAGGGCGCAGTAGGCCGAGTGCTTCTCCATCGACTGGAACGTGAACGGGCTGTTGAGCAGGTAGACGTCGTCCATCAGCGCGACCTTCTTGAGCCACTCGCGCGGGTGGTAGTACCAGTGAGCCAGCCGGTCGATGACCAGGTCGTGCCGCGGTCTGTCGCGCAGGTTGAACGGCTCGATGGTGACCCGCTCCGTGCGCACCCGGTGGGCGCTGCCGTCCGGGGCGCTGACCACTCCCAGGCGGCTCGCAAGCGCCTCGAACGCGGTCGGCCAGTCCCCCTCCGCTCCCAGCAGCAGTCCGATCAGGTGTTCGTGCGTCGCAGGCATGGGGGTCTCCCGTCCGGTGTCAGCCGTCGAGGATCATCCTGTCGCGCCCCAGCATTTCCGCAAGAGATCGGTGGTGGCCGGGGGGCGCCACGCTGGGCGGCGAGCAGGCCGTGGCCGCCGAACGCCGGCGCCGCGTCAGAACAGCGCGCTCATGAGCGAGCCGCGCGCCTTGCGCACGCGCTCGTCGTGCGGCCCCACCACGGCGAAGAGCTCGAGCAGGTGCGTGCGCACCCGCTCGCGGTCGTCGCCGCCGGTGGCCTTGACCAGGTCGATCAGGCGCAGGAAGGCGTCCTCGACGTGGCCGCCGAGCAGGTCGAGGTCGGCCACCAGCGTCTGCGCGTCGATGTCGCCCGGGTTGTCTGCGGCGGCCTGGCGGGCCTGCTGGAGGTCGACACCGGCCGTCCGCTGCATGAGCCCCACCTGCGCCAGGCCGAGCTCGGCGTCGGAGTCGGCCGGGTTCTGGGCCAGCGCCTTGCGGTAGGCGTCGGCAGCGGCACCGAGGTCGCCGCGCTCGATCGCGTCGTAGGCCTCCTGGTGCAGCGGCGGCAGCGGTGGCTCCTCCGGCTCGGCGCCGGCGGGCTCGCCGACCTCGACCCGACCCGTCACGCCGTGCTGGACGGCCAGCGCGAGCAGCTCGTCGATGACCGGGCGGATCTCCTGCTCGCCCTGGATGCCGGCGAAGAGCGGCACGGGCTGCCCCTGCACGAGGCCGATGGTGACCGGCACGGACTGGATCTGGAAGGCGCGCAGCAGGCCGGGGTTGTCGTCGACGTCGACCGAGACGACCTGGAAGCGGCCACGGTAGCTGTTGGCCACCGCGACGACGGTCTCGAGGTAGGACCCCGACTCGGGGAGGCGGGCGGACCAGAGCACCACCACGGCCGGCACGCTGACCGAGCCGCTCAGCACCTCGGAGAAGTTGGCGTCCGTGCCCTGCACGACGAGGTTCGAGCCGGCGGCCCCGGGCCCGCCACCCGCGCGCTGCCCACCGGCCTCGGCGGCACCCGGCGCGCCCGTTCCCGAGCCGGCGGCTCCGGCGCCTCCCCTGGGGGCCTGGAGTCCGGACAGGTCGACCGCGCCCCGCAGGGCGCTGGGGTTGAACGGCTGCTCAGTCATGGGGCCGATTCTGCCGCAGGTTGGACCGGGGTGGTCACTCGCCCTTCGCGGAGACCAGCGTCTCGTCGACGGCGACCAGGCTCGCGGTGCCGGACTTGGGCGGCACGGTGAACACGACCGTCTCGTAGGTGCGCATCTGGGCCTGGTCGCCCAGGGTCTTCTTCCCGATCAGCTTCTGGAAGTCCTCGCTGGGCGTCAGGGACTTGCCGCTGGGCTTCAGGGCGATCGTGTCGGTGCGCTCGAGGAGGCCGAAGACCACCGCTCCCCCGTCCTTGAGCGAGATGGCGACCGTGCTCTCCGGTTGGGGCACGTGCTTCTGCGTCAGCGTCGCCAGCTTCGAGAGGGACTTCGCCTGGGACCTGGCGTTCGCCCGGACCGACTGGGCGAAGGCATCCGAGCCGTTGACGTGTGGCGCAGCCGTGGCCCTGGGGTAGCCCAGGCTCGCGGCGTACTCGGCCAGCAGCGCCTCCGGGGTGATGGCCAGGCCCTTGCCCGAGGGGTTCAGCGGCGAGCCCTGGTCGAGGCTGTCGAGGGCAGCCACGCTGGTGCCCGGCTGCATGGGAGCGCTGGATGCCAGCTTGAACGGCTCGGTGGCGCTCTCGGAGACCAGCAGGTTGAGGGCGGTCCTGCCGTCCTCGCGGCTGCTCTGCACGAGCATGACGCGCGGCCACGCGTTGCCACGCGAGATGCCGAGCACCTTCGGCGCCTCCGGCTTGGTGACCGGCTCGGTGGCGGTGGAGCCTGCCCTGGCGAGGCGGCTGTCGGCGTTGGAGACGGTGAGCGCGGCGCCGGTGAGCGCCTTGGCCCGCAGCTCCTTGGCCTGGGCGCCCGACGCCTCCCGGGCGCGGGCGGCATCGGTCAGCACGCGGGCCGCGATGGCCTCGGCTGACTCCGCGCTGACCGGCGCGGTGTCACCCACCTCGCGGGGCGCGTCCTGCACCCCGACGAGGGCGTCGCCGACGCCGCACCCGGCGAGCGCGAGGGTGGTCAGGGCGGCGCCGGTCAGGCCGGTCACGGCACGGCGCGTCGGCCGCTGGGAAGCGATGTGGTTCAGGCGTTTCATGGGCGTCCCTCCTCGGAGGTGGGGCGGGCGGCTGCGGTCGGGGCGTCCGGCAGCACGGCGGTCGGGGTGTCCGGCCGGTCGACGGTCGGGGCAGGGGCGTCGGGCCGGCTAAGCTCAGCAGCTCCGCTCCGCCCGCGTGCGTAGCCCGGCTGCCACAGGAACCCGACACCCGCCGCGATCATGAGCAGCCCCAGCAGCAGTGCTGTGAGGGCCTCCACCGACCAGGCCTGCCGCTCCCACTCGACGGTGAGCTCGGCGAGGTCGGCAGGCTTGCCCGACGCGGTCGCGATGACGACGGCCTCGGGCGCGTCCTCCTGCCGCACCTCCATGCTGGCGCTGCCCTTGCCGCTGGCCTGCTGGCGCCACACGTCCGCGGATGCGAGCTCCGGGGCGGACCCCGAACCCCGCTGCCCGGTCTCGAGCTGCCAGCCGCCGACCGAGACGCCGGTGACAGAGGTGGCCGCCGCCTTGCCCGCGAGGGAGGCGGCGTCGCTCGGGGTGCCGCGGCCGATCCAGACCTCGCCCCCGTCCTTCGCCCGGGCGGTGATGGACACCGGGCTGTCGACGCGGTTGAGCACGGCGGGGTCGAGCACGACGATGCGGCTGCTGGAGGGCGTGGCCGTGAAGGTGGCCGTGCCGGAGAGACCGAGGTGCGCGAGGAACCACAGGCCGACACCGGCCAGCACGAG
Source organism: Knoellia sp. p5-6-4 (assembly GCF_029222705.1). NCBI lineage: Bacteria > Bacillati > Actinomycetota > Actinomycetes > Micrococcales > Intrasporangiaceae > Knoellia > Knoellia sp. p5-6-4. The sequence continues at coordinate 788,288 of NZ_JARGZF010000002.1, forward strand.
GCCCGCGGCGGTCAGCACGCCCAGCGCGGCCCGCTTGGACACTGGTGACACTACTGCTTGCTTCCTTACGTGAGAGGGCCGGCCGCCATGCAGGTGGGGCGGTCGGCATCCCTCCACCATGACCCAGACCGCGCCGGAGGGCCAAATCGCGGCCCTCGTTTGCGTGCGGCTGGTGGCATCATCGGCGGGATGACGTCACGTGAGCCCTCCTCCCGCGCCCGGCGCCCTGGCCGCCCCCGCGAGGCGGCGACCGAGCACGCCATCACGCGTGCGGCGCGCGACCTGCTCGCGGAGCAGGGGCTCGGGGGGCTCACCATGGAGCAGGTCGCCGCGCGGGCGGGCGTGGCCAAGACCACCGTCTACCGGCGCTGGCCCTCGAAGGTGGAGCTGGCCGTGCACGCCGTCGCGGTGACCTTCGACACCATCGACACCGGCGACCGCGGCTCGCTCGCCGCCGACATGCGGGCCGGCATCGAGGAGGCGGCGCGGCTGCTGCGCGACCCCTCCACCGGCGGTGCGTATGCCGCCCTGCTGGCCGAGTCGGCCCGCGACCCCGAGGGGGTGGGCGCTGCGGTGCGGGCCCAGCTCTCGACGCGGCTGCACGCCCTGGTGGCGACATCGGTCGAGCGCGCCGTCGCCCGGGGCGAGATCCGGCCCGAGATGGCCGACGTCGACCTGCTCGCCGACGTCGTGGTCGGGGCCGTGCTGCACCGGTCGCTGGCCACCGGGGTCCCGGACGAGGCGTTCGTCGACGGGCTCATCGAGCTGCTCGCCGACGTGGCCTACGCCCGGCTGCTCCTCGCGAAGCGGCAGGCCACCAACCCGCTGCGGCCCCCGGCGAGCTGACTCGGGGCGCGTCCGGCGCGAGGTGACCCCGCGGCATACCCCTGCCCTGCCAGCCGGTGTCAGAAGCGGGCGGGCTCCCGATAGACGCCCCACTCGTCGCGCAGGGCGTCGCAGATCTCGCCCAGGGTCGCCTCGGCGCGCACGGCGTCGAGCATGGCGGGGACCATGTTCTCGCTGGTGCGCCCGACCTCGACCATGTGCTGCACGGCGGCCCGCACCGCCGTCTCGTCGCGGGCGGCCTTGCGCTCCTTGAGGGTGGCCACCTGCTCGTGCTCGACCTCGTGGCTCACCCGCAGGATCTCGAGCTCGTGGCTGACCGAGTCGGTGTGGCAGTTGACCCCGACCACCTTCTTGTCGCCCTTCTCGAGCGCCACCTGGTACTGGAACGCGGCCTCGGCGATCTCGGACATGAACCAGCCCTCCTCGATGCCGCGCAGGATGCCCTTGGTCATCGGCCAGTTGCCGCCGTCCCGCACGCCGGTGTTGCTGCGCACGAGCTCCGCCAGGGCCTCGGTGTCCTGGCTGGTGAGGTCGCTGCCGCCGAGGGTGAGGATGCGGTCGAAGATCTTGTTGGCCTCGGCCTCGATGGTGTCGGTGAGCTGTTCGATGTACCAGCTGCCGCCGAGCGGGTCGGCGACGTTGACGACGCCGGTCTCCTCCATGATCACCTGCTGGGTGCGCAGCGCGATCTCGGCGGCCTGCTCGGTCGGCAGGGCCAGGGTCTCGTCGAGGGCGTTGGTGTGCAGGCTGTTGGTGCCGCCGAGCACCGCCGCGAGCGCCTCGACGGCGGTGCGCACGACGTTGTTGTAGGGCTGCTGCGCGGTGAGCGAGACGCCCGCGGTCTGGGTGTGGAACCGCAGCCACTGGGCCTTCTCGGTCTTCGCCCCGTAGACGTCGCGCATCCAGCGGGCCCAGATGCGACGGGCCGCGCGGAACTTGGCGATCTCCTCGAAGAAGTCGACGTGGCTGTCGAAGAAGAACGACAGGCCCGGCGCGAACTTCTCGATGTCGAGGCCGCGCGACAGGCCGAGCTCGACGTAGCCGAAGCCGTCGGCGAGGGTGAAGGCGAGCTCCTGCGCGGCCGTCGAGCCGGCCTCGCGGATGTGGTAGCCGGAGACCGAGAGCGGCTTGTAGGCCGGGATGTTCTCGGCGCAGTACTCCATGAGGTCGCCGATCAGGCGCAGGTGCGGCTCGGGCTCGAAGAGCCACTCCTTCTGCGCGATGTACTCCTTGAAGATGTCGGTCTGCAGCGTGCCGTTGAGCACCCCGAGGTCGACCCCCTGGCGCTCGGCGGCGACGAGGTACATGCAGAAGACCGGCACGGCGGGGCCGCTGATGGTCATCGAGGTGGTGATGTCCTCGAGGGGCAGCTCGTGGAACAGGACCTCCATGTCCTTGGCCGAGTCGATCGCGACCCCGCAGTGCCCGACCTCGCCGAGGCTCATCGGGTCGTCGGAGTCGCGGCCCATGAGGGTCGGCATGTCGAACGCCACCGACAGGCCGCCGCCGCCGCGCGCCATGATCATCTTGTAGCGCTCGTTGGTCTGCACGGCGTTGCCGAAGCCGGCGAACTGCCGGATCGTCCACGCCCGTCCGCGGTAACCGGTCGGGTAGAGCCCGCGGGTGAAGGGGAACTCCCCCGGCCACCCGATCGACTCGGGCACCTCGGCGCCGTCGGCCGGGCCGTAGACCGGCGCGACCTCCATGCCGGAGAGCGTGGTGAAGTCGGCGTCGCGCACCTGGCCCCTGGCCGCGGCGGCGTCGTAGCGGGCCTGCCAGCGGGCGGCACCAGAGGTCTCGGGAGTGGGGGTCTCAGCCATGCCCGCCAATTTACTAGGACGTCCAACTAAATGTCACGGCCCGCTCCTCAGCGGACTCTGTTTGCCGCAGGCGCCACAACCTTCTCGGGTCACCCGACAAACGGTCGCTTCACCCCGCGTGGCACGTGGGGTGAAGCGCACCTTTCTCGGGTGCCCCGAGAAGGGTGCAGCAGCACGGGGGCCGAGAGGGTATGCCGCGGGGCCAGGTCAGGCGTCGAAGTCACGCGCGCCGACGCGCACCTTGCGCAGCAGCTCGAAGAGCTGCTCGTGCTCGGCGGGGCTCAGCATCCCGAGGCCGAACCGCGCCTCGACCAGCTCCCTGGTGGCCGCCTCCATGGCGTCGCGACCGGCCGGGGTGATGACGGCCAGGGTGCCGCGCCCGTCCTGCGGGTTGGGCACCCGCTCGACGAACCCCTGGGCGGCCAGGCGCTGCACGATGTTGGTCGCGCTGGTCGGATGCACCATGAGCCGCTGGCCGATCTTGCCCATGCTGAGCCGTCCCTCGCGGCTGAAGGCGAGCAGCACCAGCGCCTCGTAGCGGGCGAACGACAGCCCGTGCCGGCCGACCAGGGCGTCGAACTCCGTGAGCAGCAGCTGCTGCACCCGCATGATCGAGGTGGCGCTGGCCATCGCCAGCGGCTGAGAGGTGCGGCCCCAGCGCTGGGTCCACAGCTGCGCCGCCCGGGTGATCGGGTCGAAGGGCAGGCGGATCTGCTTCGGCACGGCGACAGGCTAGTGCGGCGCGGACCGCACGAGCGTGAGTCGTCCATCATCGAGGTGGAGCTCGCTGTCCGCCTGTGCGGCCGCCTCCGGGTCGTGCGTCGCCATCACCACGGCCGCCCCGCGGTCGGCGTGCGCCCGCAGGAGGGCCAGCACCTTCTCGCGGTTGTCGTGGTCGAGCTCGGAGGTCGGCTCGTCGGCGAGCAGCACCCGCGCCTGCAGGGCCAGCCCGCGGGCGACCGCGACGCGTTGCTGCTGGCCGCCCGAGAGCTCCTCGACGAGGTGGCCCCCCGATTCGTGGAGGCCCACGGCGGCGAGCGCAGCGTCGGCGCGGGCCACCGCCTCGTCGGCCCCGACGCCGGCCGCCACGAGCGCCATCACGACGTTCTCGTGCGCCGACAGGATGGTCGCCAGCCCGTTGCCCTGCGGGATGAGCGCGGCCGACCGCGCCGCGCCGTCGTCGCGACCACGGACCTCCTCCCCGTCGATGCGCACGACGCCCCGGGCGAGCGGCACGGCCCCGGCGACCGCCCACAGCAGCGAGGACTTGCCGGCCCCGGAGTGCCCGGTCACCGCGACGAGGTGGCCGGGGCGCGCCACCAGGCTCGCGCCGGTGACCGCCACGACCGGCCCGTAGGCCACGGTGACGTCCTCGACCTCCACCAGCGCGCCCGCCACCTTCGTCGACGCAGCCGTGGCACCTGCTCCCGCACTCATTGGCCCTGACCGTCCTCTCGGTGGATCGTCCACACACCGCCCTCCTCGTGCACCCGCACCAGGGCGCCCGGGGGGAAGGCCTCCATGGCGTGCGGTGGAAGCGGCAGCGACCCGTCGGCGGCGACCACGGCGAACTCCTGCCCCGCCCGGCCCTCGCCGCCGACCCGGCCGTCGCGGATGGTGACCGTGCGCGGCATACGGGCTGCCACCTCGGGGTCGTGCGTCACCACGACGACCGTCGTGCCCATCTCGGAGTTGATCTGGGCCAGCGCGTCGAGCACGGTGTCGCGCGCCTCGTGGTCGAGCTGGCTGGTCGGCTCGTCGCCGAGCAGCAGACCCGGGCGGGTCGCCACCGCGACAGCGACCGCAGCGAGCTGCAGCTGGCCCGGCGTCAGGGTGCCGAGCGGGGCGTTCGAGCGCTCGTAGAGCCCGACCAGTTCGAGCACCTCTGCGGCAGTGGGCAGCTCGCGTCGGCGGGACTGGGCGGCTGCCTGCGCGAACTCCACGTTCTGCCGGGCGCTCAAGTAGGGCAGCAGGTTGCGAGCCGCGCCCTGGAGGACCAGGCCCACGTCGGCGGAGCGGAACTCGTCGAGCTCCTCCTCGCTCATGGTCGACAGCTCGCGCTCACCCACCCGGATGCGCCCGGCGCTGGGCCGGAGCAGGCCGCCGAACAGGGTCAGCAGCGTCGACTTGCCGGCCCCGGAGGGCCCGAGCAGGCCGACCATCTCGCCAGCGCCGACGGTGAGGTCAACGCCCGAGAGCGCCGCGACGTCGTGCCCCTCCGCGCGGTAGATGTGCACCAGCCCGGTCGTGCTGACCGTCAGGCCCGCCGGCGCGTTCAGGGTCGTGCTCACAGCAGCTCCCGGATCCGGCCGAGGGTGAAGCGCCCGCCGAGCGAGCGCGCGACGACGAGCCCGACCGCGCCGAGCAGCAGCAGCGCGAGCAGCGTCGCAGCAGCGACGGCGGGCCAGGCGGGCGACAGGTCGAGGGCGGGCACCGGCGCCGGCCGGTTGAAGAGCGGGATGAGGGGCATCGCCAGGTGGGCACCGAGCAGCCCGCTGACCGCGCCCACGCCGACCCCGACGCCCACGACGACGAGCTGCTCGCTGCGGGCGGCCCGCCTCAGCACGGGCAGCGGAACCCCTGCCATCCGCATCGCCGCGAAGTCCCTCGCCACGGCTCGCCAGCCGGTGGCGGCGACCACCACCACGGCGAGCGCCGCCATGAGCAGCGCCAGGGCGCCGGTCACCAGGGCGAGCTGGAGCCCCCAACCGGCGGCCGAGCGGTCGTAGGACTGCTTCGTCTCGGCGTAGGAGCGCACACTGAGGACGTTGATCCCACTGTCCGACAGGCCTTTTCGCACCTTCTCGACCAGGGCCGGCGAGTCGCTGCCCAGCCATGCCTGCAGGCTGCCCGAGCCGGCGAGGCGCCCTCCCAGCCGGCCGAGGGTCTCGTAGTTGACGAGCACGCCGCGGTCGCCCAGCACGGGCAGGGCCGGCGCCTCCTGGGTCCGGGTCATCGTGGTGGGCAGGCCGGCCAGGCCGGAGGCGGTGAACTGCTGCACCGTGCCGCCGGGCGGCACCGGTCCGGCGAGGACGGCCGGAACGCTGGCCGGGACGTCGGCGTGGGCGAGGCGGAGCACCACACCGGAGCTGACCACGTCGAGCACGAGCCGTTCGGCGCTCGAGCCCTCCGCCGCCCGGAGCTGGTCGTCGGGGGCGGCATCGACCTTCAGCGAGGGCTGCCACCGGTCGGCCTCACCGATGTCCAGCGCGCGCCCGTCCAGCGCCATGCCCGACAGCGCCAGCTGCCCCCGCGCCACGGCCGTGCTCTCCTGGCGGTTGGCCTCCCACGGGTTGCCGCGCGGGCCCGAGGGCGTGAGGTCCGCCCGCACGGTGAGCGAGTCGAGACGGCACCCGTCCGGACACAGCACGGGGGCGGCGAGCTCCACCGGCCGCCGGCTGCCCAGCGGCACCACACCCAGGTCGCGGGTCAGGCGCTGGCCGTCAGGGGTGGTCACGACGATGCCGAGCAGCACCCGTCCGGCCGGTGCAGGGGCTCCCCCACCGGCCTCCGTGACGGTGAGAGACGGCTCGACGGTCACGCTCAGCGTGGTGCCGTCGAGCCGCACCGGCTCGACGGCCGGTGGCGCCAGCGCCGCCAGCTTCAGGGCCTCCTGGTGCGGTGGCGGGAAGGCGACCTCCTCGAAGCCCCGCGGCACGACGGCGATGGTGGCCGTCGCCGACACGTCGCGGGGGCGCACGATCGCCACCGGCGTCACGTCGCCCCCCGTGGGGTCCACCGCGGCGAGCGCGCGCTGGAGCGAGGCAGGCTCCACCGCGTCGGTGAGGAGCACCACCGGCGCCCCCGCCTCGAGCTGCGCCCTCGCCTCCCGGTTGCGGTCGGCGACGGTGACGGCGTTGGCGGCGAAGACCGCGAGCGCCGTGGCCACCGTGATGATGGTGAGCACCTTGCGCACCGCGGGGCGTCGGGCGAGCTGGTATGCCGTGAGCGCCGGTCCCACGCGTCCGCGCCGCACGTGCGTGGCGCCCGCGGAGGCGGCGGCGCGGACGACGACGTGCGCCACCACCAGCCCGGCGGCCAGGGACAGCAGCGTCGGCGTCACCAGCGCGAGCGGTCCGGCGTCGGAGGTCGTGGCGAGGCCGACGAGCCCGGCCGCGGCCAGGGCGGCGACCACGATGTCCACCACGGGAAGCCGCCGGCTGGCGCGCGCGTGGGCCACCCGGCGCAGCAGCGAGGAGATGGGTTCGCTGAGCACGGGTTGCGCGGCGAGCCACACCGCGCCCAGGCCGACGGCGGCCGCGGCGAGCAGGGCGAGGAGGACGCCGAGGGGGAACTCGAACGGAACGCCAGGTGGGAGCAGCACGCGTCGGGCGGCCTCGTTGAGGCCGACCGCGAGCGCCAGGCCCAGCGGCAGGCCGAGCAGGACGGTCAGGCCCAGCTCGCTGACGACCAGCCACCTCGCTCCGTCGCGGCTGCGCCCGCGCAGGCGGGCGAGCGCCACCTCGGGGCGGCGCTGCTCGACCGCGGCTGCGGCCACCGACAGCAGCACCACCGCGGCGAGGAGGGCGAGCTGGGCCATGAGCAGCGGCACGACGAGCCGCACCTGCTGCTGACCGTCACGGATGCCGGCGAGCAGCGTGGCCATGGGGCTCTCGACCTCGATCGAGCCGGAGTCGGCACGGGTCTGCGCGATGGCACGCGCCGCGGAGGGCACGTCGTCGAGGGTGAGGCCCGCGCGGTCCAAGGGGTACTGCACGGTCAGGCGCGCGTTGCCCCATGCCCCGTCGAAGGTCTGGGCCGCGGTGATCCACGAGTCGAGGGCCGGGGTGTCTCCGCCGTCGATGGTGCCGCCCGAGCGGCCGTCGAGCTTCAGGCGCATCCAGTAGGCGCCGTCGGGCACCTGCTCGTAGACCCCGACCACCGTGAGTGCCTGCGGAACCGCTCCCGTCGGAGCGTCCCGCTCGGTCACGGTGAAGCGGTCCCCCGGCGCCCACTGCCAGAAGGCCGCCTCGGCCGCCGTCACCGCGATCTCGCCCTTGGCGGCCGGGCACGCGCCGGCGGTGATGCGGACGTGCTCGCACATGCCGTCGCGGTAGATGAGGTCCAGCGGCGCACCGGGCCGGTTCGGGAAGACCTGGAAGACCACCTGGCCGTTGTAGGTGCCGATGCCGGGCTGGTGCAGCTCACGCACCCCGGCCGGTACGACCTCGGACAGGCGGGGCAGGGCCAGGTCGGGGGCGGTGGGTGTGCGGGTGGCCTTGACCGTCAGGGCGGTGTCGGCAGGGTCCGCCTCGAAGACGGCCTGGCGCAGCAGCCCCTGTTCGAGGGCCCGGGTGTAGAGAGGGGCGAGCGCGGCGCAGGTGGCGATGAGTGCCGAGAGGAGCATGAGGGCCGCTGCCTGCGCCCGGCGGTAGCGGATGGCCGCCCACACGTCGACGAGCCTCCTTCGCAGATCCACCGTCCGACCAACCAAACCCTAGGGCTCGCGGGCTCCGCGAGGACGGGGTTTGCGGGCCACGGTCTGGCAACGATCGAGGGTGGGCGCACCGCCCAGCGGGGCGAAGGGCCCTGTCCGCCGGAGCAGACGCTGGCAAGGCTGGCCCCATGACCACGACAAGCCCCACTCCTGCTGTGTCCGCAGCCACCGGGCCGGTGCCGTCCGCGCCGACGTCACCGGGCCAGGCGCCGCCTCTGCTCGACCCCGAGCGCCGGGCCCAGGTGGACGCGGTGGTCGACACTGCTGCCGAGGCGGCCCGGCGCTTCCGGGAGCTCGACCAGGAGCAGGTCGACCGCATCGTGCTCGCGATGGTGCGCGCCGGCGTGCGCGCCGCCCCGCGGCTGGCCCGCAGCGCGATCGAGGAGACCCACTTCGGCGTCTTCGAGGACAAGGTGGTCAAGAACTACGTGGCGACCGAGTTCCTCTACGACTACCTCAAGGACAAGCGCTCGGTGGGCGTCATCGACGAGGACGTCGAGCGCAACATCGAGTTCGTCGCCGACCCGATCGGGGTGGTGCTGGCCATCACGCCTGTGACGAACCCCACCTCGACCGTGCTGTACAAGGCGATCGTGGCTGCCAAGACCCGCAACGCCGTGCTGTTCCGCCCCTCCCCCATGGCCACCCGCTGCGCGGCCGAGGCCCTCGAGGTGGTGCGCGAGGCCGCCGAGGCGGCCGGTATGCCGCCGGGTGCGCTCCAGCTCATCCCGGACGCCGCCCGCGAGGTGACCCACTACCTCTTCAAGCACCCCTTGATCGACTTCATCTGGGTGACCGGCGGGCCGAAGATCGTGGCGCTGGCCAACGCCGCCGGCAAGCCCGCCCTGAGCGTCGGCCCGGGCAACGCGCCGATCTACCTGCACCGCACCGCCGACATCAGGGGCGCGGTCGTCGACATCCTCATCTCCAAGACCTTTGACGCCTCGGTGATCTGCCCGGCGGAGCAGACCTGCATCATCGACGAGCCGGTCTACACCCAGACCATGGCCGAGTTCGAGCGGATGGGCGCGCACCTGCTGACCAGGAAGCAGACCGAGCAGCTCGCCGAGTTCGCCTTCGGCTGCACCGACCCGGTGAACCTCGCCGCCCTGGGCCAACCCGCTCCCGAGCTCGCCCGGCGCGCCGGCTTCGAGGTCGACGCGTCGGTGAAGGTGCTGCTCGCCCCCCTTCCGACCGACCTCAAGGCCCTGTCGGCCCACCCCCTGCTCAGGGAGAAGCTCATGCCGGTGCTGGGCATCGTGCGCTCCCCCGACCCCGAGCACGCGATCGCCGCCGCCGTCATGGTCACCGAGCACGGCGGACTGGGCCACACCTCCGCGATCTACGCGAACGACGACGAGGTCATCGCGGCATACGGCAAGGCCCTGCGCACCGGCCGGATCCTCGTCAACGCGCCGACGGCGGTCGGCGCCCTCGGCGGCGTCTACAACAACCTCACGCCCACGTTCTCACTGGGCTGTGGCACCTGGGGCGGCTCGTCCACGACGGAGAACGTCAACTACCGGCAGCTGCTCAACGTCAAGGTGCTCTCGCGCCGGCGCACCCCGCCGCAGTGGTTCCGTGTGCCGTCCCAGACGTTCTTCAACGCCGGTGCCCTGCAGAACCTGAGGGAGCTCGAGACCAGCACCGCGGTGGTCGTCACGGATGCCCTGTGCGAGGAGCGCGGGGTCGTGGACCAGGTGCGGGCGATGCTGCGCGCCGAGCACGTGCACGTCTTCAGCGAGGTCGAGCCCGAGCCGGGCGAGGACGTCATCCGACGCGGTGTGGAGCTGCTCCGCCGGGTGCAGCCCGACCTCCTCGTGGCCGTCGGCGGCGGGTCGGTCATCGACGCCGCCAAGACCATGCGCCTCTTCCACGAGCACCCCGAGACCGACCTCGACGAGCTCACCCTGCCGTTCCTCGACCCGCGCAAGCGCGTGGCCGACTACCCCAAGGACGCGCGCCACCCGGTGCTGCTCGTCGCCGTGCCCACCACCTCCGGCACCGGCTCCGAGGTCTCCCCGGCGGCCATCGTGACGGTCGGAGAGCGCAAGGAGACCCTCGTCGACTACGGCCTGGCGCCCGACATGGCGATCGTCGACCCGCTGCTGGCCGTGTCGATGCCGCCGCGGGTGACGGCCGACAGCGGGGTCGACGCCCTCACCCACGCGCTGGAGTCGGCGGTCTCGATCTTCGCCTCCCCCTACACCGACGCGTTCTGCGTCCAGGCGGCCCGGCTCATCTTCGACGCCCTGCCGAAGGCCTACCGCGACGGCGCCGACCTGCAGGCGCGCACCGACATGGCCAACGCGGCCACCCTTGCGGGCCTGGCCTTCTCGAACGCCTTCCTCGGCGTGAACCATGCCCTCGCCCACGCGGTCGGGGCCCGCTTCCACATCGCCCACGGCCGGGCCAACGCGATCTTCCTGCCGCACGTGCTGCGCTACAACAGCAGCCTGCCCACGAAGTTCATGCCCGCACCCGGCTACTCGGCCTACGTCGCCCCCGAGCGCTACGCGATGCTCGGCCGGGTGATCTTCGGCGGTCGCGACGCCGAGACCAGCCGGAGGCGCCTCTTCGACGCCGTCGACGGCCTGCTGCGAACCGTGGAGATGCCGCGCACGCTGGCCGAGGCCGGAGTCGACGAGGTCGAGTTCGAGGCCGCCCTGCCGGAGCTGGCGTTCACGGCCTTCCAGGACCTCGACAACCGCACGAACCCGAGGATGCCGCTGCTGGCGGAGATCACCGAGCTGCTCCGCCGCGGCTACCACGGCTAGCCCGGCTCGGGGCGGCGCTCAGGCCTGCGCCTCGATCGCCGCCTCCAGCCGCTCGACCTTGCCGGTCAGCTCGCCCGTGTGGCCCGGACGGATGTCTGCCTTGAGCACCAGGCTGACGCGCGGGCCGTGGGCGGCGACGGCGTCGACGGCCGCCTTCACCACGGCCAGGCACTCGTCCCACTCCCCCTCGATCGTGGTGAACATCGAGTCGGTGCGGTTGGGCAGGCCCGACTCGCGCACCACTTTCACGGCGGCGGCGACGGCCTCGCTGACCGAGCCGGTGGAGTCGGCGGCGACGGACGGGGCGACGGAGAAGGCGACGAGCATGCCCACACCGTATGCCTGCGCGCGGCAGACCGGAGGTCAGGAGGCGTCGACACGGAGGAAGCACGGGGACACCTCAACCGGCCGGAAGCCGAGGCGCTCGTTGATGCCCACCATGTGCGCGTTCTGCTCGGCGTTGCACGTCGAGATGCGGGTGCGGGTGGTGCCCAGCGCGTCGCCGAGGTGTGCCTGCAGCTGCTTGAGTCCGCGAGCCTTGACCGCCATGCCGAGCCTGTGCCCCCGGTGGTCGCGCCGCACCAGGGTGCCCCACTGGTAGACGTTCGGTGGGTCGTCGCGCGGGATCACCAGGTCGTTGTAGGCCACCACCTCGCCGTCCGGCGCGACGGCGAGCGTCGAGATCATCGTGCGTCCCTGCCGGCGCAGCTGTGCCTCTCGCTCGCGCAGCACGTCGCGGTCGATCCGCTCCTCCTCGAAGTCGAGGGTGCCGGTGGGGGCGTCGACGCCGAGCTGCGACTTCGTGCGGCACAGCGAGTCGACGAGGTCGTCGGGGATCGGCCCGTCGAAGGACACGATGCAGTAGCCCTCGTGGTGCGCCGCCGAGTCGGCGATGAGCCGGTCGAGCTCGGCCTCGTCGACGGGAAGCGGCAGGTGCCGGCGGATCTCGGTGTTGGCGAGCGTGAAGCCGTGCTTCTCGGCGAACTGCCGGTAGGGGTGGTCGTCGCGACGCTCGAACGGGTAGGACGTCTCGATGATGTGGTGGGTGCGCCGCTCCGCGCGGCACCGCTCGAGCAGGTGCTCGAGAACCACCGACCCGATGCCTCGGCGGCGCCGCTGCGGCTCGACCCAGGGCATGACCCAGGCCATGTGCCGGTTGTCGTGCTTGGGCAGGCTCGCCATGCCGGCACCGACGATCTCGTCCCCGTCGACGGCCACGACGCCCCAGACGTGCTCGGCCGGGTCACCCTCGGTGAAGAGGATGCGGGCCTCTTCCAGCGACCACATGCCGGCGAGCGGTCGCTCGAAGCGCTCGGCGCTGTCCATGACCTCGTGGAAGCGCCGGAACTCGGCGTCGTCGTCGAGCTCGACCGGGCGGATCTGCATGGCTTCCACGGTAGGGAGCCGCCTGTGCTGTGTGCCAACGCTTTTCCGTGGGCACCTCAGCCGGGCAGCTGTGGCCTGCCCCGGTGCTGCTCCCACTCCGGCGCCAGCACCGACATCAGCACGGAGTCGACCCACTCGCCGTCGAAGCGCAGCGCGTCTCGGCGCACTCCCTCCCTGACGAAGCCCACCTTCTCGTAGGCCCGCTGGGCCCGCGGGTTGAAGGCGTAGACCTCGAGGCTGACCCGGTGCAGCCCGACCACCTCGAAGGCGTGGGCGAGGAGCAGCCGCGTGGCCTCCGTGCCCAGGCCCCGGTCGCGGCCGCGCGGGCCGATGAGGATGCGGAAGTTGCAGGAGGCGTTCTCCGGCTCCCACTCGTTGAGCACGGCCTCGCCGACGCATTGACCCGTCGCGGCGTCGACGATCGCGAGGTCGAGCCGGTCGTCCTGTTCGCCCCGGGTGGAGTACCACCCACGCAGCCGCTCCTCGCCGAAGGCCGCGTCGGGCACCGCTGCGCTGCTGTTGACGCTGCCGGTCAGGCGCCCGACCTCGGGGTCGGCGATGGCCTCGGCCAGCGCTGGGAGGTCGGCTTCCAGGAACGGACGCAGGACGGCCCGTTCCCCGGTCAGGGTGGGCTTGTCGGCGAAGGTGACCGTGGCCATGGGCCGCACGGTAGTGGGCGCCTCACCGGCGAGCCACAGGTTTGGCGCAGGACCGCTGGGGCCGCGGTGAGGGCCGCGGGGCCGCGCTCAGGGCTCAGTCCCCGCCGCCGTTCGCCTCCCGGTCGATGAGCAGCCTGTCCCCGTCCTGCACCAAGGTGAGCACCTTCTTCTCGGTGCTCTTGTCGCCGTCGCCCTTCTGGTAGACCAGTGTGACGTTGGCGGTGAGCGCCTCGGCGTCGGCCTTGACGTTCTTGACGTCCACGGAGTCGATGCCGCTCCAGAACTCCTCGTACCCGTCGCGACCGCCCGCCTTGGCCTGCATGCGCGGGGTGAGCTGCTCCCACGTCGCGTCGCGGTTGCTGGTGACCTCGGCGAAGTAGCCGCGGACGAACTGCTCGATCTGCCGGTCCGATACCGCGGCGTCCTCGGTGGTCGTCGTGGTGGTGGTCGGAGGCTCGGTGGTCGTCGTGGGCGGCTCGGACGTGGTGGGGCTGGGTTCCTGCGTGGTCGTGGCCGGCGCAGTCGTCGACGGCGTGCCGCTGGGGCTGGCGGTGCCGGTTTCGTCACCGAGCTGGCTGAAGAGGTAGCCCCCGCCCAGGGCGAGGAGCAGCAGTGCCGCGACCAGCAGCGGCACCCAGCGCCGCGAGCGCCGGGTGTCGTCCCCGCCGTTCTGCGGCACCGCCGCAGGCAGCGGCGTCGGGTCCGGGGTGGGCGGTCCGTATGCCGCCGCGGCACCGGCCGCAGGCATGGCCTGGGTGGGCTCCTGGGCAGCGGGGATGACCTCGGTCGCCGCGGCTGCGGCGGCGCCCGCGAGGGGCATGGTGAGGTCTCCGCTGCCGATCTGGCCCAGGCGGGCAGCAGCGGTGGACATGTCCCAGCGCTGCGCGGGGTCGATGTGCATCATCGCCTCGATGGCGCCGCCGAGCTCACCGGCCTGCTGCATCGGCTGGGGCTCGCCCCTGGCGATGTCCTGCAGGAGCGCGATCGGGTTCGACCGTGGCGCGAAGGGCGGGCGCGCCTCCACCGCGGCATACAGCGTGGCGCCGAGCGCCCAGACGTCGGAGGCCGCGTCGGGGTCCTCGCCCCGGGCCAGCTCGGGCGAGAGGTAGCCCGGCGTGCCGGTGACGAAGCCGGTCTGGGTGAGCGCTTCGTCGCCGAGACCACGGGCGATCCCGAAGTCGCTGATCTTCGGCCTGCCGGACCGGTCGATGAGCACGTTGCCGGGCTTGATGTCGCGGTGGACGATGCCCCGCTCGTGCGCGCGGGACAGGGCAGAAGCCAGCTGCGCACCGATGTCGGCCGCCCGGCGCGGGTCGAGCGCGCCCTCACGTGCGATGAGGTCGGCGAGGGTCTCACCCTCGACGTACTCCATGACGAGCCAGGGCGCGTTCTCGTGGTCGACAACGTCGTAGACGGCGACGGCGTTGGGGTGGTTGAGGGCGGCAGCGGAGCGGGCCTCACGCATCGCGCGGCGGGTCTCGTTGGCCGACTCCCCCGGCAGCGCCCCGATCTGCTTCACGGCGACGTCGCGGCCGAGCCGATTGTCGCGGGCGAGCCACACGGTGCCCATGCCGCCGCGCCCGATGGCGCGCTGCACCTCGTACCGACCGGCGATGAGCTGCGGGTCCATGGAGTCCTTTCTGTGACCGCTTGGTCGACGGGTAGACCGTTCGGTCGACCCCCCACCCTACGGGGACCGGGCAAACGGATCATCTTCGCAGGTGGCGGGCGCCCCCGGCGCCGGCTGCTCTCAGGCGAGGGCGGCGACGACCTGGTCTGCGGCGGCATACGGGTCGGTCTTGCCGTCCACGACGTCGGCGGCGAGCTCGTCGACGCCGTTGCCGTGCCGCAGGTCGCCCATCTTGGCGCGCAGCTGCTGGAGCGCGATCGACTCGATCTCGTCGCCGGCGCGGCGCACCCGGCGGTCACGCAGGGTGCCGGTCTCCTCCATCCAGGCGACGTGCTTGTCGAGGGCCTCCATGACCTCCTCGACGCCCTCGCCCTTGGCCGCGACCGTCTTGACGACGGGCGGACGCCACAGGCCGGGCTCGGTGCGGTCGCCGAGGCTGATCATGTGGCGGATGTCGCGCACGGTGGCGTCGGCGCCCTCGCGGTCGGCCTTGTTGACCACGAAGACGTCGCCGATCTCGAGGATGCCCGCCTTCGCAGCCTGGATGCCGTCGCCCATCCCGGGCGCGAGCAGCACGATGGTGGTGTCGGCGAGGCCGGCGATCTCGACCTCGGACTGCCCGACGCCCACCGTCTCGACGAGAATGACGTCGCAGCCGGCGGCGTCGAGCACGCGCAGCGCCTGCGGGGTGGTCCACGACAGACCGCCGAGGTGGCCGCGCGAGGCCATCGAGCGGATGTAGACCTCGGGGTCGAGGGCGTGGTCCTGCATGCGCACGCGGTCGCCGAGCAGCGCGCCGCCGGAGAACGGCGAGCTCGGGTCGACGGCCAGCACGCCGATCCGCTTGCCGCGGGCCCGGAAGGCGCCGACGAGGGCGTTGGTGCTCGTGGACTTGCCGACCCCGGGGGAGCCGGTGATGCCGATGACGTGGGCGGTGCTGCTGTGGGGCGCGAGCGCGGCCATCACCTCGCGCAGGGCCGGGTGGCCGTCCTCGACGAGGGAGATGAGGCGGGCGACGGCCCGGGGCGAGCCTGCCCTGGCCGACTCGACCAGGGCAGGGACGTCGACGGTGCGAGCGGCCAAGGTCAGCCGTTCTGCTTCGGGACGCGGACGATGAGGGCGTCGCCCTGGCCGCCGCCGCCGCAGAGGGCGGCCGCGCCGACACCGCCGCCGCGGCGCTTCAGCTCGAGCGCGAGGTGCAGGGCGATGCGCGCGCCGGACATGCCGATGGGGTGGCCCATGGCGATGGCACCGCCGTTGACGTTGACCTTGTCGAGGTCGAGGCCGAGCATCTTGGCCGAAGCGAGGCCGACCGCGGCGAACGCCTCGTTGATCTCGACGAGGTCGAGGTCGGCGGGGCTGATGCCCTCCTTGGCGCAGGCCTTCTCGATGGCCAGGGCGGGCTGCTGCTGCAGGCACGAGTCGGGGCCGGCCACGATGCCGTGGGCGCCGATCTCGGCGACCCAGGCCAGGCCGAGCTCCTCGGCCTTGGCCCTGCTCATGACGACCACGGCGGCGGCGCCGTCGGAGATCTGCGAGGCCGAGCCGGCGGTGATGGTGCCGTCCTTGGCGAACGCCGGGCGCAGCTTGCCGAGCGAGTCGGGCGTGGTGTCGGCGCGGATGCCCTCGTCGGCCTTGAACTCCAGCGGGTCGCCCTTGCGCTGCGGGATGGACACGGCGACGACCTCGTCGTCGAACAGGCCGTCCTTCCACGCCTTGGCGGCGAGCTGGTGGCTGCGGGCCGAGAACTCGTCCTGCTCCTCGCGGGTGAACGCCACGTCGCCGGTGTTGGCGTCCTCGGTGAGCGAGCCCATCGCCTGGTCGGTGAAGGCGTCCCACAGGCCGTCGAAGGCCATGTGGTCGCGCACGGTGACGTCGCCGTACTTGTAGCCCTCTCGGGACTTCTCGAGCAGGTGCGGGGCGTTGGTCATCGACTCCTGGCCGCCGGCGACGACGATGTCGTACTCGCCCGCGCGGATCATCTGGTCGGCCATGGCGATCGCGTTGATGCCGGAGAGGCAGACCTTGTTGATGGTCAGGGCCGGGACGCTCATCGGGATGCCGGCCTTGACCGCGGCCTGGCGGGCGGGGATCTGGCCGGCGCCGGCCTGCAGCACCTGGCCCATGATCACGTAGTCGACCTGCTCGGGGCTGACGCCGGCCTTCTCCAGGGCGCCCTTGATCGCGAACCCGCCGAGGTCGGCGCCGGAGAAGCCCTTGAGCGAGCCGAGCAGGCGGCCCATCGGCGTGCGCGCACCCGCGACGATCACTGAGGTGGGACGGTCAGACATGAGATGAGCCTCCAGCGCCGTTGGTCGAGATTCCTCTCGCAACTCTAGCCGCGGCACACCGGCCGTCGCCTGTGGCCCTCGCCACCTCCGCCCCGGGCCTCACTGCAGGTCGGAGCGCGCGGTGGACTCGACGGTGAGGGTGACCGAACCGCCCAGTCCGCGCAGCACGCCGCCCACGAGCGGCAGGTCGGCCTCACCGACCAGCCGGACCACCGCGCTGCGGCCGTCGGGCGACCCGGTGCCCGCGGCGACCCGCCAGTCCAGCATGCCGACCGGGAGCGGCCTCTCGGCGAGGTAGGCCTCGGCCGTGGCGCGAACGGTCTCGTCACTGACGGGGACGGCATCGCCCAGCCCGCCCTCGTAGGCCCTCGCGTCGAGCGAGTCCGCCGCGTCGAGGGCGGCGCCGTCGGCGGCGTCGAGCAGGCGCATCCGCGAGAGCTGCACCGAGGTCACCGCCACGGTGCCCACGACGAGCATGGCCGCCACGAGCGTGAACCCGAGGATGAGCAGCGTGACCTGACCGGACTCCCGCGAGGCGCCCCCGCGGACGAGGCGTGCGCGCAGCCGTGCCACGGGCGAGTGCCCGGCGCCGGTCGCCCGAGGCTGTCGGGACGACGGAGGGCTCATGGCCGGCCTCGGAACCGGTCGACCACCGCGACGTGGGAGGCGCTCAGCGGGACCTCGAGAGGGATGACGTCCCGGGCGAACGACGGGACCAGTGGCAGTGGCACGGTGACCACCGTGGTCAACTCCACGCGCCCCTCCGCTCGAAGGCAGGGCGTCCCGTCACAGGCCAGCGTGAGCCGGCCGGTGTCGCCGAAGCCCTGGTCCTCGAACGCGATCGCGGCCGCCGCCTCGGCGCGCCGCTCGGCGTCGGCCTGTGTGGTGGCGGTGGTGAACGCACGCCCGGCCTCCCGCGCGGCGGCCGACACGGCATACGCACCTGCCTGCAGCCGTCCCAACGTCATGACGAGGTAGATGAGCGGGATCAGCATCAGCACGGCAAGGAAGACGAACTCCACCACGGCACTGCCGCCCTCCCCCGGGTGAGCGGTGGCCCGCCCCGCCGCCCACCGGCGCGCAGGCAGCGCCGTGAGCCGGCATCGGCGTTCGCCACGCACGGACCGTGTCACTGCCCCTCCAGGAACGCCCGCCCGGTGACCCGCAGGCGCCCATCCGGCCCGAGCGGGCCGATGACGGGAAGCGGGGCCGCGACGTCGACCGCCACCGCCTGCACCCCGCCGACGTCGACCACGCGGGCCGTGACCTGGCCGGTGTAGCGGTCGGACAGCGAGGCCCGGATGAGCTCGCGCGCGCGGTCAGCGCCGTCCGCAGGGTCGGCGTCCGCGCGGGCGCCGAGACGAGCGCCCTCGGCGGCGCAGGAGATCAGGGTGTTGCGGATGTGCAGTGCCAGGCCCAGCTGGAAGACGGCCACGAAGAGCACGGCCACGAGGCCGGAGACCATCGCGAAGTCCGCCACGGCACTGCCACGCTCGTGTCCGGGCGCGGGGCTCGGGCTCGGGCTCGCCATCGTCGCGTCTCCCATCCGTCACCGGGGTTTGCCGTTCGCCCGGTCTCAGGGACCGGTGACCGAGTTCATCGCCCGCTGGAAGAGGGTCTGCAGCTGGTCGTCGGCGACGGCCCACAGCACACTGACCAGGCCCGCGGTCATGAGGGTGATGAGCACCCAGCCCGGCACGTCGCCGCGCTCTCCGGAGGCGGGGTGCCCGGTGACCTGCTGCGCGGCCCGCCGCGTGCGGACCAGTGATCTGGTGATCGTCTCCATGGGGTGGTTCCTCTCCTGGGGTTGCTGTCGGGCTCTCGGTCAGAGGGTGAAGCGGAGCAGTGAGAAGCCGGGGAAGACGGCGAACAGGACGGTCACCGGCAGGACCATGAAGACGACCGGGACCCCTGTGGACAGGGACACCCATTGCTAGAGAATGCCCCTGTGGCGCCCAGGGAAGTCTTCGTCTACGCCCGCCAGTCCCTCGACCGGACCGGCGCAGGCATGGCCATCGACCGGCAGGTGAAGGAGTGCAGGGCATTCGCCCGAGCCAAGGGATGGCGCGTGGCCAAGGTCTTCTCTGACAACGACATCAGCGCTACCACGGGCGCCGCGCGGCCGGGCTTCGAGGCCCTCCTCAAGGCGAGCCCGGAGGCCATCCTGGTCTGGCACATCGACCGTCTCGTCCGCCTGACCAAGGACCTCGAGCGGGTCATCGAGCTTGGCGTCCCCGTCCACGCCGTCAAGGCCGGGGAGCTCGACCTGTCCAACCCTGCCGGCCGAGCCGTGGCCCGGACCATCACCGCATGGGCTACCTACGAGGGCGAGCAGAAGGCCCTCCGCCAGGCCGCGGCGAACCGGCAGCGGGCCGAGGCCGGCGAGGTCGGCTGGACCAGGAGACCCTTCGGCTTCGACAGGGAGGACGGTCAGATCGTCGTCGTCGAGGCCGAGGCCGCCGAGTTGAGGAAGGCGGCCGCGCGGGTCCTGGCAGGCGCGACCCTCGCCTCCATCGTGAAGGACCTCAATGTCCGCGGGGTCAGGACCTCCACCGGCTCGGCTTGGACCGTTACGGGGATCCGGCGACTCCTCCTCAACCCAAGGACCGCCGGCCATGCGGTCTACCGGGGCTCAAGGGTCGGAGAGGGGGCGTGGCCCGCCATCATCGAGGACGACACCCAGAAGGCCCTGGCTGCGATCCTCCGCGACCCAGCCCGACGCAAGCAGACCTCCACGAAGGCGAAGCACCTCCTGTCGGGCATCGCCGTCTGCGGCATCTGCGACGAGACCATGATGGCGTCGGCCTCCCCCAGGGGCCCGATCCTCCGGTGCCCGGGCCTCCACCTCTCGAGGCTGGCCGCGCCCATCGAGGCCATCGTCGAGGCGGTCATCCTCGAGCGCCTGTCGCGACCCGACGCCGCTGGCCTCTTCGCCAGCGGTGAGGACGTGGCAGACCTCCAGGCCGAGGCCGACGTCCTGCGGACGAGGCAGAGGGACCTCGCCGCCCTGCTGGCGGAAGGCCTCCTGCCGGTGGCCGAGGTGCGGGAACAGGCGCGCGCCTTGGGGGGCCGCCTGGGCGCCCTCGAGGACCGGATCCAGGCTGCCCTGGGCCAGAGTCCCGGGAGCCGGCTCGCGGCCTCAGAGGACGCCAGAGGGACGTGGGCCCAGCTCGGGGTCACGGCCCGGAAGTCCATCGTCCGCGAGCTCCTCGAAGTGCGGGTCCTCCCGGCGGGCAAGGGCGCGCGGTTCAGCCCCCGGCACCTCGACATCAGGTGGCGGCGCGGCTAGCCCCGTATACCCGGGGTATACCCAAAGGCGTTGAACCAGAACGCCTTTGGCGAGGGGCTCAGATGGTGGCCGGCCCGGAAACCGGCTGGCAACCTGCCTTGGGACTTGCCAGTATGTAAGTCACCTTGGGCCCTCAACCCGATCCCCTAATCCCTCGGGGGGGTTGAGGACCGCCGGACCTCTTCGGCCCGGCGGCGCTGATCTGGGGCGCGGAGTACCGCGGCGCCTCAGACGAGGTGATGCCCGATGGAAGTCAGCCCCTACGAACTTGCCCGCCTACGGGGCCTCCATCTTGCCGCGCTGAACCGGCGCCAGGACGAGGAGGCTGGCCGCCTCAAGGCCGAGATGGGCGTGATCCGCGCCGCCGAGGCTCTCGACAAGTACGGCGACCTCGACGACGACCAAGCCGCGCGGCTCAAGGCCTTTGTGGACGAACGGACCCGGCGATGAGCCCGGACGTGGAGGCCTACGTCCGCCGCCTGGTGGCCCAAGCGCCTCCCCTGACGGCTGAGCAGCGTGATCGGATCGTCCTGATCTTCAAGGGCGTTCGGCTATGAGCCAGACGACCATTGACTCCCCCGGCGCGGAGGAGACCTGCGACTGCTGCGGCGACTTCTACGGCGACTGCCTCTGCTCCTCCGAGTGCGAGGACTGCCTCTTCGACGAGGGCCAGTCCTCCGAGGACGACGGCGGTGACGACTGGTGACCGTCGAGCCGTGGCCCGCCGGCCGAGCGGATCGCCTCCGCAGGATCGCCGATATATGGGCGGACGCAGACCCATCTGTCGGCGAGTTCATCGAGGGATGGCTCGAGGCCTTCCCGACCCGACCTAGCGACGCCGAGCTTCTTGACCGCATGGGCATCACCGCCGAGGAGATGAAGGCCTACCCCGAGCAGGCGCGGCACCTCCTGGAGTACTTGCGGTCGGTCGACAGCGGCCTGCTCCAGCGGGTGAACAAGGATCTCTTCGCCGAATGCCTCGGCAATGCCCTTCGTCATTTGAGGAGGGGGAAGACCCGTGGGCTCGCTCGATGATGCGGTTGCCGCCGCCCAAGAGGCGGCCATGCAGCCAGATGAAGCCGAAGACTTTGCCCCCCAAGGATCTTGGCGACCGGTGGACCTCGAGCGGTTCCGCGACGGGACGTGGGAGCCGGTCCTCCCGGAGGTCGGCCAGCGGACCGACGGCCAGGGGGTCCTGTACCGGGGCCGTGTCCACACCATCATGGGCGAGACCGAGGCCGGCAAGACCTGGCTGGCCCTCCTCTTCGTCTGGCAGGAACTCGAGGCCGGGGCGGTCGTCCTGTACCTCGACTTCGAGGACACCGAGGAGACGGTCGTCGGCCGTCTCATCATGCTCGGGGTCGACCCGGAGGTGATCGCTGAGCGGCTGGTCTACGTCCGGCCGGCCGAGCCCCTCGGGCCGGCAGCCCAGGTCGACTTGGCGGCGGTCCTCGAGCTGGGGCCGAGCTTGGTGGTCCTCGACGGCGTGACCGAGGCGATCGCCACTCTCCAGATGGAGACCATGGGCAACGACGGCGCGGCTGGCCTCAATCGCCACCTGCTCCGACACCTCAAGGCCTCCGGCGCAGCGGTCGTGACCCTCGACCACGTGACGAAGTCCTCGGAGAACCGGGGCAGGTACGCCATCGGCGGGGTCCACAAGATCAACGCCCTCGACGGAGCCGCCTTCTCCCTGGAGTCGGTCCGACCCTTCGGCGTCGGCCTCAACGGCGTGACCAGGGTGAGGATCGCCAAGGACAGGCCTGGAGGCCTGCGGCGGGCCTCGGCGCCCGACGGGTCCATGCAGTGGTTCGGCGACCTCGAGATGGAGCCTCTGACGAAGGACCGGATCCACCTGGCCCTCCGGCCGGCCCTTCGCCAGCCAGGGGACGACCGGCCGGCCGAGGAGAACCTGCCGCGCGCGCGGATGGAGAAGATCAGCCGCGCCGTCGAGGAGTACATGGAGGCGAACGACGGGCAGGGCCTGTCCTGGACGACGATCCAGAGCCTCATCGGCGGCAAGGCCGAGGCGAACCGGCTGGCCCGTGCCCACCTGATCAGGCTCAACCACCTGACGGACAAGGGTCCTCACCGGGTGATCCGGCCCTTCCGGGATGTCACCGAGAAGGGGGGTCACGCCGCGCCGCCGTGACCCCCTCCGTGACCCCCCTTGGGGCGAAGGGTCATGACCCCCTCCGTGACCCCCTCCTCGAGCACGGCGTGACCCCCCGTGACCCCCTCCATGACCCCCTCCATGACCCCTGGCGTGACCCCCCGTGACCCCCTCCCTTTAAGGGGGTCACAGGGGGGTCGGGGTCGGGACCAAAGGTATTCGAAGACAAGGAGATTCGATGAAGGAGCAGCAGCTCGGCCGATGCCCGGCTCCCTCCTTTCCCTGGCGATGGCGCGACGGGAAGGACCGCCACTGCCTGGACCACCGGCCCATCGACCCGGCCCTGCCCGAGGGCCAGGTCGTCACGGGCCTGCCGGAGCCCAGCCGGCGCGGCTCCGACCAGACCGCCGAGGAGGCGCGGAAGGCCCGGGACCTCGACCCCGGCCGCCGGCCCTGGGCCTCGATCGAGCTGGAGGGCCGCTGATGGCTCCGCAGTGGATATCCCACGGCGAGAACCGGGCGCGGTGGAACCGGGTGAAGGAGCCCGTCCGCCAGGCAGCCCACGGGAGGCCCTGCCCCAGGTGCCACGTCGCCATGGACGTCTCGATCCCGTACCGCGACAAGCAGACCGGCCAGGTCAACGGGTCCTACGTATCCGTGGACAAGGTGGTCCCCCTGTCCAAGGGGGGTAATCCCTTCGACCCGGGGAACCTCCGGGCCATGCACCTGCGCTGCAACTCGAGCCGGGGCAACGGGGACCACGGGCAGAACCAGCCGAGGACCTCGACCCCGTGGTGAGGACCCAGCTCGGCCGGCTCGAGCCGCGGGCCCGAGGACCAGGACCCCCAAACGTGGCCCAAGAGCCAGGCTCTCGCGGCCTCAGACCCGAAACCTGGACCAGAACCCATCCGAGGCCCATTCGCGCGCTCTCTGGGCCTCAGAGCATGTCGACCGACAAGGGGTAGGGGGCTCAAAAGTTCAACGTCGAAGCCCCCTCCTTCACCCGCGCAGCGAACGCGTTTCTCTCCGGCATGAACAAACCAAATACCCATCGCAGACGAAGACCCCTCTCAGAGAACGGAATTGACCATGACGAAGACCTGCCACCAATGCGGCAAGGACCGGCCGGCATCGGCCTTCTACCCGGCGCCAGCCAAGCGCGATGGGTTGTCGTCGACCTGCATCGCTTGCCGGATCCTCGGCATCCCCGACGAGGAGCTCCGGGTCGCCCGGATCCGGGCCAGGAAGGGGGCCCAGGCGTGAGCATGGTGTCGATCTTCTGGGCCGACGGCGAGATCCAGGACCTGACCCCCGGCGAGGGCGAGGTGGCCGGCGTCGAGCTGGCCGACCTCATGCTCATCTGGACGGCCCTCGGGATCGTGGAGCCGATGAACGGCCCGGGGATGTTCCGGGCCAAGGTGACGAAGGCCCAGGCCCAGGAACGGCTCCGGGCCCTCCAGGCCGAGGTCGACCGCGCGATCCTCGGCGGGTAACCGGCTGGACCCCTGGCCGGCCCGGCCTTACGGTCAGCCCCGAGGCTGCTGTCTCCTTCCGCTGGGACGGCCCCAGGCACCGCCTGGGGCCTCCTGGGGAAGGATCTCCGCCCGAGGGCACCGCCCCGGCCGAGGCATCGGGCACCGGCCCCACCGAGGTCCGTCCGGCCGGCTCCGGCTCGAGCTCCGCTCGCCGAGCACAGAGGCCCAGGCCTCTCCTTCAACATTCCTCTCTCCTGCAAAGGATTTCGCCATCATGAGCAAGCCCAATCTGGTCCGCGCGTCGGACCTCGAGAACCTGCCCCTCTCCGAGAAGGTGGCCAAGGTCAAGGACGCCCTCCTGGCCCGCCACAACGCCCTCGACGAGATCGCCACCCGATCGGCCCAGGAGGGGCGCGAGCTCCTCGCCTCCGAGGCCCGGGAGGCCCAGGCCCACCGGTCCGAGATCGAGGCCCTCAACGACCTCCTGCCGGACTTCGGGTCGCAGATCCAGGGGTCTGGCCAGTGGACCTCCGGCGACGGCTCCGGCAACCGCTCGCACGGCCCGGTCGACTCGTCCGTCTACAAGGACGACCAGCCCCTCACTCGGGGCCAGTCCTTCGAGGGCCTGATCCGGTCCAAGGGCCTCCACCTCGTCGACGGCGAGGAGGTCGACCTCAGCCTCCGGAAGGTCCTCCGTGGCGTCGTCCTCGGTGACTGGAAGGACGCCGAGGCGGAGCAGCGAGCCATGTCCGGCCTGACCGCCGCGGCCGGCGGGGTCATGATCCCGACGGTCCTGTCCGCCCGGATCATCGACCTGGCCCGGGCCCAGACCCGCGTCCTCCAGGCCGGCGCGGTCATCGTCCCGATGGCCAACCGGAAGGTCGACGTCGCCAAGTGGGCCGGCGACCCCGAGCCGGGTTGGAGGGCCGAGGGCTCGACCATCGACGAGTCCGACGGCCTCCTCGACAAGGTGACCCTGACGGCCAAGTCCCTCGCGGTCCTGACGAAGGCCACCCGGGAGTGGCTCGAGGACACCGACGGCGACGCCGCCCTGATGAACGCCTTCGCCCGGTCCTTCGCCCTAAAGGTCGACCACGCCGGCCTCTACGGGGCTGGCGGCGACGAGCCCCAGGGTGTCAAGGGGGCCGCCGGCGTCAACGTCCAGGCCATCGACACCAACGGCCTCGCCCCGACCTGGGACACCCTGGCCCAGGCCGTCGGCCGCCTGCGGGACCTCAACGAGGACCCCAACGCCCAGATCATGGCCGACCGGACCAAGCGCGGCCTCGAGCTTCAGCGGGAGAACGGCTCGACCGGCCCCTACCTGGCCCCGCCGGTCTACCTCGACGGCGTGAGCCGCCTGTCCACCAGCCAGGTCCCGACCAATCTCGACGAGGGCACCTCGGTCGGCGTGGCATCGGACCTGTTCACGGCGGACTGGCACCAGCTCTTCGTCGGCGTCCGGACCAACCTGCAGATCCGGGTCCTCTCCGAGCGGTACGCCGACACCGGCCACGTGGGCTTCGTCGGCTGGTACCGCGGCGACGTGGCCGTGGCCCGGGCCGAGGCCTTCGACGTCGTGACCGGCCTCCTCGAGGCCTGATGGACTTCGGGCTGGCCCGTCAACGGCGCGCCCTGGCGGAGGTTCTTCCTGTGGAATCTTCCCTCCGCCGGGGACCGAAGGTCTGGAGGCACCTTTCCCTCCTCTGGAGGGCCTGAGAAGGACCTGCGGGCCAGCTCGAAACCAGACGAGGCCCCCTGTCACCCGCGATCCGGGCGGCAGGGGGCCTTTCCATGTGCCAGGCGGCCCGTCTGGGCATCCTCTGGGCATGAGGGGGCCCGGGTAGGGGCGCCCGGTCCCGCCCGTTGCTCTCTTGGTGAAGGCGGGACACCAGAGGGGCCCAAACCGGTGCGAGTTGTGCCTCTGAACCGTCGCAGAGCGGACGAACGGGTGTGATCCACGTCACACCCGCGAGGGTCCAGTCGCGGCCTCGGGCGGTTTCCAAGGCAGTCTTCGAGGCCGCACACTGATGTGAACCGAGGCGAGCCAGCCCCGGCGATGATTAACAAGTCCACACGGACAACCACGAGGGCCAAGTGTTGCCGCACTTGGCCCTCGAGGTCCCCTAGGGGACCACTTGCAGGAAGATCTAAGAACAGGATGGAGCAAATGGAAAGCGCCAGCGTACATCTCTACAGATGTAGTCACCACCTCTCCAAGCGTCGCGTTCGGGTGCCCGCCGCGATCGTCATCATCATCGTGGTCATGGCCAAGGTCTGGCCCACGCTAGAGGTGACCTTCAAGTTCGGCAGCTGAAACCGGCAACGCCTACCGGCGTCGTCTTCCTGCCAAAGGCGACGCCCACCAAGGCAAGCGCCCGACCCAGAGCGGTTGGGCGCTTGTCCCTTGTCTGGGGGTAGCAAACGGGTGGCACCTCAAGGTGGGGACTCAAGGCTCCTCGGCAACGGTCAGGTGACGAGGTCGGTGACCGCGGAGGAGGCCGTGGAGGAGGCTTGGGCTTGAAGACTTGATCTTCATGGGCGCTTGCCCGGCGACCGCGCGGGCGACCGCCAGCGAGTCGGCGTGAACCTGGTCGTCGGTATATCCGCTGATGGGCAGGCCCTCGCCCTCCTCGGCAATGGCATCGGCTGCGTCCGAGAGGTCCACGTCAACGACCACCCGACCATCGGGGAAGACCCCGATGGTCACGGGCAGGCCGACGACGTAACCACGCGGAGGGGTCCTGCGCCCCATCACTCCGCCTTGGTGGCGGGCTTGGCGGCGCGGGAGGCCTGGGCGGTCTTCTGGGCCTCCGCCTTCCTGGTTGCCTTGAGGGAGGCCTCCTTGGCCTTCTCCTCCGCCTTCTTCGCCGCCTCAGCGGCCTTCTTCGCCTTCTCCTCGGCCTGCCGCTTGGCGGTGTCCTCCTTGGCCGCCGCCTTCTTCGCGGCCTGGGCGTCCACGTGGGCCTTGATGACGGCCTTCTGGTCCGCGTCCCCTTCGGCGGCGAGGAACCGGACGACCTCCCCGACCCGACCAACGGTGCAGCCGACCTTCTGGGCCAGGGCCGCGCGGGACAGGTTGGGGTCCTTCCTCAGGGCCTCCACGATGGCCTCCCCCTTGGCCCCGCCGGCCTTGACCTTGAAGGCGGACTTGGGGGCCTCGACCTTCGGGGCCTCTGCGGCCTTGGTGGGAGCGGGCTTCGGGGCCTGGGCGGACTTGGCGGCGGTGGGCTTAGCGGTCATTGTTCTTTGTCCTCTCCTGATGAATTCGAACACCTGTTCGAACTTCGTTGATGGAAGGACCGTCTCAGACCCGGATGGTCTTCGCACATACCCCGGAAGGGACTATTTCCGGCATAGTCACGACGAGCTAGCTGCTCGGGGTATGACCGCGCCCCGGCATTCCAGACCGACCCCCAGGGGGAAGGGAGCCCTTCGTCCGGACACCGGGGCGCGGCGACCACCAAGGGGAGGACGATTCCCTATGGGGTGGGGTCAGGGACGGCAGTGGGCCACGGTCACTCACCCACGACGGCCGGACAGTTGATGGTCCCGGCCGGGGCCTGGTTCGCCGGCATGATGTTGATACCCGAGCCGGGGTCGAACGGGTGGACCACGCCATCGGGCGTCAGATCGTCGGTGGCCGAGATCCGCATCGAGACATTGGCCCCCTGGCCTGAGCCGTAGGTGGTCCGCGGGACGTCCGCGCCGCAGCCGGTGAGAAGCTCGGCCTTCCATCCGGCCGGCAGGTTCGGGATGGCCAAGCCGGTGATCACGCCCTCCACGCCGCCCGAGCCCGTTGACTTGATGAAGACCTTGCCGTCCACGACACAGGCGTCACCGGGAAGCGCGTCGTTGACCTCGAAGGTGACCTTCGTCCCGTCCCCAGACGGGGTGACGGCACAGATTCCGGCGGTGCTCCCCACGCCGTCCCCGTCACTGGCATCGATGTCGAGGGTCGCGATCTGCCACAGGGGCTCGAAGGCGCCGGCCTTGACGTGGCCGTCCATCTGCGCCTTCCCGACGAAGGCGGCCCAGCCGATCCCGCCAATGAGGGCCAGGGCCCCGCCTGCCGCGGCGGCCTTCTTCTTCCTCGAGTCGAAGGCCGGCCCGATGCTGAGGTTCTTCCTCATGGTGTTTCCCCTTCCGGTTCGTTGATGTCGCCGGCCTCCAGGAGAGCCCGGCTCCTGGACCGTAAGACCCGAGGGCAGGCAGAGCACACAGCCGAATCACCCTCTCTTCGTTGGTGATTCGACGACGGGGCTTTCCCCCAGCCCGTCGTTCAACCGTGGCAAGGAGTCACGGGAGGGTCAAGGGGGGATCGGCCGAACGGACGACCGAAGGGTCGGCCGCGCGGGCTAATCTCCCTGGCCCGCATGGGCCAGGGTAGGGCGGTGCGGCACCACCAGGCGCCGATCCCGTTGCCAGAGAAGGGGATCGACGCCTGGTGGGCTACCGGGTCAGCCGCCGAGCCGGAGGTACAGCTCGAGGCCCGGGACCAACTTCGCCAGCACGACCACGATCACGAGAATCGCGGGCGGGGTGTAGACGACCGGCCGGCGAAGTGATCCAATGTGACGGCAGGGCGCAACCTGCCGTACGGTGGAAACCATCATCGAGATATCCCTTTCATGGGGTGTCGGCTTCAGGCCCGGGCTCCTACCCCCGGGCCTTTAGCTTGTTGATTTGGTTCTTGATGTCGCGGTCGCCGTTGACCACTACGGGAAGCATAAGCGGCGAAGCCGACGCCTCTCGGCGAGTCGTCGGGCGTGGCGCCGCTGCCTACCTCAGCAGGCTAATGCCGTCACTGACACAAGCCGCTGTTCGGACGATAGGCCCTGCGTGGGTGCCTGCAAACCCGGTCCTGTGGACAACGCGTGGACGGGCGCCGTTCTTCTCCTCCACTCCCCCGACGAGCGCCAAGACCAGCCCCCGTGGACGGTGATCTCGGAGGCCTCCTGCTCACGCAGAGAGGACTCGGGGCGAGGAATGTGGGTAAGTGACGACCGGGACCATCATGAGGATCTCCTTCTTGCCGCCCTCCTCCATCACCGCCCGCCGCCCGGCCTCGCGCACGTCCTGCGCCTGCGCGCGAAGCACCTCCGCAAGGGGCGTGCCACGCTGGACGGCCACGACCATGCCGTCGACGAATCGCGCCAGGCTGGGCAGGCCGGTCCTGTCGGCCAGTCCCTGCAGTGCGGTCGGCAGGTTGGCGCCTGCGCGGGCGTCGGCGAGGCAGCGGCCCAGCTCGCCGGCCAGTTCGCCCCTGGAGAGCCGGCAGACGCGCTCGAGCGCCCCGACGGCCCCCTCGCCCGCACCCACGGCCAACGCCAGGAGCTCCGCCACTGTGGGGAACTCGGCCAGCATCCTCGCCTCGCGCCGGTTGGCCTCGCGGGACAGCCACTGGTCGCGCGCCACGATGCCGATGCCGGCACCACACAAGGTCATCATCACCAGCGGGACGAGCGAGCCACCCTTGTTGAGCCAGATGCCCATGCCCAGACCGGCACCCCCGACCGTGCCGAGCGCACCCCAGACGACCTGCTCGGCCCGGAAGCGGTCGACGTCCGGGGCCAGCCCTGCCCGCAGGAGGCGCCGCCGCACCGACGCCGATCCGCCCAGCAGCCGCTCGATGCCCTGGGCGAGGTCGCGGACCACCGGCCGCAGCAGCACCGCGAGCGCACTGGCGCCATCGACGTGGTTGCCTGCGAGGAGACGCGAGGGCTTGGGCGCATCGCGCAGGTAGGGGTGGAGCCGGTGCTCCAGGCGCGGCCGCCGGTGCAGGGGCAGGCCCAGCCACACCAGCGCGAGGCCCAGGCCGAGCATGAGCCCGAGGCCCGCGCCGGGCCCGGACAGCCCATCGACGCCCAGCAGGCCCGTCATCGCAGGACCCGCTCGTCCTCGGGCAGCCGGCCGATGTGCACCATGATCCGGTAGGCGGCGATGGACACCGCGGCGCCCGTCGCCAGAACCACGGCGCCCAGGGCGGTGCCGTAGGCCTGCACCGACTCGCCCCGCGACGCCATGAGGGCCAGCACCACCCACGGGGCGGCCACGGCGAGGCGGGCGGCGTTCACGGTCCAGCCCTGGCGCGTCTCGAGCTCTGCCCGGGTGCGGGCATCCTCGCGCAGGAAGGCCGACAGGGTGCGCAACAGCCGGCCGAGGTCGCTGCCGCCGACCTCCCGGGCGATGCGCAGCGACTCCACGAGACGGTCGCCGACGGGGTCGCTGAGCCGGTCCTTGAGGCGGTCGAGGCAGTCGTGGAAGCGCCCGGTGGTCCGGTAGTCCTCGGCGAAGCCACGGAAGGCCGGCCGGAACTCCTCGGGGCCTCGCTGCCCCAGCTGGGACAGCGCCTCGGGAAGGGCGAGACCGGCGCGGACCGCAGAGGCGATGTTGTCGACCGCGTCGGGCCAGAGGTCACGCATCACGGCCCGCCGGCGACGCGCGCGCATCCGGACCAGGGCCAGCGGGGCGTAGCCCGCCATCACGGCGAAACACACCGCGATGGGCACCACCGTCGTCAGTGCCAGCACGGCGACGAAGACCACGACCAGGGCCGTCACACACGCGAACACCAGCGTCCGTGGACGCATCCCCTCGTAGCCCGCCTGGACGAGGTCGTCCCGGAGCCGGTCCGCGAGCCCTGAGCGGCGAGCCGTCGGTGCGGCCGCGGCATCCGGCACCCAGCAGGACCACCAGATGAAGAAGACGCCGATGCCGAGCAGGAGCCCGAGGAGGAGACCGCGCACCGGCTACTCCTGGGCCAGGAGGGCCGACACGTCGTAGCCGGCGCGCTCGAAGCGGTCGAGGTGCGGTGGGAAGCCGTCAGCCCGGCGCAGCACCCCGTCGCGCTGGACGAAGAGGTCAGCGATCTCGACGACGTCACCCTCCACGCGCCCGGGCACCGCGGCGATCTCGCGGACGCGTCGCACGCCGTCGTGCTCGAGCGCGGCGTGGACGACCAGGTCGATGGAGCCTGCGACGGTCGGCACCACGAAGCGGCTGCTGACGTTCTCGCCGGCGAGCAGGGGCAGCGTGCACATCTTCGTGACGGCCTCCCGCGCGGTGTTGGCGTGGATGGTGCACATGCCGGGCAGGCCGCTGTTCAGCGCGATCAGGAGGTCGAGGCTCTCGGCCTGCCGGACCTCGCCGACGACGATGCGCGACGGGCGCATCCGCAGCGCCTCCTTCACCAGCCGGCGCAGGGGAACCTCCCCCGTGCCCTCGAGGCTGGGCTGGCGGCACTGCATCGCGGCCACGTCACGCAGCGGGATCTTCAACTCGAAGACCTCCTCGCAGGTGACCACCCGCTCCCGGGCAGGGATGGCGGCGCCCAGGCAGTTCAGCAGCGTGGTCTTGCCGGCCTGCGTGCCTCCGGCCACGAGGATGTTGAGCCCGCTGACGACCGCTGCCTCGAGGAAGCGGGCCGCCTGCCGGGTCAGCGTGCCCAGCGCGACGAGGTCGTCGAGGTGGTCGGCCTTGACGACGAACTTGCGGATGTTGACGTGCCAGTGGGCCCGCGTGATGTCGGGGATCACCACGTGCAGCCGCGACCCGTCCGGGAGCACGGCGTCGACAAAGGGCGAGGAGAGGTCGACCCGCCGGCCCGAGGTCTTCAGCATGCGCTCGACGAGGTCGCGGACGTCGTCGTCCGTGAGGATCGTGTTGGTCAGCTCGGCGACGCCGCCCCGTGCCACGAAGACCCGTGACGGCTCGTTGATCCAGATCTCCTCGATCGCGGGATCGTCGAAATACGGCTGCAGCGGACCGAACCCGGCGACCGCGTCAAGCACCGACTTCACGGCCCCCTCGACACTCGTCAGGGTCGGCAGCCCACCGTGCAGCGAGCGCTCGTCGTAGTCGGCGACCGCCTCGCGCACCAGGCGGTCGACCTCCCGGGTGTCCCGAGCCGGGTCCAGACCGGTGCGACGGATCAGCTCGCGCACCTCCGACTCCACGCGGCCCACGGCCTCCACGAGCACCCCCTTGCCGAACGCACCTGACGACACCACCCCGACCCTCGCCGTCCTCGCCAAGCAGGCCGGCTCACGCATCGTAGGGGGAATGCCCGGTGCGTGCCCTTTGTCCACAGGGCGAAGAATTGGTTACCGGCCGATGAGGGCGGTGAAGGACACCTTGGCCAGGCCCACGAACGCGCGCTGCCCCAACTCGAGTGGCTTCGACAGTCGCGGCAGCCAGGGCCGGACCGCCGAGCTGACGCCTGGCACGGGGAGACATGGACCGCATCCGGCTACCTTCCAGTGGCAGCCTCCGCCGCTCTTCGGCAACCACGTCCAACTGCCGCTTCGCCTCGGCACCTTCCCGGTCGGTGAAGCCCGGCTACGGCAGGCGCTCCAGCTCCGCGAGCACCAGGGTGCCCAGCTGCCGTAGTCGCGCCCAGGCACGGCGCCGTCGTGCGTCTGGCTACCTCCGCGGCGTCATGACCGTCGCGATGTTGGAGTAGCCCGACACCCCGGCGTCATTCCACGCCAGCACGCGGTAGCGGTACGTCACGCCCGCCTTCAGCCCTGAGTTCGTGTATGCCGTGGAGCCGGCGGCGAGGGAGGCGACGGTCGCGAAGGTGGTGCAGCTTCCGCCCCTGCACCGCTCGACCCGGAAACCGCTCTCGTTGCCGGAGGTGTCCGTCCACGCCAGGCGAACCTGGCTCTTGGACAGCGCCGTTCCAGTCAGCCCGGCCGGCGCCGAGGGCGCGGCGAGAGCGGGCTCGGGGGGGCTGGATCCATCCAAGCCCCCGAACATGTCGGCACGGAAGGTGCCGGAGCCGGAGAAGGACTCCACCCGCAGGGTCCACGTTCCGGCGGCGGCGCTGGAGATGCCGAGCGACTCGAAGCGCCCCGGTGCAGCGCAGTGGCCGTTGGACGCCTCGAGCATGCAGCGGCTCACCGCCACAACGGTCCCCGTGGGGTTGACGAGGTAGGCGTCGAGGTCAGGCGCCCATTCGTACCCACCCCAGCAGGCACCGCCGACCGGCAAGGCACACGTGGCGGCGCCGTTGGTCGTCTGCAGCGTCACGGCCAGCGGACGCCCGGCCGTGCGGACCTCGATGGCGACGTCGCGCGTGGCGGCCGAGCCGACCGAGCCCTCGACGAGCCGGTGGCCCGGCCAGGCTGAGGCGCCCGCCGCCGCGCCCCCGAGGGCCGCGAGGAACGCACGGGTGTCCACCAGCCCATGGCCCCACTCGTTGTCCGCGCCCACTGCGCCTGCGTCGTGCGCCGTGGTCTGCAGCGCTGACTTGATGGCGGCCGGGCTGCTTCCCGGCGCAGCCTCCAGGCCCAACGCCACCGCGCCTGCGACGAAGGGCGTCGCCATCGAGGTGCCGGAGTACGCGACGTACGAGGTGGGGGCGTTGGCCTTCGCGGCGACGACACTCAGGCCCGGTGCCACGACGTCTGGCTTGAGCCGCGCGGCGGGGTTGGCCGTGGGACCCCGCCCGGAGAACCCGGCGAGGTACAGCCCGACGTCGGTGTCGAGCCCTCCCGCCACCGTGGTCTCGTCCGACGCGGCACCGACGGTGATGACGTCGGTGGCGACGCCGGGTGCAGTGATCGTGCCGGGGGCGTCCCCGCTGTTCCCTGCGGCCACCACGACGACCTTGCCCGCGGCGGCTGCGGCGTTCGCCATCTGGCTGCCGATGTCCGATCCGTCCCCGCCCGGGCTGCCGAGCGACATCGAGATGACGCGCACGTCGCTGCGGCCCGCACACCACTCGATGGCAGCGGCGACGTCGGCGTCCGAGCCGGACCCAGACGAGTTGAGCACCTTGGCGCCGATCAGTGACGCCGCTCGGGCCACGCCGCCGTACTGTCCCGCGACCGCGGACCCTGTGCCGTCGCCGGCCGCGATGCTCGAGACATGGGTCCCGTGCCCGTGGTCGTCGTACGGTGCGGCCTGGCCGCTGACCCAGTCCCTCCAGCCGACCACCCGCCCGGCGAGCTGCTCATGGTTCGGGTCGATGCCGGTGTCAATGACGCAGATGCCCACTCCGTCCCCGTCGAGGGTCCCGTCACCGCCGCTGTATGCCGCCCGCGCGGCCGTCACGCCGTAGCCCTCCTCGCCGGCGACGTCGGCCGCGGTGGCCACTCCGTCCAGCTCCACCCGGGTGACCCCGGAGAGGGCTGCCAGCGCCGCCACGCGACTCGCTGCGACCGACCCGGAGAACGCCCGCACCAGCGAGTAGCTGTGGTCCACGGTGAGCGACGGATCCGCGCGCCGGGCATCGGCAGGGGTGGCACCCTGCACGATGACCCGGACCCGGTCGCCCGGGCTCCGGGCCGCGAGCGCAGCCTCGAGGTCGTCGGCGAGCTTGTTGCCGTCCCTGTCGCCCTTGCCGGCACCGCGGGGGGCTGAGCCGGCACCAGTGGCGTGGGGACTGGTGGCGCCCGGCCCCGGTGCGGGTGTAGGCGCAGCGGCCGCCGTGTCGGACAGGGCCGGGGCGAGCGCGACGAGCGCGACGGCACACCTCGTGGACAGGTGACGCAGGAACTGGGACATGGCATTCCCCTTCGGCAGGCACCTGACGCGCTGACGCGCGGCCCGAAGGCCACGTCTCTGCAGGATCGGCCATGAGAGGGGATGCCAGCATCCGCCTTCGGATGGAGCAGCTGCTCAGTCGCTTGGCCGATGCCGGAGCCCGGGTGGCTTCGTGCCAGCGTGACGCGATGCCTGGTCACCACGTGCAGCCGCGACCCGTCCGGGAGCACGGCGTCGACGAAGGGCGAGGAGAGGCCGACCCGCCTCCTAGGGGGAATGCCCCGGTGCGTGCCCTTTGTCCACAGCGCGGTCGCGGTTTCGACCTGACGCCGGGCAGCGGGTAAGGTCCCCGGGTCCAGCTGACCGCCCCGCCTCTCGCGGTGGCAACAGCCGTGGCGAGGACGAGGTGCCCCCGGTCCCCGGGCACCGGTCCTCTCCTGCCCCCGCCGGGTGCGTGCCGCACCTCCGGCGGCCGATGCCGCCTGCCCTCCCTCGGGGGCTCCTCCGGCTGGGCGGTCAGGTCCCCGCACCGGAAGAACTCATGCCCGCCTCACCTGTCACCCGCTCCCTCGTCACTGCAGCCGCAGCACTCGTCGCCGCCGCCTCCGCCTGCGGGGGGCCCGCGGCCCCCGCTGGTCCTGCGGGACCACCGGAGCGCGATCCCCGGCTCGCCGCCGAACGGGCGGCCCAGTACCGGGAGACCGGCCAGGTCAGGGAGGCCAGGGACGAGGTGGTCCGTGCCGACGCGAGGTCGGCGGCGGTGGAAGAGGCGCAGCGAGCACGAGCCGCGGCGGCGCGAGCAGCACGCAAACAGGCCGAGGCGCGCGCCCAGGCAGCCAAGGAGCGGGCCGCCCGCTCGGCGGCCCGCGCGAAGGCCGAGCCCGCGCCCTCCGCGGCACCGGCTCGCACCTCCTGGCCGGCCCTCAACCGTGCCATCGCCTCCATCCCCGGCTACCGCGACGGCATCGCCATCTGGCAGGTGTCGTCTCAGTACGGCCACTACGGCATCACGGACGCCAACCGGCCCGGCGCGGCGAGGATCTTCATCTCGCCCAACGTGCCCGCCGACCGCCTGTACTCGGTCGCCGCCCACGAGTACGGGCACGCCGTGGTCATCGCCAACTACGGGACCGGGTACGGGCCCTACACGGAGTACAGCCGCGACATGGCCAACTGGTTCGGGGGCGACCGCGTCACCGGCCTCGAGCGGGCGGCCGACTGCATGGCACGGCTCCTCGGGGCCTCCTGGCTGCACTACACCAGCTGCACCGACCCCACCGCGCAGAAGGGGGCCCGCATCCTGCTCGACGGAGGCAGGCTCTGACCCGTCCGCGCTGGACGCCGGCACCGAGCGGCCTGCATCCTACGGCTCCTCGCGGAGCGCCCCTCCCGTCCTCCACAGGCGGTGGACAAGCCGGATCGGCCGGTCACCGCCCCTCCTAGCGTCGCTCCCATGCACCTTCAGATGACGGTGGTGTGGGCCGACGGGGGGCGGGGCCCACTCGAGGTCCTCGTGGACGCACCCGCGGGGGCCACCGTCGCCGACCTCCGTCGCGCGCTGCAGGGCCATGTGGGCCCGCACCTCCCCGAGGGACAGTGGCGGCTGCGGGCCACCGGGACGCCGGTGCGAGACGCGGACGCGGTGGGTGAGGGCGCCCTGCTCGACGGCGCCGTGCTGACAGTGCTCCCCGGCGGCGGGGACCAGCCGGCACCCGGCCCGGGTGGCGGACACGGCAGTCGGCCCGGGCATGCCAGCCCCCTCACCCTGGCCGTGGTCTCCGGCCCTGACGCCGGACGGGAGTTCACCCTCGCCCCAGGCTCGGTCCGGGTCGGCCGGGGCGCCGGCGCCGACCTCACCGTGGCCGACCCCGACCTCTCCCGGACCCACGCCCTCCTCACCGTGGGCGCCGACGGGGTCCACGTGGCCGACCACGCATCCACCAACGGCACGCGCGTCGACGGTTGCCCCGTGCCCGACGCAGGCCGGCTGCTCCGCACCTCCGAGACGGTCGCCATGGGGTCCAGCCGGTTCCGGGTGCGCACCCCGCACCGGCAGCCCGCAGCGGTGACTCCCGCACGTGACGGGAACCGGCTCGTCAACCGCAGCCCCAGGATGGCCCGGACGGCGCAGCCGGCCACCTTCACGATCCCCGCGGCACCGCCCCGCCCGCACCGGCCCCGCCTTCCGTGGGTGGCGATGCTCGTGCCGCTGCCCATCGGCGTGGTCCTGGCGCTGCTGTTCTCCCCTGCCATGCTGGCGTTCGCGCTCATGACCCCGGCGCTCATGGGCGCCACCGCGATCACGGACCGCGTGCACGGAAAGCGTTCGTATGCCGCGCAGCTCGCGGAGCACGAGGCGGCCGTACGGCGGGTGCGCGCCTGCGCCGCAGTCGCCGTGGCGGAGGAAAGGCGGGCCCGCCAGCGGGTGCTGCCCGACCCCGCCGAGGTGCTGGCCCTGGCCTGCACCCCGTCCACCCGGCTGTGGGAGCGGCGCCGCTCGGACCCCGACGTCCTCGAGCTGCGGCTCGGCACGTGGACGGCACGCGCGCAGGTCAGGCTCGTCAGCGCAGGGCAGGACGCGCCGCCGGAGCACCTCGAGTCACCGGACTCCCCGTGTGCGGTGCCGCTCGGCACTCTCGGTGTCCTCGGGATCGCAGGTCCCCCAGCACAGACCGCAGCAGTCGGCCGCAGCCTCGTCGGCCAGGTGGCCGCCCTGCACTCCCCGCGGGATGTCGAGATCTGGCTCCTGGCCGCCCGACGGGCGGACTGCGCTGCGTGGCAATGGCTCTCGCGCCTGCCCCACAGCCGCGTTCGCGACACGCAGCGACGGTTCGCCTGCCTCGAGACGGGTGGGTCCGCCGTCGCCGCGGCGGTCCAGGAGCTGCGGGTCGCCGTGGACCAGCGCCGTCAACAGCGCCAACCCGGCCAACCGTGGACCGGCGAACGCACCCTCGTCATCCTCGCCGGTGCAGGCCTGCTGCGTGAGCAGCCCGGCGTGGCGGGGCTGCTGGAGCACGGACCGCCGGTGGGCCTGGCCTTCCTCGCCCTCGACGAGGAGGCGGGGCGGCTGCCGAGCGAGAGCGCGGCGGTGGTCGAGGCCCCGACGGCGGGCATGAAGGCCACGCGGTGGCGGCTCGCCACCCACGGCGACCCCCAGGGTCACTCCCTCGTGGTGGACCAGGTCGGGTCGTGGTGGGCCGACCGCCTCTCCCGCTCCCTCGCCCCTCTGCGCGACTCCACGCCCGAGGATACCGAGAGCGGGTTGCCGCACGAGGTCGGGCTGCTCGACCTGCTGCCATTCGACGCGCGGGACCCGCACGCGGTGCAACGGCAGTGGGCTGCCCAGCCCGCCACCACGCAGGCACCCGTCGGCGTCGCGGCCGGCGCGACACACAGCATCGACCTCCGCCGCGACGGTCCCCACATCCTCGTCGGCGGCACCACCGGGTCGGGCAAGTCCGAGTTCCTCCGCACCCTGGTCGCGGGGCTGGCCGCCGGCAACCGCCCCGACCGGCTCGCGTTCGTGCTCGTCGACTACAAGGGCGGCGCCGCCTTCGGCGAGTGCGCAGCCCTCCCCCACACGACCGGTCTGGTCACGGACCTCGACGCCCACCTGACCGCGCGTGCCCTCACCTCCCTCGGTGCCGAGCTGCGGCGCCGCGAGGCGCTCTTCGCGGCCGTGGGCGCACGTGACCTCGACGACTGGGAGCGGCGACGCGGGCCGGAGCACGCGTCGGTGCCGCGACTCGTCATCGTCATCGACGAGTTCCGCGTGCTGGCAGAGGAGTTCCCCGACTTCATCACCGGACTGGTCCGTGTCGCCGCCGTCGGACGGTCACTGGGCGTGCACCTCGTCCTGGCGACGCAGCGTCCCGCCGGTGTGGTCTCCGCCGACATCAAGGCCAACGTCAGCCTCCGCGTCGCGCTGCGGGTCCGTGACCGGGCCACTCCGACGACGTCATCGACAGCTCCGCCGCTGCGAGCATCAGCGAGGCAGCACCCGGCCGCGCCTTCGCGCGCAGCGGCAGCGAACCGCCGCAGCTGTTCCAGACGGCCAGGGTCGCCGGCGCCGCGTCGTCACAGCTGAGGGAGGGACCGCTCAGCGTCCTGCCAGTCGACTGGGCCGCCGGTCCCCCGAAACACCCTGAAGTCCAACAGCGGCGCGGCGCCGACCCCGGTGACCCTCGCGCCGGTGCGAGTCCCGACCGGCGCGACGGCCGGGACCACCCGGAGGACTCGGACCTCTCGGTCCTGGTCGCGAGCCTGCGCACGGCCGCCGCGGCCATGGCCATCGTTCCTGTCGCGCCACCCTGGCTGGCCCCGCTCCCCGAGCACCTCACCGCGGACAGCCTCCCCGGGGTCGGGGCGCTGGGCGAGTGGGTGGTGCCGCTGGGCCTCGCGGACCGCCCGGCCGAGCAGCGCCAGGAGCCGCTGCTGTGGGACCTCGCCGAGGCGGGGCACTGGGCGGCGGTGGGCACCAGCGGCAGCGGCCGCACCGGCTTCCTCCGCCTGGTGGCGGGCGCGGCGGCACGGCGGCTCACCCCCGCGCAGCTCCACCTGTATGCCGTGGACGGCGGCCTCGGGGGCCTGCGTGGCCTCACGAGCCTGCCCCACACCGGGGCCGTCGTCTCACGCGACGACCGCGCACGGCTCGAGCGCCTGGTGCGCCGGCTGGAGGCAGAGCTCGCCAGACGGCAGCACCTGATGAGCCGGCACGGCCACTCCTCACTCACGGACTGGCGCGCGGCAGCAGCCTCCGCCCCGGGCACGACCCCGCCGCCCCCCGCCACCGTGCTGCTCCTGGTCGACGACTGGGACCTCGTGGTGCACGAGCTCGACGCCGCCGACCACGGCCTGCTCAGCGACCGCCTCGTCACCCTCCTGCGGGTCGGTGCCGCCGTCGGCCTGCGCGCGGCCGTGACGGGAGACCGCGCCGTGCTCTGCGGGCGCACCACCTCCCTGTTCGCTCGGCGCCTGGTGCTGCGGCTGGCCGAGCCGGGGGATGCCGTGCTCGCCGGGCTGGGCCGCGACGCGCTGCCGAGGGTGCAGCCGCCTGGTCGCGCCGTGGTGGCCCCCGACGGCACGGTCGTGCAGCTGGCCGAGCCCCCGGCACCGGCGACGGTGCCGGCGGGCGCGGTGGAGCACCTGCCCCCGCCGCTGCGTCCGCTGCGGGTCGAGCCGCTCCCGGCACAGGTCGGCCTGGACGCCCTCGGCTCTGTGGGCGACCTGCGCGCCGGTCAGGTCACGGTCGGCATCGGGGGCGACGACCTGCGGCCGGTGGGACTGAACCCGCAGCGAGACGGTCGGCTCTGGCTGGTGGCCGGGACGCCCCGCAGCGGCAAGTCGACGGCGCTTGGCACGTTGGCCGCCTCACTGCTGCGCGCCGGGCGGCCGGTCGCGCTGGTCACGACGCGGCCCGGGCCGCTCGACGGGATTCGCGGCACCCGGGGCGTCGTCTGCTGGGCCTCGCCCGACGACATCGTCTCGCTGGAGTCGGCCCACCGAGCGGACCCGGACCTCGCCGTGCTCGTCGACGACGCCGACCAGCTGCTCGACACCCCGGTCGAGCCCATGCTGCGCGACCTGGTCCGTGCCGCCCGTCAGGGGTCCGGGCTCGTGGCGTGCTCGGCCGGCACGAGCACCCTGCTCACGCAGTACCGCAGCGTCGCCGTGGAGGTCGCCCGCAGCCAGACCGGGCTCCTGCTGGGCCCGCGCGGTGTGGGGGACGCCGAGCTCTTCGGGCTTCCCGGCCGGGGCCTCGCGCCGGCCGACCGCGTGCCGGGGCGGGGCCTGCTCGTAACGGCCGCAGCGACGGTCGAGGTCCAGGTGGCGACGGTGGCCGAGCCCGCCCCGGCTTCGCAGACGGCCTGAGCTCACGACCGCTGCGGCGATCATGCCGTGGTCACGACTCGGGGTTGGAGGTGCCGGCCGCGACGGCGGAGGCGATGCCGGTCAGCGCGACGGCAGCGACGACGAGGGCGATCAGCCCGCGCCCGCTCTGCACGAGCCCCCAGGCGACCGGCAGGAGCAGCAGGTTCCACACGACCGTGGGGGTCTTCGGCCAGTCCGCACCGGCGACCCAGAACCGGGCGATCGCCAGGAGGCCGATGGCGAAGACTGCGACGAGCACGACCTCCATGACCACGCGTGTGGGGCTGTCGGACCCGGACGACGCCAGCTCGACGAGCGAGAAGACGCAGAACCCCAGCAGGAACAGCCCCTGCAGCGCGCACACCGCACTCGCCACCACCCGGGAACGGTCCACGCTGTGGGACGACGGGCGATCGGAGGGGCTGGGGGCGGCACTCACGGGCGTCAGGCTAGCCGAGCGCCACCGGCCCTCCACCGCGCAGATCCGGCGGCAGCGGGTCCGGGTTGTGACCAATCCCTCAGGCAAATCGGCACGTTTCCTGCAAGAAACCCCTGTGAAAACCTCGCGTCATCTGTGAGGGTGGAACAGAAAGCCGCCGCTGTGCCGTTGGCAGAGACGTGTGTCTTCCCCGAGAATGACCGCACCCCTGCGTTTCATCCTCCCCACACCGTGGGCCTCTTCGCTAGCATGGCCGATCGGCTGTGCGACCCGAGCGGCGCATGACCCCCGCACGACGCAACGACGCGCCTTGCCAGCCGACCACCCCCACCGGCACCCCCTGCGACACCCCGCAATGACAAGGAGCACGATCTTCATGGACTGGCGCGACCGCGCTGCCTGCCTCGACGAGGACCCGGAGCTGTTCTTCCCGATCGGGAACACCGGCCCGGCGATCCTGCAGATCGAGGAAGCCAAGGCCGTCTGCCGACGCTGCGAGGTGGTCGACACCTGCCTGAAGTGGGCCATTGAGTCCGGTCAGGACGCCGGCGTCTGGGGCGGCATGTCCGAGGACGAGCGCCGCGCCCTCAAGCGCCGCAACGCTCGCGCCCGCCGCGCCGGCTGAGTCCCCCACCGCACGCCGCGCTGGGGCTTCCCCCGCGCGGCGTTTTCGCGCCGCCTGACGGCCCACCCGGCATACCCGGCACCGCCCTCAGGCCGAGGACTCCCTGCTGAGCGGCCGGAGCCGGGCGACGAAGCGCACCCGCGTGCCTCGCGGCTCCGCCGGCTCCCACGTGATGCGCCCGCGCAGGTCCTGCACCAGCGACTGGACGATCTGCGTCCCGAGGCCTGAGCGGCCCGGCGCGAAGTCCGGCGGCAGCCCCGCGCCGTCATCGGTGATGCTCACCTCGAGCACCTCGTGGCCGTCCTCGCCCGAGCGCTTCGCCGCCACCTCGATGGTCCCGCCCCGCTCGGCGAGCGCGTGCTCGGCGGCGTTCTGGATCAGCTCGGAGAGGATCATCGCCAGCGCGGTCGCGTCCTCGGCGCGGAGCAGGCCGAACTCGCCGACGATGTGGGAGTGGATCGGGTGCTCGCCCCGGGCCACCTCGACCACGGCCTTGAGCCCCTGGCTGGCGATCTCGTCGAAGTTCACCCGCTCGTCGAAGCCCTGGCTGAGCGTCTCGTGCACCAGCGCGATGACGCCGACGCGGCGCACCGCCTCCTCGAGGGCCGTGCGCCCCTCACCCGCCGGCAGCCGGCGGGCCTGCAGGCGCAGCAGGGCAGCCACGGTCTGGAGGTTGTTCTTCACCCGGTGGTGGATCTCCCGGATGGTGGCGTCCTTGGTGATGAGCTCGCGCTCACGACGCCGCAGCTCGGAGACGTCGCGGAGCAGCAACAGCGCCCCCGTGCGCTGGCCGGCCTCGGTGAGCGGAATCGCCCGCATGGAGACGCTCGCACCTCGCGCGCCCACCTCGGTGCGCCACGGCGCCCGGCCGGTCACGACCAGTGCGAGCGACTCGTCGACCGGCGACTCGTCGCGCAGCAGGTCGGCCACCACCTTGGCCAGCAGCTCACCGATGACGTCCCCGACGTGGCCGAGCCGGTGGATCGCCGACAGCGCGTTGGGACTGGCGTACGTGACCTCGCCGTTGACGTCGAGCCGGATCACGCCGTCACCGACGCGGGGCGCGCCACGGCGCAGCCCGGTGGGGGCGGCGGCGTGCGGGAACTCGCCGGCCGCGATCATCCGTGCCAGCGCGTCCGCGATGGCCTGGTAGGTGAGCTCGAGGCGGCTCGGCGTGCGCATGGCCGCGAGGTTCGTATGCCGGGTCAGCACCGCCAGCGCGCGGCCCCCCTTCACGACGGGGATGGCCTCCTCGCGCACCGGCATGTCTTCGCGGAAGGTCGGCTCCTTGGCACGCACGATCCGCTGCCCCGAGTACGCCTGGTCCAGCAGTGCGTGACGACCCCGGTGGCTGCGCCGGCCGACGACATCCTCGAAGAACACCATCTGTCCGGTCGTCGGCCGCACGTGCGCCACGGCCAGCCAGCCCTCGACACCGCCGGGCACCCACAGCACGAGGTCGGCAAAGGACAGGTCGGACAGCAGCTGCCAGTCACCCACGAGCAGGTGGAGCCACTCGACCTCGGCGGGAGCGAGGTCGGTGGCTTCGGAGAGCGCCTCGTTGAGGGTGGGCACGACAGGCAGCCTAGTGATGGCGCTGCGGGAGCCCGGGGTCAGGCCGTGACCTGGTCGCCCTCGCGCAGCAGGCCCGGCTCCACGACGTCGGCGTAGACCCCGACGCACATCTCCCGCTCGGCCCCGACCACCTTGAGCAGCCCG
The DNA here is from genome assembly GCF_029222705.1 of Knoellia sp. p5-6-4. Classification (NCBI taxonomy): domain Bacteria; kingdom Bacillati; phylum Actinomycetota; class Actinomycetes; order Micrococcales; family Intrasporangiaceae; genus Knoellia; species Knoellia sp. p5-6-4. The sequence goes on from NZ_JARGZF010000002.1 coordinate 831,156, forward strand.
TCGAGCGCCGGGAGGCCCACCTGCTCGAGGTCGACCATGCGGCAGCGCTCGATGCGTTCGACCGGCCTCAGCACGACGTCCCCCACCCGCACCTCGCGCCCCAGCCATCCCTCCTCCTCGAAGGGCTGAGCCGTCTCCACGACGAGGTTCACCCTCAGGTGCCGAGGGTCCACCGGCCCGTCCAGCTCGCACAGCGCGCCCAGCGCGCGCAGCGTCGCGGTGCCGACCAGGCTCACCTGCCCCGCGTCCTGGTGCGCGATGTCGGACTCGGGCGCGACCTCCACCTCCTCGCCGAAGTGCTCCGACAGGGCGAGGTCGGCCGAAGCCTCTCCAGCGACGACCTGCCGCCCGTCCGGCAGCACGACCTCCACGCGGTCGCCCACGGTGCGGGCCGCCAGCGTGAACACCTCGTCCATGCGGCGGAACCGGTTGGTGCGCTTGCCGCTCGCGAGCCGGCCCTCCTCGTCGTAGACCGCCCACTCCCGGTCCCCCACCAGGCCCCGCCCGTCGAGGGCCGCCGACTCCAGGCGCTCCCCCGCCATCGACTTCACGGGGAAGCGCCACACCTCGACGAGGCGGCCCAACATCACCACCGGCCCGTCGTCCGCCACGCCTAGACGGCCGCGCCCGCCCGGATCACCGAGCGCAGCGTGCGGAGGGCGACCGACAGGGCAGCGATGTTCGGCCGCTCGAGGCGCTCGATGCCTGCCAGCGCGTTCCGGGCCCGGGCGAAGGACTCGGCGTTCGCGTGGGCCCACTGCTCGTAGCGCTCCGCCGGCGGCTTGTCCGCGTCGCTCGCGTCGATCGCGGAACGCACGAGGGACTCCAGCACGGCATACAGGTCGTCTCGCAGCGCACCGCGCGCCAGCGCGTCCCACCGGTCGTCGCGCGGCAGGTTGGTCACGCGGCCCAGCATGAGGTCGATGCCGAACCTCTCGGAGACGACGAAGTACAGCGGCGCGACCGACTCCGGCGACTCCCCCGTGTCGGTGGCGATGTCGACGATGTCGAGCAGCGAGAACTGGTCGAGCAGGCTGGCCGACCGGTGCGCGAGCTCCGCGGGGATGCCGAGGTGCTCGAAGGCCAGCGCGTTGCGCTCCATCCGCTTGAGCTCGGCGCCCTTGAGCATGTCGGGGATGCGGGGGGCGAACTCTCGCACGACAGCCTCGAACCGGGCCACCTCCTTGGCCACGTCGAGGCGCGAGGGCCGCGAGGTGAGGAACCAGCGGATCGACCGGTCGATGAGCCGGCGGAACTCGAGGTAGAGCTGGGTCTGCACCTCGGTGTCGACCTGGTTGTCGAGGGCCTCGACGGCTGCGACGAAGCCGGGCAGGTCGAAGATCTCGCGGGCCACCACGAAGGCGCGCGCGATCTGCTCGGGCGTCGAGCCCGTCTCCTCCATGGCCCGGAACGCGAAGGTGATGCCCCCGCGGTTGACCATCGAGTTCACCACCGCGTTGGTGATGATCTCCCGGCGCAGCGGGTGCTGCGCGAGCGGTTCGGCGAACTGCTCACGGATCGGCTCCGGGAAGTACTCGGCCAGCGTCGCCTGGAACCACGGGTCGTCGGGCAGCTCGGACTCGAGCAGGTCCTCCTTGAGGGCCAGCTTGGAGTAGGCGACGAGCACCGAGAACTCCGGCGACTTCAGCCCCAGCCCCTCGCTCGCGCGCCGGTCGAGCTCGGCGTCGGACGGCAGGAACTCGAGCTCACGGTCGAGGTCTCCGCGCTCCTCGAGCCAGTGGATGAGCCGCTGGTGCACGGGCAGCATGCCGTGCTCCTGCGCCCGGGCGTTGCCGAGCAGGATGTTCTGCTCGTAGTTGTCGCGCAGCACCTGCGCCGCCACCTCGTCGGTCATCGAGGCCAGCAGCTTGTTGCGCTGCTTGAGGGTCATGTCGCCCTCGCGCGTGAGGCCGGTGAGGAGGATCTTGATGTTCACCTCGTGGTCGGAGGTGTCGACACCGGCGGAGTTGTCGATGGCGTCGGTGTTGATCCGCACCCCGTGCAGCGAGGCCTCGATGCGCCCGAGCTGCGAGAACCCGAGGTTGCCGCCCTCGCCGACGACCCTGCAGCGCAGCTGGTGGCCGTTCACCCTGATGGCGTCGTTGGCGCGGTCGCCGATCGAGGAGTGCTCCTCGCTGGCGGCCTTGACGTAGGTGCCGATGCCGCCGTTCCAGAGCAGGTCCACCGGCGCCTGGAGGATGGCCTTCATGAGCTCGGCCGGCGTCATGGTCCGGGCGGCCTCGGGCAGGCCCAGGGCCTCGGTCATCTCCGGGGTGATCGAGATCGCCTTGAGCGACCGGTCGAACACGCCGCCGCCCTTGCTGATCAGCGTCTCGTCGTAGTCGGCCCAGGACGACCGCGGCAGCTCGAACAGCCGCCTGCGCTCCGGGAACGAGGTGGCCGCGTCCGGGTTCGGGTCGACGAAGATGTGCCGGTGGTCGAACGCGGCCACCAGGCGGATGTGCTCGGACAGCAGCATGCCGTTTCCGAAGACGTCGCCGCTCATGTCGCCGATGCCCACGGCGGTGAAGTCCTGCGCCTGGGTGTCGACGCCCATCTCGCGGAAGTGCCGCTTGACCGACTCCCAGGCGCCGCGGGCGGTGATGCCCATCGTCTTGTGGTCGTAGCCGGCGCTGCCACCGGAGGCGAACGCGTCGTCGAGCCAGAAGCCGTAGGACTGCGCGACGCCGTTGGCGATGTCGGAGAAGGTCGCTGTGCCCTTGTCGGCCGCGACCACGAGGTAGGGGTCGTCCGTGTCGTGGCGCACGACGTCTGCGGGAGCGACCACCTCGCCGCCGACCCGGTTGTCGGTGATGTCGAGGAGGCCGGAGATGAACATCTTGTAGGACGCCACGCCCTCGGCCAGCCACGCGTCGCGGTCCAGCGTCGGGTCGGGCAGCTGCTTGGCGTAGAAGCCGCCCTTGGAACCCGTCGGCACGATGACGGCGTTCTTGACCATCTGCGCCTTGACCAGTCCGAGCACCTCTGTGCGGAAGTCCTCGCGCCGGTCGCTCCAGCGCAGGCCGCCGCGGGCGACCGGGCCGAACCGCAGGTGCACGCCCTCGACCCGCGGGCTGTAGACCCAGATCTCGAAGGCCGGCCTGGGTGCCGGCAGGTCGGGCACCGCCTTGGGGTTGAGCTTGAGGCTCACGTAGGACTTCGCCCCGCCGTCCTGCGCCGACTGGTAGTAGTTCGTGCGCAGCGCAGCCCGGATGACGCCGAGGAAGGCGCGGATGATCCGGTCCTGGTCGAGGGACTTCACACCGTCGAGCGCCCGCTCGATGTGCCCCGCGACCTGCTCCTCGGCGGCGGTGCGGTCGGCACCGGCCGCACCGGCATACCGGCTCGGGTCGAACCGTTCCTCGAACAGCTCCACCAGCATCGCGGCGATGGGCAGGTTCTGGACGAGGGCGTTCTCGAGGTAGTCCTGGCTGAACGTGGACTGGGTCTGGCGCAGGTACTTCGCGACCGTGCGGATGATGACGACCTGGCGCCAGGTCAGCCCGGCGCCGAGGACGAGGGCGTTGAACCCGTCCGACTCGGCGTGGCCGTTCCACACGGCGCCGACGGCCTCCTGGAACAGCTCACGCGTTCGGTCGCGCGAGTCCCCTGTCCAGACCTTCTCGTTGCGCACCCGCAGGCCGAAGTCGTAGATGTGCACGGTGACGCCGTCGGCGCGGGAGATCTCGTAGGGACGCTCGTCGACGACCTCCACCCCGAGATGGGTGAACATCGGCAGCACCTGGGTCAGCGACAGGGGGCCGCGGCGGTAGAGCTTGAAGCGCCGCTCGTGGCTGGGGGCGCCGGGCTCCTGGTACATGTTCAGCCCGGTGGCCTCCTCGGTGTCGAGGGCCTCCATGTGGCGGATGTCGGCGACGCCGACCCGGGGCGTGAAGTCCTCCTTGTAGGCCTCGGGGAAGGCCCTGCCGTAGAGGCCGGTGAGCCGGGCCGCGGCCTCCTCGCCGTGCTCGGTGCGAGCCGCCTCCGACAGGTCCTCGTCCCAGGTGCGGGTGGCGTCGATCAGCTGCTTCTCGAGGACGTCCTGGTCGACCTCGGGGATGCGCTGGCCCTGCGGGACGCGCACGACGAAGTGCAGGCGGGCCAGCGCGGACTCCGAGACGCGGGTCGTGTAGTCGACGCTGGCGCCCGAGAACGCGTTGCGCAGGATCGTCTCCATGCGCAGCCGGACGGCGGTGTTGTAGCGGTCGCGCGGGATGTAGACCAGGCACGACATGAACCGGCCGAACTCGTCCTTGCGCAGGAAGAGGCGGGTCTTGCGGCGCTCCTGCAGGTGGAGCACGGCGGTCGCGTTGTCGTGCAGCTCGTCCTGGTCGGCCTGGAACAGCTCGTCGCGCGGGTAGGTCTCGAGCACCTCGAGCAGGTCCTTGCCCGAGTGCGAGTCGGTGGCGAAGCCGGTGCGCTCGAAGATCGCGTTGATCTTGTCCTGCAGCACGGGGATCCGCGTCACCGACTCGGTGTAGGCGGTGGAGGTGAAGAGACCGAGGAAACGCTTCTCCCCGGTGACCTCGCCCTGCTCGTCGAAGGTCTTGATGCCGACGTAGTCGAGGTAGGTCGAGCGGTGCACGGTGGCGCGGCTGTTGGCCTTGGTCACGATCAGGAGCTTGGGCTCGCGCGCCACCACGCTGGCCTGCTCGCTCAGGCGCACTCCCTCGGGGCTGCTGTCGTAGCGGAGCAGACCCAGGCCGGAACCCTGCACGGCGGTGAGCACGTCCGTGCCGTCCTCGCGGCCGAGCCGGTACTCGCGGTAGCCGAGGAACGTGAAGTGGTTGTCGGCGAGCCAGTCGAGGAGGCGTCGGGTCTGCTCCACCTCCCCCTCGGGGATGCCCACCGGCGGGCTGGCCCTGAGCGCGTCGGCGACCTCGCTGCACTTGGCGCGCATCTTCGGCCAGTCCTCGACGGCCTCGCGCACGTCGGAGAGCACCCGGCGCAGGTTGGCGGCGATCTCCTCGCGCTCCTCTGCGTGGCTCTCACGGTCGACCTCGATGTGCATCCACGACTCGCGCACGACGCCGAACCCGCCCTCGGGCCCGAGGTCGACGCCGGAGTCACGGGTGCCGCGGCCGATGATCTCCTCGAGCTCACCGGCAGCGTTGCGGCGCACCACGATCAGTGGGTGCACGATGAGGTGGACGGTGCGCCCCATCCGACCCAGCTCGGCCGTCACCGAGTCGACGAGGAAGGGCATGTCGTCAGTGACGATCTGCACGACGGTGTGGCCGCTGGCCCACCCCTGCTCCTCGACCTCGGGGTTGAACACCTCGACGTTGACGGTGCCGATGGGCCGGGTCTTGGCCAGCTCCTGGTGGTGGGTCGCCGCACCCAGCAGGTCCTCGGGCGCCCGGGCGAGCAGGTCCTCGGTCGCGACGTGCCGGTAGTAGCCCTGCAGGAACGTCTCGAGCCCCTCACCCCCCGCGTGGGCCCCCAGCTCGGCCGCGGCGTGCAACAACTGATCTCGAGACTGCTCCAGCGATGCAGACATGCTTGTGGTCGTGTTCCTCCGTCGTCGGGTGGGCCCACGCCTTTGTGCGCCCGGGACGAGCCTAGCGCCGATCGCGACGGGGCAGGACGGGACCGGCCCTTGCCCGCCCGGGGACGGCTGGGGGGCGCCTCCGTCAATCGGGTGACTCTTCGGCGCGCGGATTACGGCAGGTCACACTAGGTTTCCGGGGAAGTTGGTGCCACAGTGGCACCACGTTCCTTACGGACAAAGGAGTAGCGCACGTGATCGTCCTCGGCATCATCCTCCTGATCCTCGGCCTGCTGGTCGACAGCCTGAGCATTCTCACCACGCTTGGGATCATCCTCATCGTCATCGGCCTCATCCTCGCCATCCTTGGCGCCACCGGCCGCGCCGTCGGCGGACGCAAGTACTGGTACTGACGACGCGGGGCAGCGCCCCGCGTCCACACACGACGGCCCTCGCCACCCACCTGTGTGGGTAATGGCGGGGGCCGTTGCCTGTGCGTCACTACAGTGCTCCTATGCCGTCGTCGTCCGTGGACCCCGAACGGCTCCTGGGGCTCGGCGCCACCCTCGAGAGCCTGCGCAGCGTGGCGCGTGCCGGCGCCGAGGAGGTGCTCGGGCACTTCCCCGAGGTGGGCGACCGCCCCACCCAGAACGCGCTCGACGGCCTGCTCGAGCAGCTCGCCGACACGTTGCGCGCCGTGGACGCCGAAGCCACCGAGCTGGCGGGCCGGCTGCGGATCGCCGCGACCTCCCAGCGGGCGACCGCCCTTCCCGCAGCCCCCGTCACCGACGACGTCTCGGCGCCGCCCAAGGGGCTGTTCCGGTGACCGCCGCGCTGCACGGTGACCCCGCTTCGTGTTCGCAGGTAGGCGGCTCGCTGCGACGGCTGGCGGCCGACCTGCGCTCGGCCGGCGCGGCCTCCGGGCAGGCGCACGCCCTGCTCGGCGAGGACTGGTCCGGACGCGTGGCCCGCAGCGTGGGTCGCCGCACCCGCACCCTGGTCGACGCCGCGACCGCGGCCACGGAGGAGCTCGACCGGGTGGGCGCCCTGCTGCAGGACCACGCGACGGACCTCGCAGAGGCGCTCCAGCAGGCTCGTGCCGTCGAGGAGGCGGCACAGCAGGCTGGGCTGGCCGTGGCGGACGGGAGGGTGGTGCCCCGCTGGGGTGTTGCCGGCGTCGCCGACGAGGAGGCCCTCGGCGTCCGCGAGGCCCGTCGCTCCGAGCTCCAGGCCCAGCTCGACCACGCCGTGCTCCAGCTGACCCGGCGGCGCGCCCGGCTGACCGCCGCCCTCGAGGCCGCGCGCTCGGTGCTGGCCCACCACTCGGCAGCGTTGCGCGAGTAGCCTCGGAGCTGTGCAGAGCGGCCCGCGCATCGACCTCAACTCCGACCTCGGCGAGTCCTTCGGCCGCTGGGAGCTCGGCGACGACGAGGCCGTGCTCGCCATCGTCACGAGCGCCAACATCGCCTGCGGCTTCCACGCCGGCGACCCTGCCGGGCTGCTGCGCACCTGCGAGCAGGCCGCTGGGCGCGGCGTCGTGGTCGGCGCCCAGGTGGCCTACCGCGACCTCGCCGGGTTCGGCCGCCGGTTCATGGACGTCGAACCCGCGGAGCTGACCGCCGAGGTGGTCTACCAGATCGGGGCCCTGCAGGGGATGTGCGTGGCCGCCGGCACAACCGTGCGCTACGTCAAGCCGCACGGCGCGCTCTACAACGCCGTCGTGCACCACGAGTCCCAGGCCGCGGCGGTCGTCGAGGCGGTCCGCCGCTACGACCCGACGCTGGCCGTGCTGGGCCTGCCCGGCTCGGTGCTGCTCGACCTTGCCCGCGAGGCCGGGATCCGCACCGTCGCCGAGGCGTTCGCCGACCGCGGCTACACCCCCGAGGGGACGCTGGTGCCGCGCACCCAGCCGGGCGCCCTGCTGCACGACCCGCTGGAGATCGCCCAGCGCACCGTGCGGCTGGTCACCGAGGGCAAGGTCACCGCCGTCGACGGCACCGACATCGAGCTGAGCGCCGACTCGGTCTGCGTGCACGGCGACACCCCGGGAGCCGTCGCCATCGCGACAGCGGTCCGCGAGGCCCTCACGGCCGCCGGGGTCGCGATCAGCCCCTTCATCGCATGACCGCACCCGCCGTGCACGCGTGCGGCGACACCGCCCTGCTCGTCGAGGTGGCCGACCTCGGGCAGGTGCTGGCCCTGCTCGAGGCCGTCTCCGACCGGCGTGAGGCAGGAGCCCTCACCCGCCTCGTCGACGTGGTGCCCGCCGCACGCACCCTCCTGCTCATCGGTGAGGGCCCCCCGCACCTTCCGGCGCTGCGCGAGCAGGTGCGCGAGCTCCTGGACGAGTGGCGACCGCCGGCGCCCGGCGCGCCCATCGCCACCCACGGTCCGCATGTGCGAATCATGGTGCGCTACAACGGCCCCGACCTCGACGCCGTCGCGTCGTTGACCGGCCTCAGCGTCTTCGAGGTGGTCCGCGCACACACGGGGACGGCGTGGACCGTCGGCTTCGGCGGATTTGCCCCCGGGTTCTCCTACCTCGTCGGCGGTGACCCCCGGTTGCGCGTTCCGCGGCACGAGGAGCCGCGCACCCGCGTGCCGGCCGGAGCAGTCGGGCTGGCCGGGGCGTTCAGCGGGATCTACCCCAGGCCCTCCCCCGGTGGCTGGCAGATCATCGGCGAGACCGACGCCGTGCTCTGGGACGTCGGCCGCGAGCCACCGGCGCTGCTCCGACCGGGTGCCACCGTGGAGTTCGTCGACGCCGACGGCGAGGGTATGCCGTGACGGTCACCTCGGGCGGGCCGGCCCCGGCGCTGCACGCCGAGCTCGAGGTGCTCGAGACCGGGCCCCTCTCCCTGCTGCAGGACCTCGGCCGCCCCGGCCTGGCGGCATACGGGGTCGGGCGATCGGGCGCGGCCGACCGGGGCGCGTTCCTCCTCGGCGCCCGACTGCTCGGCCAGGGACCCGGCCACGCCGCCGTCGAGGTGACCCACGGCGGGCTCGTGATGCGCGCCCGCGGGAGCGTGACCGTCGTGCTCACCGGCGCTCCGGCCCCCGCCTCCGTCGATGGACGTCCTGCGCCCCACGCCGCGCCCTTCCTCCTGCGAGCCGGGCAGACGCTTCGGCTCGGGCCGCCTGTCGCCGGGCTGCGCACCTACCTGTCGGTGCGCGGCGGCTTCGCCGTCGAGCCGGTGCTGGGTTCGCGCTCCACCGACATCCTCTCCGGCATCGGCCCTCCGCCGCTGCGCCCCGGCGACGTGCTGCCCGTGGAGCCGCCCGTGGGCGAGCCGACCGTTGACGTGGCCCCGGTGGCCCCTCCCACCGACGGCCTCGTCGTGCTGCAGGCCGTGTTGGGCCCCCGAGCCGACTGGCTGGCCGACCCCACGGCCCTGGGCGAGCAGACGTGGACGGTCTCGTCGCGCAGCGACCGGGTCGGCCTGCGCCTCGAGGGCACCGCACTGGCGTGGCACCCCGACCGGGCCGACGACGAGCTGCCGAGCGAGGGCGTCGTGCGTGGCGCGGTGCAGGTGCCCGCGGGTGGGCAGCCGGTGCTCTTCCTCGCCGACCACCCGGTGACCGGGGGCTACCCCGTGGTGGCTGTGGTCGTCGAGACCGATGTCGACCGTGCCGCGCAGGCCGTGCCCGGCCAACAGCTCAGGCTGCGCCTCCAGCCGCCCTAGGTCACAGCCGCGGGCCCGCCGGTGGCCCCGCCTGTGTCGGCGGGGTGTGGGGCGGGGTCACGCTGGCTCCTGCGCGGCGCGTCGGGCGAGGAGCTCGTCGTAGGAGCCCCGGGTGAGGTCCCATTCGACCCGTTCCCCGGGCGCGTCCTTGACGACCCGGCCGGCGTAGCGGCGGTTGTGCACGACCGTGTGGTGCCGCTCGCACAGCAGGGCCGCGTTGCCCAGGTTCGAGGGGCCGGCATCTGCCCAGTGCACGAGGTGGTGGGCGTCGGTCCACTGCGGCGGGGCGTCACAACCGGGGTAGGTGCACCCGCCGTCGCGGAGCCAGAGCCGCTTGGTCTGGGCGTCGCTGAGGTACCGCTTCTCCAGGCCCCAGTCCACGACCTCACCCCGACCGTTCAGCACGATCGGGATCACGGAGCCGTCGCAGCACAACCGGCGCACGGTCTCCGGGGCCAGGTGGGTGCCGGCGTCCAGCCCGCCCAGGGTGGTGGCCGCGCCTAGTCGGTTCCTGAGGTCGTCGTAGCTCATGGTCAGCAGCAGGGTGGTCTTGTTCGTCCTGCCCGCCTCGTCCCCGGCCGCCACCGCCCGCCGCGCCAACGTCACCAAGGCGTCGCCGCGGCGACGGTCGCTGCTGCGCAGGTCGCGTTCGCCGTCGACCGGCTTCGGGGCCGACAACGGCCCCAGCGCGGCCTCCAACGCAGCCTTGCCCTCGACGTCGAGGGTGAGCCGGTACTCGAACGTCTCCGCGCCGGTCTCCCGCGGCTGGGACAGGGAGATGAACGCCTTGCCCAGGTTCTGCTGGTCCTGCAGCACCCCCTGGCGTCCGTACCTGGCCAGCAGGGCGTCACGCAGCATCCGGCACCCGGACGGGCCGTGCTGCTCGGCCATGCTGACCAGGCCCTCGAGCACGTGGGGTTCGGCGCCCTCGGCCAGCAGCGGCCGCAGCTTGTCCGCCTCCGAGACGACCGCCGCCGCCGACCACACCGGCAGCCGGCCCGCGTCCACCGCCTCCTTCACTGGGGCGTTGACCCGCTTCTGGAACCCCTGCGCGACGCTGACGATGGTCCCCGCCCCACCGGCCCTCGTCGACGGCGCGTGGTGGCGCACCCACTGGGTCACCGTCATCGCCGCCGCCCCACCGGAGGTCTCCCCGCGGTCCATCGCCTCCCGCACCACCGCGACCCGCACCGCATCGCACGCCATGCCCAGCGCGTCGACCTCGCTCACCAGCCCGGCCAGCCCGTCGGGCCCGCCGCCCGACGGCGTCTGCCACAGCACCTCACCGAGCGCGGACAGGGAGGAGTGCGCAGCCGCGATCCGTTCGCGGTGCTCGGCCAAGGTCGGGCCGTGGCTCAGGTTCTCCTCCATGACCACAACATAGGGGCAAGCACCGACAGCCCAACTGGACCCGAAAGCGACGGCCACCGTTGCGGCGCAACGGATTCGACGGCATACAACAGCACGGTCTGCAAGCCGCGGAGCCGCGCCTGTGGACAACGTGACCACCCACGACGCCCTGTGGACAAGCAGTGCACGGCAGGCCGCGCAGGAGCCGGACACCCCGGCCGTGGTTACGATCGACGACGAACCCACCCGTCCCCAACGTCTGGAGTGTCAGTGAAGATCTCGCACACCGTCGAGTTCCCCGCCCCGCCCCACGAGGTCTTCGAGATGCTGGCGGAGCCGCGGTTCCAGGAGGCCAAGTGCGGTGCGACCGCGGCGCTCGAGCACGCCGTCTCGGTCGAGCTGTCGGGTGACCGCACCATCATCAAGACCGAGCGGGTCCTTCCGACGCACGGCTTCCCCGACTTCGCGAAGTCGATGGTGGGCGAGACCCTCAAGGTGGCCGAGACCCAGGACTGGGGTCCGGCGATGCCAGACGGCAGCAGGGAGGGGTCCATCAAGCTGCACATCCACGGCGCCCCCATCACGCTGGGCGGCAAGCTCCGGCTCCAGCCGGGCGGTGCGGGCACGGTCCAGCACATCGACGCCGACCTCAAGGCTCACGTGCCGCTCCTCGGGGGCAAGATCGAGAAGGCCGCGGCCCCGCCGATCGAGGCCGCCATCGAGATCGAGCACCAGACCGGCGTGAAGTGGCTGAGCGGCGAGCAGGGCTGAGCCACACGGCATACCGCGTCACACCCCGCACGGCCGGACACGGCGAGAGGGCCTGGAACCACTGCGGTTCCAGGCCCTCTCGGTATTCGCGGGCGCCCCGTCAGGGCGGCGCGCTCAGCCCATGTGCGGGTACTCGTGCGCGGTCGGCGGGTTGAACGTCTCCTTGATGGAGCGCGCCGAGGTCCAGCGCAGCAGGTTCTGCGCAGCGCCCGCCTTGTCGTTGGTGCCGGAGGCGCGACCGCCGCCGAACGGCTGCTGGCCCACGACGGCGCCGGTCGGCTTGTCGTTGACGTAGAAGTTGCCGGCGGCGAAGCGCAGGCGCTCGGTCGCGTCGGCGATGGCGACCCGGTCCTGGGCGATGATCGAGCCGGTCAGGCCGTAGGGCGCGAAGGCCTCCATCTGGTCGAGCACCTTGTCGTACTGGCGGTCGGGGTAGACGTGCACCGACAGGATCGGACCGAAGTACTCCGTCCTGAACGACTCGTCGGTCGGGTCGGCGATCTCGAGCACGGTGGGGCGCACGAAGTACCCCTCGCTGTCGTCGTACTTGCCGCCCGCGACCACGTCGACACCTGAGGTGGCGTGCGCCCGGTCGATCGCGGCCGCGTGCTTGCCGAACGCGCGCTCGTCGATGACCGCGCCCATGAAGTTCGACAGGTCGGTGACGTCACCCTGCTTCAGGCCCTCGGTGATCGAGACCAGGTCGGCCTTGATGCGCTTCCACAGCGACTTCGGCACGTAGGCCCGCGAGGCGGCGGAGCACTTCTGGCCCTGGTACTCGAAGGCGCCGCGGATCATCGCGGTGCGCAGCACGTCGGGGTCGGCGGAGGGGTGGGCGAGGATGAAGTCCTTGCCACCGGTCTCCCCCACCAGGCGCGGGTAGGTGCGGTAGGTGGTCAGGTTGGCGCCGACCTCCTGCCACAGGTGCTGGAACGTCGCGGTCGAACCGGTGAAGTGGATGCCCGCGAGGTCGGGGTCGGTGAGGGCGACCTTGGAGACGTTGATGCCGTCGCCGGTCACCATGTTGATGACGCCGGGCGGCATGCCGGCGGCCTCGAGCAGCTCGAGGGTCAGCTGAGCCGCGAACTGCTGGGTCGGCGACGGCTTCCACACGACCGTGTTGCCCATCAGCGCCGGGGCGGTCGGCAGGTTGCCGGCGATGGCGGTGAAGTTGAACGGGGTGATCGCGTAGACGAAGCCCTCGAGCGGGCGGTGGTCGGTGCGGTTCCAGATGCCCTTGGAGTTGAGCAGCGGCTGCTCGGCGAGGATCTGGCGCGCGAAGTGCACGTTGATGCGCCAGAAGTCGATGAGCTCGCAGGCCGCGTCGATCTCCGCCTGGTAGGCGGTCTTGGACTGGCCCAGCATGGTCGCGGCGTTGAGCCGGGCGCGCCACGGGCCGGAGAGCAGCTCGGCGGCCTTGAGGAGGATGGCGGCGCGGTCGTCGAAGGAGAGCGCGCGCCAGCCGGGGGCGGCGGCCTTGGCGGCGTCGACGGCCGCGCGGGCGTCGTCGACGGTGGCGTTGCGCATGGTGCCGAGGACCTTGCGCTTGGCGTGCGGCTGGCGCACGTCGATCTTCTTGCCCGTGCCCATCACCCGCTTGCCGGCGATGGTGTGCGGCAGGTCGATCCGGTCGCTGCCGAGCTCGGCGAGCGCCACCTCGAGGGCGGCCCGCTCGGGGCTGCCGGGCGCGTAGTCGAGCACCGGCTCGTTGACGGGGGCGGGCACCTGGGTGACGGCATCCATGGGGGGCTACTCCAGACAAGTCTCTCGGCGGTGAGTGCGCCCCTATGGTGTCACGTATGCCGCCACTGGAGTTTCCGCCCGAGCTCACCGTCCACGACTTCGGGGGGCCGGAGGGAGCCACCACGCTGGTGCTCATGCACGGGCTCACCGACTCCGGCGAGTGCTGGACCGACGCGGCGGCCCGGTGGGTGCCGCGCTACCGGGTGCTCGCCTGGGACGCGCGCGGCCACGGGACCTCGGCGCGGTTCACGCGTGAGCAGCTCGACGCCGGAGTCGGCGAGACGATGCTCGCCGACGCGGTGGTGCTGCTCGAGGCCCTGCGCGAGCAGGGGGTCGAGCGACCGGTGCTCGTCGGCCACTCGATGGGCGGCGGCACCGCCGGCTCGGTCGCGGCCACCCGGCCCGACCTCGTGCGCGCCACGGTGCTCGAGGACCCCGCGCTGGGCGAGGACCCCACCGAGTCGATGGACGACCGGCTGCTCGTGGGCGACCAGCGGGTGACCGACGCGCAGGAGTGGCACGACGACCCGGAGGGGGCACTGGCCAAGGGGATGGCGGACAACGAGGGCTGGCCGCCCTCGGAGTATGCCGGCTGGGCCAGGGCCAAGACCCGGACCGACCTCGCGATGCTCGCCACCGGCCAGGCGCGCGTCCGCCGCACGTGGCAGGAGGTGGCGTCCGAGATCGCCGTCCCGTCACTGGTGCTCACCTGCGACGACCCGCTGCTGTGGGACGACGCGAGGCGCGACGAGCTGCGGGGCCTGGGCAACCCGAACCTGCAGGTGGAGAAGGTCGACGGAGCCGACCACTGCATCCGCCGGTCGAAGCCGGACGCCTTCCACCGCCTGGTCGACCCGTGGCTGGAGCAGCACGCGTGAGCTCACCGCTCGCCGTACGCGAGCTGGGCGGGACTATGCCGCCTCGACGAGCGGGAACGGCACGGTGAGGATGCCGGCCCGCACCTTGAGGTGGTAGCGCGTGCGGCCGCGCTTGACCACCTCGCCGACGACGCCGTAGTACTTGCCCGGCGCCAGGCAGCGGGCCCGGGTGCCGGGTGCCAGACGAGCCACCGCCTTCGTGCCTGCCGGGCCCGGCTGGCGCGACTGCCCCAGGGCAGCCCCGGCCCCACCCCAGAGGTCGGTCGCGGGGGCCCGTGCCGCCGCGGCCTCCGCCTCCCGCCGCCGCACGGCGGCCAGCTGCGCTTCGTAGGACGCCGACATCGCCACGGCGCGGCCGCGGTGGGTCCACGCGAAGAGGTGGCGCAGGTCGAACGACGGCCGGCATCGGGAGCAGGACTGGGGCCGCTGCGGACGGCGGTGCCGGTGCACCTCGTGCCCGGCAGGGCAGGTGCCGAGCCAGTCGCCGGCCACCTTCGGCGCGTCGGGGGGCACGCACCGCTGCCCGGTGCACCCGATCTTCACAGCGGTGGCCCGCCACACCTCGTCGTGGCGGTGCTTCGGCCCCACGAGGGCGTGCGCGATCTCGTGGAGGATGGTGTCGCGCACGTCGGCCTCGGAGTGCAGCCGCGTCAAGGGGCCGCTCAGGGTGATCAGCCGCTTGCCGTAGTGGCACGCGCCGGCCCTGGTCTTGGCGCGGTCGAGAGCCACCGTCCAGCCCCGCAGCCCGTGCGCGGCGACCAGGGTGCGAGCCAGGGCGAGGGCGTCGCGGGTCTGCATGGGCGCCTCCTGGTGGGCCGGGGATGACAGACCCTGAACTCTAGGCGGACCCCCCGACAACGATGGTTCGAGCTCGCCGGGCGGCGCCCGTGATCGCGGCTTGGGCCTCCTGCGCCAGCGCGGTGGCCTCCTCCTGCGAGCCCGCGATGGCCGTGAGCCCGCACCTGCCGTCGATGCCCAGCCCCGACAGCATGTGCAGCACGACCCCCGACCTCGTCGAGTCGGAGAAGTCCACCCGCGCCGCAGCGACCGCGTCGATGGCCGCATCGGCGCGCAGCCCCACCCAGGCCGGGTCGAGCAGGTTGTCCGTCGAGGAGTAGCACCGGACCCCGCCCTGCTCGGGCAACCACTGGCCGTGGACGGGGTCGTAGCGACCGGGCACGAGGTGCCGCAGGGCCGTCAGCGGGTGGGTGGTGCCGCCCTTGCGCAGGTTCACCTCGATGGCCAGCACGTCCCACTCCTCCCGCCGCACTGCCACGAAGTCCACGCTCAGGCGCCCGCGGGCACCCAGCGCGGCCAGCCGGGTGCCCACGGCGTCGGCGTAGGCGGCCAGCACGCCGGTGTACTCGGGGTTCGCCGGGAAGGTGCACCCGGCATACACCTGGCCTGTCTCCCCGGAGAGCACCTGCTCGTGGGTCGCGGCCACCGAGACCGACCCGTCCGGGGCCACGTCGACCTGCGCGCTGGGACTCGCGAAGGGCTGGCCGGACACCAGCTCCTCCACGACCCCGCCGCCCAACAGGTCGAGGCGGTACCACTGGGGGATGGCCTGCTCCAGCAGCTCGGCGAGGGCAGGACCGTTGACCGCCCGCCCCCCGAGGTCGCGGATGCCCACCACGATGTTGCCCTCGCCCGAGCCGCTGTTGTCGTGCTTGATGACCACGCCACGGGCGTTCGGGCAGGTCTCGATGATGTCGGTGACGGCATCAGCCACCTCCTCGACCGTGCGCACGCCCTCGCGACCAGCCGGGACGGGGACACCGCTCTCGCGGAAGATGCGACGCCCGGCGCTCTTGAAGGCCACCGGCCACAGGTCGGGAGGCGTGCCGTTGAGCGGCAGACCGAGCCGCTCGGCGACGGCGACCTCGGTGGTGGTGACGTTCCAGGGCTCGATCATCGCCGGGCGCCCGGCCACGACCTCACTGATGCGCGACAGCGCCAGCGGGTTCTCGAGCAGCTTCTCGGCCACGGGCCGGGCCGACAGGTCCTCGACCGCCACGACGTGCACCCGCGCGCGCACGCCGGCCTGCAGGTGCGAGGGCACCAGGCCCGCGTAGTAGTCCAGGACGGCGGGTCCGGGGTGGGTGGAGCAGACGAACACGAGCTCGCAGCCGGGGACCCGGGCGAGCATGAGCATCTCGGTCAGGTACCGGTGCTCCAACGACAGCAGGCGCGGCCCGTAGTGCTTGAGCATGCTCTGCGAGACGTTGAGCGAGGGCAGCACGACCACGACGTGCTCGGCGGTGCACCCGGGCCGGTTCAGGCCCCAGACGGCACCGAGGCCGTCCTGCAGGACATGGAGTGGGTCCATGTGCCCTCCAGCTTCTACATGAGACGCGCGACCTCGTCGAGCTCCGTCGCGTCGTACCAGAGCAGGTCCTCCGCCCCGTCCGCGTTCGGGAGCTCGTCGATGTGGAAGGAGACGATGTGCCGAAGCGGCACCGCCTCCCCCACGTCAACGGACGAAAGGGCACCAGCCTCCCCGCCCGCCATCACCGAGTCCGCCTCGACGTCGGCCGCCGCCACCACCCGCTTGGCGCCCGGCGTCTCCCTCAGCTCCGAAGCCGCCTCGACTGCGTCGCACAGCGCGGCGTACTCCCACTCCTCCTCGTCCCCCGTCGGCAGTGAGCGCTCCAGCCGTGCCGTCACCGCGAAGGCAGCCAGCGGCGTCCCGGTGAGCGTGCGCGTCCGGCTCAGCTCGCGCAGGCGCGAGGCGTTCAGCGGCACGTAGACCCGGGTCTGGCTCATCCCACATCCTCGAAGTCGGTGGCGTCCGGCAGGGGCGCCGGGTCGCGCAGGGAGTGCGCCGATGTTCGCAGGGACGTCTCGATGACGCGCGGCCGCCGCCCCACGTCCATGAGGTTGGCGCCGAACGCCTCGAGGTCCTCCTCGCCCGGACCGAGCACGGTGACGTGGGTCCCCTCCCGGTGCACCCGGCGCAGCTCGCGCAGGCAGCGCTGGGTCACCCGGTTGCGCCACTGCCGCTCCACCCGGGTCCTCCAGTGCTTGGGCGCGTCCCGGACGAAGCTCACCGAGGGCGCCAGCACGTAGACCTCGTCGAGGCCCAGGCCGGCCATCAGGTCGAGGTTGGTCGACGACCACGCCCCGCCGTCGATGTAGCGGCGCTCGCCCAACCGCACCGGCTGGTACCAGCCCGGGATGGCGCACGAGGCCATCACCGCCGACGACAGCGGCGCGGGAGGAGCGCCCTCGCGGCCGAACGCCACCCGCTGACCGGCATCGAAGTCCAGAGCCACGACGCACACGCCGTCGCGGGGCGCCCAGGCGTCCCCCGCCACCCAGGAGACGAGCGCCCCGACCGCCTCGATGCTGCCCCGGCCCTCGGGCACGATCGCGGACAGCACCGCGGTCGGCGGGAGCTGGCGCAGCTGGCGGGCGTTGGCGCGCAGCAGCTCGGGCGAGCCGAGGCTGACCCGCGGCCGCGGCGGCCGGTCGCCGCCGGTGTCGCGGTGGTAGTCCCACTCGTAGCCCGCGAGCGGCCCCACGTCGATGGTCCCCTCGAGCTGGTGGCGCACGAGGTCTCCAACCGAGACCCCGCAGCCGAGCAGCGCCGTGAGCACGGCGCCGGCCGATGTGCCGACGTACTCGTCGAAGTGACGGGCGTCCATGCCCAGCTCGTCCTCGAGCGCCTTGAGCGCCCCCACCATCCACGCCGCGCCGAGCACGCCCCCGCCGCCCAGCACGAGCCCCCGCCGAGGGCGTCCGGCGTCGGTGGGAACGAGCTCGGTGCTCACGGCGTCCCGCCTACCGCTGACTCGACTTGCTCTCGAGGAGCTCGCCGAGGGAGTCGACGACTCCCTGGCCGAGCACATCGATGTCGGGCATCGCGTCGCGGTCGGCGTTGAGGCCGTAGTAGACCCCGCCGTCGTAGGAGGTCAGGCCGATCGACAGCCCCTGTCCCTTGGCGAGTGGCATCACCGGGTAGGTGGCCACCATCTTGGCGTCACCGGCATACAGGGCCTGCTGCGGACCGGGGACGTTGGTGATGACGACGTTGAACAGCCGCCGCGACACGGCGCTGCCGAGGCGGGCACCGAGCGAGTGCAGCGTGGGCGGGGCGAAGCCCGCGAGCTCGGCGAGCGAGTCGGCACCCACGGCCTGCCCGCCCTCCATCTGCTGGCGCATCGCGAAGGCGATCTGGTGCAGCCGCATGGAGGCGCCCGGCTCCCCCACCGGCAGGTCGACGAAGCACGCCTTCAGGCGGGTACCAGCATGGTGCGTCTGCTCCTCGTCGTAGACGCTGACCGGCACCATCGCCCGCACCGTCGTGCCCGAGTGCACGGCCTCGCCGCGCGTGAGCAGCCACGACCGGAAGGCGCCGGAGATCGTCGCCAGGATGACGTCGTTGATGGTGACGTCGTCGGCGTAGTTGCCGCGGGCCAGCTTGCTGCGCACCTTCTTGTAGTCGTCGAGGTCCGTGCCGATCATCACGTAGCGGCGGGCCTCGCCCACCGAGGCGTTGAGCGGTGAGGTGGGCGCCGGGCGGGTCGCGGTGCGCGCGAGCGTCGACACGACGTGGCCGGCTGCCGACAGGGCCCTGCCGCCGACGGCCTTCAGGTCGACGATGCCGCCCCGCACGTTCTCGACGATCTCGCTGGGGCGGCGCACGGCGTCGACCAGCGCACCGGTGAGCAGCTCGATGTCGCTCGGCTCGTGCGACGGCCGCCACGTGTCGGTGACCAGGCCCTCGGCCGCCGGGTCGTCGTCGACGATGACGTGGGCGATGTCGACGGCGTGCACCCCGTCGACCAGCGCCTGGTGCGACTTGGTCACGATCGCGAAGCGTCCGTCCTCGAGGCCCTCGACGAGGTAGACCTCCCACAGCGGTCGGTGGCGATCGAGGGGACGCGGCTGGATCCGGGCGACGAACTCCTGCAGCTGCTCGTCGGTGCCCGGGCGGGGCAGGGCCGACCGGCGCACGTGGTAGGTGACGTCGAAGTCCTCGTCGTCGACCCACACCGGGTTCGCCAGGCGCCCGGGGATCTGCCGGATCCGCTGCCGGTACCGCGGCACGAAGGCGATGCGCTGCGAGATGAGCTGCACCAGACGGTCGTAGTCGAAGCCGTCGTCCGGAGGGTCGAACACCATGACCGAGCCGACGTGCATGGGCGTGGTCGCATCCTCCAGGTAGAGGAAGGACGCGTCGAGCGAGCTCAGGCGGTCGGGCACGCGTCCATGGTGTCAGATCGCGCTGTCTAGACTGCAGCGCGTGACGAAGATGACCCTCTCAAGGGGCACCTGGTATGCCGCGGGGGCGGCGCTGGCGCTCGCCGTCACCGCCTGCGGGGAAGGCTCAGGCTCGCCTGCCGCGAGCGGCAGCCCGAGCCCGTCGGCCACCTCGTCGAGCCCGGCCGCCAAGGACACGACGCCGCCGTCGGCCAAGACCCCGACCACTCCCCCACCCCCGAGCGACACCCCCGCGGGCCGGACCATCGAGGTCACCATCACGGGCAAGAAGGTCACCCCGGCTCCCGCCACGATCGACCTCAAGGTCGGCGAGAAGCTCACGCTCGTCGTCACCAGCGACCACGACGACGAGATCCACGCCCACGGGTTCGACGTCACCGGCACGCTCGAGGCCGGGAAGCCCTCGACCGTCACGGTGACGGGCACCGAGCCGGGCGTCTTCGAGGTCGAGACCCACGAGCCGCCCCTGATGCTCATGAGGATCGCCGTCCGATGACGGCTCTCCCGACGGTGCTGCCGGCGCACGGTGTGGGCTCGCGGCAGGACCTGCCCCTGCCCTTCGACCTGCTGCTCATCGGCGCCGGCCTGGCCCTGGCGATCTCGTTCGTGGCCCTCGGCGTGCTGTGGAAGCAGCCCCGACTGCACCGCACCGACGGCCGCCTGCTGCCCCCGGCACTGGCCCTCGCCCTCGACTCCCCCTTCGTCCGGGGCGTCTTCGCCGCCCTCTCCCTGGCCCTGACGGCGTGGACCCTGCTGGCGCTGTTCTTCGGCAAGGACGACGCCAACAACCCGGTCCCCTACGTCGTCTACGTGTACCTGTGGGTCGGCCTGGGCCTGTTGTCGTTGGTCTTCGGGCCGATCTGGAGGGTGCTCAACCCGGTGCGCCAGCTCCACCGCGGCGTGCTGGCCCTGGCCCGGGTCCCACCGGACTTCTCCCTCGCGCCCTACCGCCTCGGCTGGTGGCCGGCCGCCCTGGGCCTGTTCGCCTTCACCTGGCTCGAGCTCATCGCCCCCGACAACACGACCCTGCCCGTGCTGCGGGTGGCCATCGTGGGCTTCCTGCTCGTCTCGCTGCTGCTCGCGCTGGTGTTCGGCCGCGACTACTTCGCCACCGGCGACCCGTTCGAGGCCTGGTCGGGTCTCTACGGCTCGCTCAGCCCGCTCGGCCGCCGGGCCGACGGACGGTGGGTGCTGCGCACGCCCCTGCACGGGCCGAACGAGATCGCCGCGCGCCCCGGGCTCGTCGCCACGACGTCGGTCATGCTCGGCGGCACCGCCTACGACGGGTTCTCGTCCGAGACGTGGTGGTACACCTTCGTGCAGTCCTCCGACCTGCCCGGCCGGCTGTGGCAGACCCTGGCCCTGGTCGTGCTGTGCCTGCTCGTGGCCGGGATGCTCTGGGCCGCCGCTGCGTTCTCGGCGCTGCTCGCCAAGATGCCGGCGCGCGGCCTGGCCACCGCCTTCGCCCCCTCGTTGGTGCCCATCGCGGCGGGCTACCTCGTCGCGCACTACTGGTCGCTGTTCGTCTACGAGGGGGTCAACGGACTGGCCAAGCTGTCCGACCCGCTGGGCTCCGGCGCCAACTGGCTGGGCACCGCCGGGCTGGAGCCGAGCCTGGCGCTGATCGAGCCGACCCTCGTGGCGACCATCCAGGTCGTCGGCATCATCACCGGCCACCTGCTCGGCGTCGTCGTGGCGCACGAGCGTGCCGTCGCCCTCTTCCCCCGCCGGGTCGCGGTCACCGGCCAGGTGCCGCTGCTGGTGCTGATGGTGCTCTACACCGTCGGCGGCCTCACGCTGCTCTTCTCGGCGTAGGACACGGCGACGCCGACCGCACCGTCAGCGACGGCGCCGGCCTCCAGCCGGGTCGGGTGCGGCGACGCCACACCGGGCCGCCACGGCGGCCATCGCGCGGCGCAGCTCGGACTGCGGCGCGAACTCGAGCAGCGTCCTGCCGGCGAACAGGGCCCCGTCGAGCGTGTGCTGGTCCCAGGGCAGGAAGAGCAGGTCGTCCATCCCCGAGAACCGGCTCAGCGCCTCACTGATGCGCCGCTCCGGCCGGCTGCCCACCGCCGAGGCGCGCACCCTGTTGACCACCACCTGGGGTTTCGGCGAGGGGATGCTGCCCACGTCCTGCACCGCGCGCACCAGTCGCTGGAGCCCGATCGGGTCGGCGCTGCCCACCACCAGCAGGTCGTCGGCCTGCTCCAGCGCGGTCAGGGTGGCGGCGTTGCGGCGGGGCGCCAGGGTGTCGTAGCTGAGCTCCTCGTCGTCCTCGATGGCGAAGCCGCAGTCGACGACCACGACCTCCGCCAGCTGCCGCGCGACGGTGAGCACGTGCTCCACCGCCGGGGCGCGCAGCTCCGGCCACCGCTCCGCACGGGGTATGCCGGTCAGCACCCGCAGGCGCGGGCTCACCTCGGGCGCGAGCCGGGCCAGCGCGGGGAGGTCGAGGGCACCCTGGTCGGCTGCGCGGGCTGCGGCCGCCATGCCCGGCGCCTCGTCGAGCAGGGAGAGGGCCTGAGCGATGGACGAGCCATAGGTGTCGCAGTCCACGAGGAGCGTGCGCGAGCCGGCGGCGGCCGCCTCTGCCGCCAGGCCGAGGGCCACCGTGCTGCGGCCGGGCGCACCGGTGGGCCCCCAGACCGCGATGAGGCGGCACTGCTCCACGGGCCGCCACGTGTCGCCGTCCAGCTGTTCGCCGAGGCCCTCGCGGTCGCCGTCCGGACTCGCACCGGGCTCGCCGGTGCCTGGCTCGGATCCCGGGGCCTCGGCCGCCTCGAGCCCGACGAGGGCGTCCTCGATCTCGTGGGGTGCGGCGTCGGCCCGCACCACGACGTGGAGGCCGAGCTGGCGCAGGTGCCGCTCGGCGGCCTCGTCACCCGGCGCAACGGCGCCGGCCGCACGCACCCCGTGGCTCGCGAGGTGGTGCAGCGCCGCCCGGTCGAGGGCGCGCAGGTCGGCGGAGACCACCGCGACGTCGGCCAGCCCTGCCGAGGCGGCGGCGAGCAGGTCGGCGAGGTCGGCGCACCGGCGCACGACCGTCAGCCCGGGGGCCGACTCGAGAGAGGTGACGAGCTCGCTCTCCCACTGGTGGCTGACGGCGGTGAGGACCGCCGTGCTCACTGGTCCCCGCCCAGAGGTGACCCGGGCACCGGCACGAGGGTGACCCTGGCGCCGAGGTCGACGTCGCCGATGAGGTCCCGGATCCGCTCCGTGGGCACCATCACCTGCACCGCGCGCTCGGCCTGCGAGCCGCTGAGCCGCCCACCGGTCTGTGGCAGCCCGGCCACGGTGGCCGACTCGAGCGCGAGCCGCGCGCCCTCGAAGTCGCGCCCTGCCGCGTCGCCCTCGGGGTTCACCGGGTTGACGTAGACGTCGACCACCGAGCCGACGACCAGCGGTGCGGCCGAGCGGGAGTCGACGACGAGGGTGAGCGGTTGGAGGTCGACGTCCTCCTTGCTGCCGATCGCCGACAGGGGTACCAGCTCGCCGGGACGGACCTCGCGCAGCACGTGGGCGCCGGGCGGCAGGGGCGACGAGGCGGAGAGGTAGCGCTCCGCGCGGTCCCCGAGCTGGACGTCGACGCGGGTGAGCCGATCCGCGCTGAGCGGCTGGCCGGGGACCAGCTGGCCCGACGCGGCATACATCGGCACGCGGTCGTCGGCGGCCGCCACGGTCAGCGACCCCAGCACGGTGGCGGCGAGGACCAGCAGGATGCCGACCAGCAGACGCGTGTCCCTCCACGACGGCTTCTGTAGGCGCGCGGCCCTGGGCGTGGCGATGTCGGGCACGACGTGGCTCCCCCTTGCTGACTGGCTGCGGTCTGGTGCGTCATCATGGCGCACCGGGCCACGCTGCGGTTCGTCCAGTCCACAGTGGCGGGGATGTCCACAGGTCTTGACCGTTCAATGCGGTGAAATCGCGGTGATGCGAGACTGACGGCAATCAGCAGACGCAGCCGAACGCTTATGGTAAAAATTTGGTCAAGGACAGGTAACCTCCTGTCCAAGGGAAAGGCAGGGGCAGCCGTGACCAAGCGCTTCATCCAGCTCTCGGAGGTCTCCGAGGTGCTCGATATCTCCTCCGCCCAGGCATACGCCCTTGTCCGCTCCGGCGAGCTGCCCGCCATCAAGGTCGGCGGCCGAGGGCAGTGGCGCGTCGAGGTGTCCGAGCTCGAGAGCTACATCCAGCGCATGTACGACGAGACGAAGAGCTTCGTGGCGGCGCACCCCTTCGGCCAGAACCCGGAGTGAGGCGGGCGCGCCATGCCCGCGACCCTCGACTCGACCCTACCCGCCCCTCGCCGGGCGGGTCCGCTCATTCCAGGGAGGCCGGAGCGCCGGCCGGGCGCAGGCACGCCACGGCCGAGAACGGCACGAGGAGCCGGCCCGTGACGTTCGCGGAGCGCCTGGGCTCCTCAGGCGCGTGCTCGCTGAGGTCGAAGCAGTCCGACCCGACCGCGTCGATGGTGCCGGTCGCCACGGCGCCGGCCACGTCGGTGAGAGCCACGACCGCACGGTCACGACTCAGCCCACGCAGGGCGTAGCCGAGGCCGAAGCGCCTGCCCAGGGCCGACTCCGATGCCCGGGCGCCGACGCCCGTCACGGCTGCCACTGCCGCCAGCGGCACCAGGGCGGCCCGCCCCAGCTCGCCGCCGAGCAGCAGCCACCCGTCGCCGACGTCGGCCACGACGCCGGCCAGCGGCGGGCCGGCGACCAGGCGCAGGCTCACCGAGTCACCGACCGAGGCGGCCAGGCGCTCGTACAGCCCCACGGTCGCCCGCTCGCGCCGCGTGCGGTCCGCGACCTCCTGGTCGAGGTCGCGGCGAGCCTCCGCCTCCCACTGCCCCTCGAGGTCGGCGAAGAGCCGCTCCCAACGCATGACACCCCCCGATCTGTCGCCGGCCCGTGGCGGCCTCCGCGCCCCGCCGCTGCGCTCGAAGCCTAGCCTCGCGAAAGCACCCCTTGCCAAACGCAGGCAAACGTGCCTGACTGCACCTGAACGCAAACGAAGGCAAACGAACACTGGGGGCACCAATGCAGGGAGCGCAGATCGGCAGGGTCATCGGAGCGGGCGTCGGCATTCCTCTCGCCGGGGGCTGGCTGGGCGTGGTGGCGGTGTCGCTGGTCCGGGAGGTCGGGGCACCCACGCCCGCGAGCCCGCAGCAGGCCCTGACCCTGGTGGTGGCGCTCGGCGGGGCCGTGGTCGCGGCGTGGCTGTGGGCGGGCCTGGTCCTCGCCCTGCTCGGTCACCTGCCGGGGCGGGTCGGGCTCTGGTGCCGCCGGGCGGCGGAGCAGAGCGCGCCGCGAATGGTGCGCCGCCTCGCGGCGGTGGTCGTCGGCGCAAGCCTGGCCGGCGCCCTCGCACCCGGCACCGCCCTCGCCGAGGGCACCGGGACCTCCGCCGCCGCCGGCACGGCCGCGTCGCCGGGCTTCCGGGCCACTGGTCTGCTGCCCAGCCCTCTCGCCCACACCCCCACATCCAGCCCCACCCCCACGTCCGCCTCCGCACCCGCCCCTTCGTCCACCGCCCCGTCACCCGGATTCGGCTCCTCCCCCGTGCCCCCTGAGAAGCCGTCCGCTGCCGGCAGCGAGGTCCCTGCGCCGCCCGCGCCGGGATGGACCCCGAGCCGCCCACCGGTGCGCCCCCAGCCGTCGACCCGGCTGGTGGCGACCGCGCCACCGGCCGGGGAGCGCCTCGATGCCGTCGTACGCCGCGGAGACACCCTGTGGGACCTCGTGCGCCACCACCTCGGCCCCGAGGCGACCGACGCCGAGGTCGCAGCGGAGTGGCCACGCTGGCACGAGGCGAACCGCGCAGTCATCGGGCCCGACCCCGGCCTCCTCCTGCCGGGCCAGGTGCTCCGCGTGCCCGTCGCGACCGGAGCCCTCCGGTGAGCGCGGCGAGGAACCCCGCGGCGGAGGCAGGAAGCAGGCCCGCACGTCCGGGCCCTGCGCTGCAGCCGATCCGGGTGCTGCCCATCCCGCAGCCGCGCCCTGCGCTGCTGCCCCAGGCCACCCCCGCCGGCTCCGGCGCCCTGCCGCCCGACGGCGCGCGGGGCGGCCCCCGCTACATCCAGGACGCCTTGGCGGTGGACTTCGCCTCGGCCAGCGACGAGCAGCTCTTCGGGCCGCAGGCCACCGGCCGCAGCGGGCTGCCCGACCCGGTCCACTGGGCCGGGCACCTGGCCCAGGCGGTGGTCGAGGTGATGTCGGGCCTGCGGCAGCCGCCGCAGATCCTGCGCTGGACCACGCCCGAGGTCTATGCCGTGGTCGCGCGTCGCGGGGCCGTCTCGGCGCGCCGCGGCTCGACGGCCGCCCGCCGCGCCGTGGTCCGCAGCGTGCGGGTGTGCGAGCCCGCCGACGGGGTCGCCGAGGCCTGCGCGGTGGTGCTCGACGGCCCGCGCGTCAGGGCGCTGGCGATGCGGCTCGTCGGCGTCGACGGCCGCTGGCGCATCGAGGCGCTCCAGGTCGGCTGACCAGCTGAGGGCGGCCGAGCAGCTGGGGCAAAGGTGAACGCGCCGGCTGCTGCCGGCGCGTTCACCCTGCTGTTAGGGGGGACCCTCAGGCCTTGGCCCCGTGGCACATCTTGAACTTCTTGCCCGAGCCGCAGGGGCAGGGCGCGTTCTTCGGGGTCTCGTCGAGCTGCTCCTGCGTCAGGGTCGCCCCGGTGGAGCCCACGTCGCGGACCTCGACGCCGCCCTCGGCGGTGGGAGCCGAGTAGTGCAGCTGCGAGGCGCGCACCGGCTGCTCGAGGCCCTTGGCGCGGATCGCGATGCGCTCGCGCTCGGCCCGCTCCTCCTCGCTCTCCCCCGCGGGGGCGGCGGCGAGGACGTCCTCGCCGACCGGAGCGGCCTCGGCCGCCGGGCTGGGCTCCTCGGCTGCGGTGGGGATGCCCGAGCCGGCCAGCATGTCGGAGACGCTGACCGGAGCGACGGCCGGAGCCGGCTTCTCCACCTCGACGTTGACGTTGAACAGGTAGCCGACGGACTCCTCCTTGATCGACTCCATCATCGCCTGGAAGAGCTGGAAGCCCTCACGCTGGTACTCCACGAGCGGGTCGCGCTGGGCCATCGCGCGCAGGCCGATGCCCTCCTGCAGGTAGTCCATCTCGTAGAGGTGCTCGCGCCACTTGCGGTCGAGCACGGACAGCACGACGCGGCGCTCGACCTCGCGCATGACCTCGGCGCCGAGCTCCTCCTCCCGGGCGTCGTAGGCGTGGTGGGCGTCGGAGAGCAGCTGCTCGCGCAGGACGTCGGCGGTCAGGGCGCTGCGGCCGCCCGCGGCCTCCTCGACCTCCTCGGGGGTGACCGACACCGGGTAGAGCGTCTTCAGCGCGGTCCAGAGGCGATCGAGGTCCCAGTCGTCGGGGAAGCCCTCCGCCGTCTCGGCGTCGATGTAGCCGTTGACGACGTCGTTGACGAAGTGGCGGATCTGCTCGTGCAGGTCCTCGCCCTCGAGCACCCGGCGGCGCTCGTCGTAGATGACGGTGCGCTGGCGGTTGAGGACGTCGTCGTACTTCAGGACGTTCTTGCGGATCTCGAAGTTGCGGCCCTCGACCTGGCCCTGCGCGCTCTGGATCGAGCGGGTCACGAGCTTGGACTCGATCGGGACGTTGTCGTCCATCTTCGCGGTCGTCATGAACCGGTCGACCATCGCCGCGTTGAACAGGCGCATCAGGTCGTCCTGCAGGGACAGGTAGAACCGGGACTCGCCCGGGTCGCCCTGACGGCCGGAGCGACCGCGCAGCTGGTTGTCGATGCGGCGCGACTCGTGGCGCTCGGTGCCGAGCACGTAGAGGCCGCCGAGCTCGGTGACCTCGTTGTGCTCCGCGGCCACGGACTCCTCGGCCTTGGCGAGCGCGTCGTCCCAGGCGGCCTCGTACTCCTCCGGGGTCTCCACCGGGTCGAGGCCGCGCTGCTTGAGAGTGGCGACGGCCATGAACTCGGGGTTGCCGCCGAGCATGATGTCGGTGCCTCGACCGGCCATGTTGGTGGCGACGGTGACGGCGCCCTTGCGACCCGCCTGGGCGACGATCGCGGCCTCACGCTCGTGGTGCTTGGCGTTGAGGACCTCGTGCGGGATGCCCTTGCGGCGCAGCTGGTCGGAGAGGTACTCGCTCTTCTCGACGCTGACGGTGCCGACGAGCACGGGCTGACCCTGCTTGTGCTTCTCCACGATGTCGTCGACCACCGCGGAGAACTTGGCCTCCTCGGTGCGGTAGACGAGGTCGGCCTGGTCCTTGCGGATCATCGGCCGGTTCGTCGGGATCGGCACGACGCCCAGCTTGTAGATCGAGTGCAGCTCGGCCGCCTCGGTCTGGGCGGTGCCCGTCATGCCCGAGAGCTTGTCGTACATGCGGAAGTAGTTCTGGAGGGTGATCGTGGCGAGGGTCTGGTTCTCGTTCTGGATCTCGACGCCCTCCTTCGCCTCGATCGCCTGGTGCATGCCCTCGTTGTAGCGGCGGCCGGCGAGGAGGCGGCCGGTGTGCTCGTCGACGATGAGGATCTCGCCGTTCATGACGACGTAGTCCTTGTCGCGCTTGAACAGCTCCTTGGCCTTGATGGAGTTGTTCAGGTAGCCGATGAGCGGCGTGTTGACCGACTCGTAGAGGTTGTCGATCCCGAGGTAGTCCTCGACCTTGGCGATGCCTGCCTCGAGCACGCCGACGGTGCGCTTCTTCTCGTCGACCTCGTAGTCGCCCTCGCCGGACTCGAGCTCGCCGCGCTTGAGCATCTTCGCGATCTTGGAGAACTCGGTGTACCACTTCGTCGCCGCGTCGGCCGGGCCGCTGATGATGAGCGGGGTGCGGGCCTCGTCGATGAGGATGGAGTCGACCTCGTCGACGATGGCGAAGTGGTGGCCGCGCTGGACGAGCTCCTCCATCGACCAGGCCATGTTGTCGCGCAGGTAGTCGAAGCCGAACTCGTTGTTGGTGCCGTAGGTGATGTCCTTGGCGTACTCGGCCCGGCGCTGCTCCGGGGTCATCGAGGCCAGAATGCAGCCGGTCTCGAGGCCGAGCAGGCGGTGCACGCGGCCCATGAGCTCGGACTGGTACTCCGCGAGGTAGTCATTGACGGTGACGACGTGCACGCCCTTGCCGGTCAGCGCGTTGAGGTACGACGGCAGCGTCGCGACGAGGGTCTTGCCCTCACCGGTCTTCATCTCGGAGACGTTGCCGAGGTGCAGGGCGGCGCCACCCATGAGCTGCACGTCGAAGTGCCGCTTGCCCAGGGTGCGCTTGGAGGCCTCGCGCACCGCGGCGAAGGCCTCGGGCAGGATGTCGTCGAGGGTCTCCCCGTCGGCGAGGCGCTTGCGGAAGACATCGGTCTCGGCGCGCAGCTCGGCGTCGGTCAGCTTCTCGAAGTCCTCCTCGATCGCGTTGACCTGGGCAGCGACGCCCTGCAGCTTCTTGAGGGTGCGTCCCTCACCAGCTCGCAGCAGCTTTTCGACGATCTTGACCACGCAGTATCTCCTGGAGTTTGCGGCCGTCCTCGTCAGACGGCCCCGCCTAGGTTAGTCGAGTCGGTCGGCGCGGTGTGACCCCCCACACCATGCGCCCCTCAAGGCGCAACGCCCCGGCCCCGCGGGCCGGTTCCCACCACCGTATGCCGGGTGGCCGGCACGCGGGCGCCGCTCAGGACTGCGGCGCGCCCTCGAGCAGGTGCTGGTAGCCGGGGTGGCGCCCGATCCAGGCCCTGATGAACGGGCAGACCACCTTGATGCGACGGTCTCCGCGCTGGATGGCGTCGTCCAGGACGCCCTTGGCGAGGGCGGAGCCGACGCCCTGCCCCTCGTAGGCGGGGTCGACCACGGTGTGGGTGAACGTGATCACCGTCGAGGTGAGGGTGTACTCCGCGAAGCCCGCGAGCGCGCCATCCACGTGGGCCTCGTACCGGCCGGCCTCGTCGTTGCGGGTGATCACGGTGTCGGTGTGCGCCATGGGTCCCATTCAACACACCCGTCAGGCGTGCCGCTCCCCGGCGCCCTCGAGAGCCGGCCGCGGCTGCGGACCGGCGGGCCCCCTGCCTGCGCCCGTCGTCCGGGCGATGGCCAGGCAGGCGGCGGCGGCGCCGAGGCAGAGCGCGCCGGCCGTCAGCCAGGCGGCCAGGTACTCCCCTGTCGAGCTGCGGACCCAGCCTGCGTAGCTGGCGGCCACCCCGGCGCCGACCATGTGCGAGGCGAAGACCCAGCCGAACACGACGCTCGATCGCGCGACGCCGAAGTGCCGACGGCACAGGGCGATGGTCGGCGGCACCGTGGCCACCCAGTCGAGCCCGTAGAAGACGATGAAGAGGAACAGGTTGGGGTGCACCTGCGGGCCGAGCAGCGACGGCACGGCCAGGAGCGCCAGGCCACGCAGGCTGTAGTAGCCGAAGAGCAGGAAGCGCGGGTCGACCCGGTCGGTGAGCCAGCCGGAGGCCACGGTGCCGACGATGTCGAAGATGCCGACCAGGGCCAGCAGCCCGGCCGCGGTGGTCTGCGGCATGCCGTGGTCATGAGCGGCGGGGATGAAGTGGGTGCCGATGAGGCCGTTCGTCGACCAGCCGCAGATCCAGAAGGTGCCCACCAGGATCCAGAACGTGCGGCTCGCCAAGCTGTCGCGCAGGGTCTGCACCGCCATCCGGGCGGGTGAGGCCGCCCGCGGCGCGATCAGCGCCTGGCTCTCCCCCATCTCGTGCGGCTGCGCCCCGAGCGGGTGGGTGCCGACGTCGTGCGGGTGGTCGGCGACGACGAACAGCACCACGGGCACGAGGAGCACGGCCGCCACGGTGGTGACCAGCGCGGCATACCGCCAGCCCGGCCCGGTGGCGAGGGCAGCGATGCCCGGCAGGAAGACCAGCTGGCCGGTGGCGTTGGCAGCGCCGAAGATGCCGGTCACGAGCCCGCGCCGGTTCTCGGCGAACCAGCGGTTCGCGACGACCGCCCCGAGCACGAGCGCCATGGCCCCGGTGCCGACGCCGACCGCGAGGCCCCAGAGCAGCCACAGCTGCCACGCCTCGGTCATGACGAGGGTCAGGCCGCTGCCGGCCGCCACGAGCAGGAGCGCGCCGCTCACCACCCGGCGGATGCCGAACCGCTCCATGAGGGCTGCCGCGAAGGGTGCGGTGAGGCCGTAGATGACGAGGTTGGCGCTGACGGCTCCGGACGTGGTGGCCCGGGACCAGCCGAACTCGCTCTCCAGCGGCTCGAGCAGCGCCCCCGTGGACGAGCGGAACCCGGCCGCCGCCACCAGGGCCCCGAGCACGACCAGCGCCACCCACCAGGCACGGTGGAGGCGGCGACGTCGACCGGCGGTGGTGGGCACCGGCGGAACATAACGCGCACCACCGGTGGGGCGACAGGCGTATCCGGCCAATGAGCGGCAGGATCCCGCCTTCGTCAGCCGACGGAGCCCAGGCCCAGCCAGCCGGCCATCGAGGCGAGCTCCTCCTCGAGCGCCGGCCTAGCCTCCGGCGGGGCGTCCGGCTCCCAGTGCACCGCGTGCACGCGCAGCAGACCGGCCGCCCGGTCGGCCTTGAGGTCGCAGCGGGCGACCAGCTGTTCGCCGAGGAGGAAGGGCAGCACGTAGTAGCCGTGCACCCTGAGGTGGGCCGGCACGTAGATCTCGAGGCGGTAGGCGAAGTCGAACAGCGCGGCGGTGCGGTCGCGCTGCCAGATCAGCGAGTCGAACGGGCTCAGCAGGGCCCGCGCGGTCACGCGTCGTGGCCGGCGGGCTTCCGGGTGCAGGTATGCCGGGCGCGCCCACCCGTCGATGGTGGCGGGCAGGAGGGCGCCCTCCTCGACGAGGGAGGCGATGGCGGGCCGGGCCTGCTCGGGCTTGAGCCGGAAGTAGTCGCGCAGGCACTGCTCGGTGCCGACGCCGTGGGCGCGGGCGGCGATCATGACCAGCTCGCGCCAGGCCTGCTCGTGCGTCGGTCGCAGGGACGGGTCGAGGGCCAGGGGGGCGACGTCACGGGGCAGCACGCGCTCCAGCGCGGCATACCGGCGCTCGAACTGCTGGGTGCGGCCGGCGCTGGTGATCTGACCCGACCAGAACAGGTGCTCGAGGGCGTTCTTGACCAATGACCAGTTCCAGCCCCACTCGTCGCGCTCTCGGGGAAGGTCGTGCTCCAGGGCGACCTCCACCTGCCGGGAGGTCAGCGGGCCACGGGCGACGACCTCGCCGAGCACCGCGTCGACGAGCTCGGGGTGGTCGCGGGCGACCCGCTGCATGCCGCCCCACGAGTCGTCGAGCGCCCGCTGCATGCGGAAGTCGAGCAGCGGCCAGGTCTGCGGCGGGATGAGGCTGGCCTCGTGCGCCCAGTACTCGACGAGCCTGCGCGGCGCCCGGTCGCGCGCACGCTCGAGCAGTGCGCGGTCGTAGGGCCCGAGGCGGGAGTAGAACGGCAGGTAGTGGCTGCGAACGAGGACGTTGACGCTGTCGATCTGGACGACGCCGACCCGGTCGATGACGCGCTGGAGGTGGCGCATGGTGACCGCACCCGGGCCAGGGCGGGGGTCGGAGAAGCCCTGGGCCGCCAGCGCGATGCGCCGAGCCTGGGCCTTGGTCAGGCGGACCGGCTCGGGGGCCGACGGCGCAGCGGTGAGGCGTCCGGCAACCGTCATTCTTCGGGGTCGAGCAGGTTCTCGCGCACGGCATACATGGCCGCCTCCATGCGCGAGTGGAGCTGGAGCTTCTCCAGGATGTTGCGGACGTGGTTCTTCACGGTGTTCTCGGAGATGAAGAGCTGGTGCGCGATCTCCTTGTTGGCCATCCCGCGCGCCACGAGCTTGAGCACCTCGAGCTCGCGCTCGGTGAGTCGCGGAGCGCCCACGGTGGTGGGGCGGTCGGGGCTCTTCTTGCTCATCTGCGCGAACTCGGCCAGCAGCTTGGAGGCCATCGACGGGGAGATCAGCGAGTCGCCGCCCATGACCGCCTTGATGCCAGCGGCGATCTCCTCGCCGGGCACGTCCTTGAGCAGGTAGCCGTTGGCCCCGGCCTTGACGGCCTCGTAGAGGTCGGACTCCTCGTCCGACATCGTCAGCATGATGATCTTGGTGGACGGGACCTGGCTCTTGATCGCGGCGCAGGCCTCGATGCCCGACACGCGCGGCATCCGCACGTCCATGAGCACGACGTCGGGCAACATCTCGACGGTGCGGTCGATGGCCTCCTGGCCGTCACTCGCCTCGCCGATGATGTCGATGTCCTCCTCCTGGGTGACGACCGTCTGGAGACCGCGTCGGTACAGCACGTGGTCGTCGGCGATCACCACCCGGATGGGCTCCTGCGCCGTCTGCGCGCTCTCCCCTGCGTTCACGGTGCACATCCTGTCATGCGTGAGCGGCGGCACCGGCCCTTTTCAGCTGACCTGTCCTCGCATGGGCGCAGGTCACGGGGCAGGCGCCGCCGCTCAACGGGTGGTCAGCTCACCTTCTCCATCTCGTCCAGCGGCGCTGCCAGCGGCTGCCCGTGGCGGTCCACGTCGAGGTGGATGACGCCGTAGGACCAGCCGCGGCGGCGGTAGACGACGCTCGGCTTGTCGGTGTCGCTGTCGTGGAAGAGGTAGAAGTCGTGTCCGACGAGCTCCATCTCGTTCACGGCCTGGTCCAGCGTCATCGGTGTGGTGGCGTGGACCTTCTCGCGCACCTCGATGGGTGAGTTCCCCTGGGCCCCGAAGGGCTCGTGCTCCTCCTCCTCACCCCCGTGGGCGTGCTCCCCACTCACGCCGTTGAGCGAGGGCGCGAGGCGCGCTGTCGCCTGGGCCACCGACTCCGGGGCGTGACGGCCTCGATGGACCCTGCGCTTGTCGTGGGCCCGCCTCAGGCGCTCCATGAGCTTGTCCATGGCCAGGTCGAGTGCGGCGTACTTGTCGTCAAGACAGGCCTCGGCCCGCACGATGGGGCCCTTCACATGACAGGTGATCTCGATCCGGTCGCAGGCCTTGGCCTGGCGCTTGTTCGGCTCGTGGGTCACGACCACGTCGACGCGCTGCGCCCGCGGCGCGAGCTGCGGGATCTTGGCGAGCTTCTCGTCGAGGTGGGACCTGAACCGATCGGAAACCTGCATGTTGCGTCCGGTGACGACAATCTCCACAGTGTCCTCCTTGGGGGATTCGTGGGGTGCATGAGACGGGCCTGCGAAGCCCTCGTCAACCGCGGCACCACTCCCCTCGCCGGCTCCGCCGGCCGCCCGCTCCCCGGGCCGGGACGCCGCCGGAGGAGTGCCGGGGGCGCCCTGTCGTCGTGTTCTCCACGAGGACCGGGGGGGCCATACAGAGAAGGTAGTCGACGTCCCCGCATTCCGACAGTGGACGAATGGCCTATACCGGGGTGGGTTTGTGGTGATAAGCGCGAGCACCCCTGCGGGGCGTCGCGCAGACGGTGGCGGCGACGACCTCCCGGGCGCCCTCGCGCCGCAGCGCACGAGCCGCCTCGACCAGGGTGGCGCCCGTGGTCAGGACGTCGTCGGCGACCACGCACACGGCGCCGGCGACGCTGGGGGTCCAGCGGGGCCGCACCTCGATGGCCTCTTCGAGGTTGGCCCGACGCTGCTGCGCCGTCAGGCCGGCCTGGTCCGCGACAGCGCGCCGCAGCCTCAGCACGTCGGCGCAGAGCACCTCCGTCGGCGCGTACCCCGCGACGGCGCCGCGCACGAGCCCGAGCAGTGGCGCGTCACCGCGCCGTCGCCTGGCCTGTCGTGAGGTGGGAGCCGGCACGACCAGCACCGGGCCGTCGCCCTGCGCCAGCGTCGAGCGCGCGGCCGACCCGCGGATCGCGGCGTCGACGGCCGCAGCGAGGAGCGGGGTCAGCAGGGCGGCCAGGTCGCGGCGGTCGTCGTCCTTGTATGCCGTGACGAGGTGCCCGAGCGCGCCGCCGTAGGGCGCGCTCCCCCAGACCCGGGGCATCCCCTCCGGGCAGGGACGCGGACGGACCACCCGCGGGCCGTCGACCCACACGGCCGCGCTGACCGCGGCCCGGCACGCACGGCATACGGGCTCGTCGGCGGCACCGCAGGAGGCGCAGGCGGCCGGCAGGGCGAGCGCAGCGAGGGTGCCCAGCGCGGTGGCGCACTCGTGGACGAACCGGCCTCGCATGCCGCAAGACTGGACGTCGTCGCGATTCCCGCGTTGCGGTGGCCCGGGCGTTGTGGGCGGGGATACGCTGCCCGAGGTACCTGTGGACAAATCCCGGCCAAAGACCGGAACCGCAGGACACCGCGATCCGATAGGGCGAAAATGGCAGGCGCCGGGGTGCACAGAGCGGAGGTTGGCATGCGCTGGTTGCCGCGGCTGTCGATGGCCACGCTCATCCGGATCGGCTTCGCCCTGGCAGCCCTGACCGTCGCGGCCCTGCGCGGCGACGTCGCCGAGGCCCTCCCCTGGGTGCTGCTGGTCACGACCCTGGACCTGGTGGCCACCATGCTGCTCGCCCCCAAGCCGCCGACGCGGACCAGGCGGATCCAGGGACTGGCCGTGATCAGCATCGAGGCCCTCGCCGCAGGGGCGGCCATGGCGTACGGCGGGGTGGGCCCCAAGGCCCTGATCGTGATCCCCGCCTTCAACATCGGCCTGAACTACCGGCCGCGCTGGGTGCTGTGGATCGTCGGTCTCGGCGCCGGCACGGGGTTCGCCATCCTCTGGGCCACCGACAAGCTCAAGGACGGCGCGAGCAGCCGCATGCTGCTGTGGATCCTGGGGGCGGCGCTCATCGGCCTGCTCGGCGCGCTGTCGCGGCAGATGGAGGCGCAGGCCGCGTCGGCGTCGGTGTCGGTCGACCCCTCGCTCGCTGCCGAGGCCAGCATGCTGCTGCGCAGGCTCCACGAGCTGGCCGACTCCCTCGACACCGGCTTCGACGCCCCGGCCTCGGCGGAGATGGCGCTGCAGGACCTGGCCGGCCGCACGCGCTCGGCGCGCAGCGCCATCCTCGTGGGCTACGGCGACGATCCGGCCGTGCCGCTGGCCATCCGCGGGGCCGACCGCACCCCGTGGCCGGACCCGACCGAGCCCGGCTCGGTGCTGTGGCACGCATGGCACGAGGGCGACCCGACGCTGTCGGTCTGGGACGGGGACTACGTCGAGCGGTCGGTGATCTCGGTGCCGATGTACGACGAGACCGGGAAGCGGCTCGGGGTGCTGGTGGCGGACCGGCCGGCGATGACGCCCTTCTCCGAGGACGACCTCACGGCGGCGGTCGAGGTGGCCGCGGCCCACTCCGCCCACATCGACCTGTCGGTGGTCTTCGCCAGCCTGCGCGAGCGGGCCGGGCTCGAGGAGCGCGAGCGCCTGGCCCGGGAGATGCACGACGGCATCGCGCAGGAGATGGTGGCGCTCGGCTTCGGCCTCGACTCCGTGCGCAGGCGGGCACGCGACCTCGAGTCGCCGCTCGCCGACGACCTCGACACGCTGCGCAAGGAGGTCTCGCGGGTGCTCGCCGACCTGCGCCTGCACATCGCGGACCTGCGCATCGCCGTGCGGCCCGACACCGGCCTCGGCGCCATGATCGGCGCCCGGCTGCAGAACTTCGGCTCGGCCACGGGCATGACGACCCGCATGCACCTCTCCGAGACCGGGTTCCGGCTGCCGGCGCACACCGAGGTGCTGATCTACCGCCTGTTCCTCCAGGTGCTGACCGATGCCCGGCACGCTGCCGACACGACGTCGATGGACGTGCGCCTCAACGTGGCCGCCCCACGGGCCGAGCTCTGGGTCTCGCACAACGGCACCTCCACCCTGAGGCGCAAGGACTTCGCCGAGCACCCGCTGCGGGCTCTCGGTGCCGAGATCACCGTCGACCCGTATGGTGAGCGCGGTGTCTCCGTCCGCATGAGAATGCGGGCACGCGGCGCGGCTCCTTCCGCGACGCTGTCACACGAAAGGATCCCTCAGCCGTCATGAGCATCAACGTGATGGTGATCGACGACCACACACTGGTCCGAGAAGCCGTCTGCCGCATGATCGACAGCGAGCCCGACCTCCACGTCGTCGGGCAGGCCGGTTCGCTGACCGAGGGCCGCGTGCTGCTCCAGCAGCAGCCCTTCCACGTGCTCGTGATCGACGTGTCGATGCCGGACGGCTCCGGCCTGACGCTGGCGCGCGCGGCGCGCGAGGCGTCGCCGCGCCTGGGGATCGTCGTGCTGACCATGCACAACGACGACGAGACGCTGCTCGAGGCGCTCGACCTCGGGGCCTCTGCCCTGGTGCTGAAGTCGGCGCCCTCGGAGGAGGTCATCGCGGCGGTGCGTCGCGCCGCTGTCGCGCCGGACGCCTTCATGGCCACCGGCCTCGCGGAGGCGCTGCGCCGGCGGTCGTCGTCGGACAAGCCGAAGCTGACTCCGCGCGAGACCGAGGTGCTCGACCGGCTCGTGGCCGGTGACTCCATCGCCGCGGTGGCGAAGAAGCTCTACATGAGCGAGTCGACCGTCAAGACCCACGTCTCGAAGGTCTACGAGAAGCTCGGGGCCCACAACCGGGCGTCCGCCGTGATGGCGGCGCTGCGGCTGGGACTGGTGAAGCCGGAGTCAGCGAGCAACCTGCCCCGCTGACCCCGGCTTGGAGTCAACTCAGAAGCCAGAAAAGGCTGCGGCCATCCGAATCATTCCGGGTCCCACCACGATGATCATGAGAGCCGGGAAGATAAAGAACAGCATCGGGAAGAGGATTTTGACCGGCACTTTCTGTGCCATCTCTTCAGCCCTTTGGCGCCTGACCAAACGCATCTGATGGGACTGTTCCCGCAGGACATTGGCGATGGGTAGACCCAGTCGGTCCGCCTGCACGAGCGAGCTCACGAAGTTCTTTGCCTCGGGAACAGTAGTCCTCGCGGCCAATGAACTGAACGCCTCACCTCTCGACTTTCCGATCTGAATCTCAGAAAGCACCCGGGCGAACTCTCCTGCGATCGGCCCCGTCACCGAACGAGCGACCTGCAGGAGCGCCGCATCGAAGCCTTGACCAGCTTCGACGCAGACGGTCAGCATGTCGAGCGCGTCGGCCAACCCTCTGCGCAGTTGCTCCTGCCGCTTGGCGCCCGCGTTGTACAGAAGGATGTCGGGGAGGAAGAAGCCCGCCGCTGCAGCCCCCAAGCAGATGAGCAAGCCCCGTGCCTGGAAACCGCCAACAAGTAGCCCGAAGGCAGCTCCGACGAGTAAGCCCGTACCCTTCGCGCCCATCACGCGCTCGGGTGTCCACTTCTCGGGATTGCCTGCGAGATCAAGGCGTCGCGACAGGGAAGACGAAGCGCCAGAGGGCGACAGTCTGAAGGCGAGACGTCGCGTTTTGTCAAAGAAAGGGTCGATAAGACGGTCGGAGACGCTCAGTTCCTGGCGCGAGACTTCCCCGGGGCTAACCTGACGCTCAATGATTTGGAGGGACCGAGCGACACCCGTGACCTCGCCGGCCCCCCACGTAGCGGCAAGAACCAAGGTCGCCAAAGCAAGGGCAGTAGCCGTCAGGCCGATGATCAGCAAAAGACCAGGCACGGTCATACCTCGACTTCCACGACTTTGCGCATCCAAGCGATGCCGATTGCCAGCGAAACGAGCATCGCACCCGTCATGGCCCAACCCATGGGGTCAGTCCACAACAGCGAAATGTAGTCATGGTTGGCCTTTAACATGTAGAAGAACATGCCGATAGGAAGACCTATTAGGATATATGAGGAAAGTCGACCCTCTGCGGACAGGGCGCGTACATGGCGGTGGAGTTCCTCCCTCTCACGGATAGTCTTTGCCGTAGTCCGAAGGGTCTCCGCCAAGTTACCGCCAACCTCACGCTGAATCCGGATAGCCATGCTCGTCCATCGCATCGACTCACTAGCCATGCGCTCCGACATGTGGTCCAGTGCGTCCCCCACATCGGCGCCGATCCGTGTCTCGGCCAGAGCCCGGGCGAACTCCTTCGCCGCTGGCTGAGCCGCGTCTTTCGCCACCGCATCAAGCGCCTGGAGGAGGGAAAACCCCGTCGAGAGGCTACTCGCCACCAGTGCAAGTACGTCGGGAAGCTGCGCCTCGAACTTCTTGCAGCGACGCCTGGCCAGAAATCGGAGAACAACCGCAGGGAGGAGATACCCCAACATAGCGCCCACGCCGAGCGCGACGAGCGTCATTCCCAAGCCCCCGCGAAGAAGCATGAAGAAGAGCGCCGTTCCGACAACGACGGAGATAATGCGCAGCACCCACCATTCCCCGGCTCTGAGCGGCAAGTCTGCTCGCTCGATGAGAGCCATAGTCTTGCTGGTCGACTCTCGGCCACTCATGACCTTGTCCCCAAGGCTCACGAGAC
Organism: Knoellia sp. p5-6-4; assembly: GCF_029222705.1. NCBI lineage: Bacteria > Bacillati > Actinomycetota > Actinomycetes > Micrococcales > Intrasporangiaceae > Knoellia > Knoellia sp. p5-6-4. The sequence goes on from NZ_JARGZF010000002.1 coordinate 869,562, forward strand.
TTGCTGAGATCGCCTGCGGGTTGACAGCCCTTTCCTTGTCAGGCGCAGCCTTGAGTGCAGGAGCCACGTACCGCTCAATCCCCTCCACGCGCTGTTTGCGATTTGAGGTGAACAATGGGGCGGCCAGCGCGGCACCGACTCCAAGCAAACCTAGCCCGGTCGTAACGAGAGCGATCAGTAGCTGGAGTGGCATGCCCTGCTGGCGCGGCGCCGCCGAGATTACCGTGCTGTCGTCGCCATCGGGCGAGAGGGTTGCAGTCTGGCTGGGGACCGGCGTGGTGACTACCGGAGCGGCCCCGAAGTCGACCGTGGCCTGGGCTCGGAAGGGCTGCTTGCTGGCCGTACCGCTCACCGTCACCACCTGCTTCGACCGCACTGCAGAGTCCGGCGTGAAGTTAATGGTGACCTGCGAGTCGAGAGCCTTGGCGGCAGCGCGGAAAGCTAGACGTACCTCATCGTCATCACCAGCGGCTGCCACGCTCCCACCTCCAGCAGCAGCGAAGGCCTTTAGGACGGTGTTATCACTGTCGGCGGTCTTGAAGCCGATGACCTCCGCGCGAACACCGTTGCGCTGCAACGCTGCTGTGGCGCTGACTCTGGTGGCCGTGGTGCTGCGCGTGTCCCCACCGTCGCTCAGGAGCAGCAGGCTCCGCTCGTCATAGCCCGCCAGACCTGCGGCAGCAAGGGCCACTCCGTCGTAGAGCGTGGTCTCGCCCCGGGACCGAAGCGCGTTGACAGCCTTCTGCACCCGAGCGCGGTCCTTGGTCGGAGGCACGTCCACACCCGCGGTCGCCGCGAAGGAGACCAGGCCAACGGACACATCCTGCGGTACATCCGCAAGGAATGCGGCCACCGAGCTACGCACAGTGGCCATGCCGGCCTCACCCATGGATCCACTCGTGTCAACCACCAGCATGGTGGCTCTCTTGGCCTGGGCGACCGGTTGAATGGTGACGGGGTAGGTCTTCCCCTGGACACTTGCCGTGAGCGACTTGGGATCGATGGACACAGCTGACTGGCCGGCTCGAAAAGTCAGGACGCCCGTGAACGTCCCTGCGGCGAACTTCGTCGAACTGATCGACGCGGTGCCTGGGTCCTGGACAGCGGTCGACGCCGGGGCGGCGAGCGCAATCGCGAAGAGGGCAGCGGCCACGGCCGCGCCTGAACGGCGCAAGCGTCGAGGGAGCCCTTCTCGAGTCGTTCGCACTACATCCCCCGGACGAACAGATTCGGGGGGAGTTCGATGCCCTGGTCGTGCAGTTCCTCCGCGAACTTGGGACGCAGACCGGTGCTCACCAACGAGCCCCGGAAGCGGCCATTCTCATCGCGGCCCGCGCCATAATTGAAGGTGAAGATGTCCTGCATGGTGATGATTTCACCCTCCATGCCTGCGACCTCGGAGATCGCCACAACGCGGCGCGAGCCGTCCTTCAGGCGCGCCTGCTGGATGACAAGGTCCACCGCGCCAGAGACCTGCTCCCGGATGGCCCGGACGGGGAGATCGACGCCCGCCATGAGGACGAGGGTCTCGAGGCGGGAAAGGCTGTCCCGGGGGCTGTTGGCGTGCACCGTGGTGATCGAGCCGTCGTGACCCGTGTTCATGGCTTGCAGCATGTCGAGCGCGGCACCATCACGGATCTCACCGACGACGATGCGGTCGGGTCGCATACGCAGCGAGTTCTTCACCAGGTCACGAATAGCGATCTGGCCCTTCCCCTCAATGTTCGCCGGACGCGACTCGAGCCGGAGGACGTGGTCCTGGTGGAGCTGGAGCTCGGCCGCGTCCTCGATGGTGACGATGCGCTCGTCCTCAGGGATGAACGAGGAGATCACGTTGAGCAGGGTGGTCTTACCCGAGCCAGTACCACCGGAGATGATGATGTTACGGCGTCCGCGAACGCAGGCCACGAGGAAGTCTCGGACCTGCACGCTGAACGTGCCAAAGGCGATCAGGTCCTTGTCGGTGAAGGGGTCTGTAGAGAATTTGCGGATCGTCAGCATCGAACCGTCGAGGGCGATCGGCGGGATGACCGCGTTGACGCGCGAGCCATCGGGAAGACGTGCGTCCACGAGCGGGCTTGCCTCGTCGATACGACGGCCGACCCGACCGACGATCTTGTCGATCGTCCGGCGAAGGTGTGCGTCGCTGCTGAAGTGCGTGTCGACGGAGTAGATCTTACCTGCCCGCTCGACGTAGATCTTGTCGGGACCGTTGACCATGATCTCGCTGATCTCACTGTCGCGAAGGAGGGGCTCCAGGGGCCCGTGTCCGAGGATCTCGTCCGCCACCTCCTGAGCGATGCGGGTGCGGTCCGCGAGGGAGAGCGGTGTCTCCTCGGAGTCGATGACCTCCTGCAGGGTGTGCCGGACTCGAGTCTCGAGTTCACCCTGGTCCAAGTGCGGGTCGTACAGCTGGGGCCCCAAGGAGTCGAGCAGCGCCTGGTGGACGCTCGCCTTTACAGCTGCGAAAGGGTCCACGATGCGCGCGCGCTCCGGCGTCGCATGCGTAGGGTCCCCGACGGGCTGTTGGGCGCGTCGGACATTTTCAAGGCGATCCGCAAGGCTCATCGGCGGCCTCCCCAACTCAGGATGCGACGGCGTGTGTGCTCATCAGAACTACGACGCTCCTTTGACTCTGACCTCGACACGTTCGCCGCGACCGGCTTGACGAAGTTGTCGGCAAGGTCGCGAATAGCGACGCTGACCGGGTGCTTCGGCTCGTCGAGGACGATCGGCACTCCGCGATTGACCGACGCCGGCACCGCAGTGCTGTTGGGCACCATGACTGCGATGTCCTGCTTGATGACGGCGACAACGTCTTCGCTCCGCAGGCCCACCTTGGCATCGGATCGGTTAAGCACCACGACCCTGTCCTCTCTGGGGCTGCCGAGAAGGTCCAACGTGTCGAGCGTGAGCCGCAGGTTCTTGACTGCCGGGATGTCCAGAGTGGCGATCAGAACCAGCAGGTCGCTGTTGTCGAAAGCAGCCAGAACGTGTTCTGTGAACGCAGGCGGCGTGTCCACCACGATGAAGTCGTAGCTGCGCTTAGCCACCTTGAGTAGTTCACCAATGATGGTGCCGGGGATACGGTCGGCGTCGCTCGGCTCGGCGGGTGCGCAAGCGGCATCCAAGCCGCTGTCATGGTGCGTCACGACGGACTGCAGGCCCGGTTCATCTAGGTGGCCTGCCATCTGGACCAGATCAATGATGGAATTCTGAGGCAACATCTGCAGACTGATGCCCACATCGCCGAAGGCCAGATCGAGGTCGACCACCAAGACACGGGCGCCGGTGGAGGCTAAGTAGCTCCCGAGATTGGTGGAGAAAGTGGTCTTACCCACGCCGCCCTTGGCGGAGAAGACCGTGACGACCTTGCCGTCCTGGACTGCCTGATCGTGCTGACCCAGCATTTTCTGGGACAACTCTCGACTGCGGCGCACCGCATCCGCCAGCCCCGTCAGGTCGTCCGCTGGTATCACCTCACGGACACCAGCACGGAGTGCCTGTCCGAGCACGGCGACATCGAGTCGACGACGCAGAAGGACGACGCCCACGTCAGACCTCAAAACGCGCACTGCTTCAGAGAGGTCGCAGGCGCTCTGCATGTCGATGTCGGGACCTATAAGGACCAGGTTTTCACGCGGCGAATCCTCTAGGGACCGCATTAGCGAGACGTGGCTATCCACGCGCACTATGTCGCCACCAACCGCATAGTTGTAGCGATCGGCGCCACCAGAGTCATTGTCCCAGAGCAGGGTCACTTGCCCACCCCAGACAGGTCGAAGAGGTTTAGGTCATCGACTCGCGGGACACCGGTCATCTTGACGTCCGAGCCGCGAAGGGCCGCGTACAACTCGCCCGTATTAATACCGTGAATCAACCTGGCTGCGTCCTTTGGGGTCACGGCAACTGTGACGAGGAAGCTTGGGGCAGTCGGCTGGCCCGCCTCTCCATCGCCTTCCTTCTTTTGCCCCCCAGCAAGTGCGGTGTCTCCCATGGCGATGACCAGTACGTCCTCGAGCAGGACGCTTGTTCCCTTGACGTCCGCGTCGTTGAGAGTCTTCGATTTGTCATCATCACCAATCGCCTTGATCTTGTAACTGTCGAAGATGGCGATTCGGGTCCCCGGTGTCACGAAGGTGCCCACGCGGGCTGGATCGGATAGCTCCACCGAGACGGCGACCATGCCAGCGGGTACCTCGATCGCCTTCGTGCCGGTAGGCGTGGTTCCGAATCGGGCGGACAAAACGTACTCGCCCGGCGGAATGTCAGTTAGCGCGAGGAGGGAGCTGTTGCTGTCGGTAATTCGCGTTAGGGCCCCCGCCGGCAATCCCTTGGATGCGACAGACGTCTTGACAATGGCCCCGCTACGAACGGCATCCTTCAACGTTGTGCCGGAAGCGACCAGCTTGTTTGCCACATATACGTCCGCCGGCTGCTGCGCAGCGACAGCCCTGGAGTCCGCCCCGCGCGCATAGAGCAACACGGCGGCTACACCTACGAGCGCCACCACCGCAGCAGCGAAAATTGCTATGATTCTACGCCCCATTGGTGGACCGTCTTTCTATTGAGAGGAATTTCTTAGCCTAGGAGGCTAACCGTCTTGGGCCCAAAAGAACCTCCGCCGGACCAGACTGCGCCCCCCGGGATCAGAGGCTGCAGGTACCATCCCCACAGACATCCTTGGGTCGACTTGTCACAACCGAGCAGAACCTTCTTGCTTACCGCGGGATCATAAACCTCCGGGTCGAAGCCATTGAACAGCTTATTCGCGGCGTCGCCCTCGAAGTCGACTCCGGCAAGGTAAAAGGCTGCCATCCCAGCGACGTTGTAAACCGTGTTTTGGCCGGTGCCGGACGAGCCATTTGTGATGGGGATGTACACCACCTGCCCGACCTTCTGTGGCAGCAACGTCGAACAGTCGGAGCTGGACGACACGCCGCCGGTGCCACCAATGGTGTCGCCTATTGACGCAGCCTGACATGCCGACGACTCATCCAACCATCCGAAATTTCCTGGCGTGTATAGGCCAGGCGAAGTTGGATCCTTCCCGCAGTCCGCCACACCAGCATTAGGGTCGCTCATGACAACGATCTTTGCGATTTGATCTAGGTCAACCTCGGCTGGGACTGTAACGGTCGGGTTCTGCGATGCCGGTACCTGTGGTGACGTTGAATATGGAGGCAGAGGGGGAAAGTCGGTTCCATTGTCGGTTGCAGCCTCCCAAGCGCAGAGGCTTTGGGTTAGGGGCAAGACATTCTTTGCGTCATACGACGAGACCAATCCGGCCTGTGCGCACGCTTGAACTCCGACACCGGCGGCCTGGCCGGTCATTGCTTGCGCGAAGGCGTACGGCAGGATCGTGTCACCGTTCGTCTCTCGCGTTTTCGTGTAGACGCGCACCCACTCAGTCGGCATTGTTGCCGCCGCGACGCAGTCCGTCAGCTTCGTAGACAGCGGCGGACATGAACTCAAACCTGGGCCTGTTCCACAAATAGCGGTGAGGCCATCGGTACGGCCGATAGTTGTCGTGCCGTCAGCCGCATTCTTGTCCGCTAGGTCCTGGCGCTTCCCGGCATCTCCAGACAGGCAGTTCCCAAGCTTCGCACAATCCATCGCGACGGAGAGGGCCACAGCGTCCGCACCGTTCTGAAGTTGCCGTCTTTCGGAGTTGATGCGACCGAGATCAACAGTCAGAGCGGCGCAGCCGATCAGAACCATGCTGGAAAAGAGGAGGACAACCACGACAGCGATGGCCCCACGCTCGGAGTTTCGGCGTGGCCGCCAAATGCTGTTCATCCCCCGCACCTCATCCTGGCTGACTGACTGAAAGTCTTACCGGCTCCTGGGTGAAAGAGAATGCCGGAGAAGTTGAATGAAACCGTGACCTGCGCGTAGTCGTCACCATTAGGGCAGGTTTTGTCCAATGCTACGACAGCCGTCCCGCCGAATCCTGGATTGGGAGCCGCATCCTTGGCCCTTTGAGTCACTTGAGCCGTGGTGTAGTTGGGTGCCAAGGAGGCGAGCCGTACGCCCTCACGAGCTCCCTGACTCACCTCCAGCATGCCGCTCAGAATGCGGGAAAAGTCGATGATGCCGAAGACGAGCAGAATGAGGACCGGCAAGATGATCGCCATCTCAACTGCCGCTGCGCCGCGATCGCGCGGTATGGCCATGCCAATCCTCATTTCCTTGCTCTACCAGATGGCGGACTGAAACATCGCCAGAACTTTGGTGCCCGTAATCGTGACGGCCGCGACGATAACCGCTGCGATGAATGCCAGCAGGAGGCCGTACTCGACTGCTGTTGCACCGCGCTCAGCTCCGCGCCTCCACGGACTCATGATCTTCAGACTGCGTTGTTGACAGTGGTGAAAGCGTCGTTGATCTTGCCGCCAAGGAGCGCCACAACGGTGACGATGACCGCCGCGATGAGGGCGACAAGAAGGCCGTACTCGACGGCGGTCGCACCGCGCTCGCTGCGGGCGTGGAAGGCGCTGACCTGGAACTTGACGAGCTGACGGAGCATGTTTCCTCCTATGTTGTTCGAAGGGCATCGAGAGGCCAGCCCGGCCCCCTGATCCATCTGGGGACCGGGCCGCGCCACTCAGACCGCGTTGTTGACAGTGGTGAACGCGCCGTTGATCTTGCCGCCAAGGAGCGCCACAACGGTGACGATGACCGCCGCGATCAGGGCGACAAGAAGGCCGTACTCGACGGCGGTCGCACCGCGCTCGCTGCGGGCGTGGAAGGCGCTGACCTGGAACTTGACAAGGTGCTTGAGCATTTCAGAATCCCTTTCGAGGCTTCGGTTGCGGCTCAGACCACTGCGGTACTGCGCCGAAGTAGACGATGCCTTGGGCACGGAGCCCTACACATCGACTGTTGGGTTTCTCTGTCGGTGGCCGTTGGTCGACGTTCCCCTCAGCCGAACGGATGAGCGCCCAACCTGCAGCTCACGTGGCAGGTACGGCGAAATCCGTGCCCTTGGCGACGTCGAGCCAACTGCTGCCTGCTCGGAGCAGGACCTGGCCCCGATCTGTTGTCACGACCAGCCCGCGCTCGCCATTGATGGTGGTGATCGCCTGCGCCTCAGGCACATCCGAGACCTCCGCGGCGACCATCCGACCGCCGACCTCGGCGATCCACACCCGCACCGGGGAGGTGCTGTTGATGCGGCCCAGGACGGCCACGCGGGTCTGGTCGACCCACACGAGATCTCGGACAAGGGTGAGGGCAGGGCCGACCTCGACCGGTTCTGCCAGGCGCTCGGGCATGCCGTTGGACGCGCGCACGACGCCCGCCACGTCGACGCGCGGGTCCTGCCCTGACTCGGCGGTGGAGGCGATGGCTACGCGCTGCCCGTCGGGTGCGACCCTCAAGGCGACGACGGTACGCCCCTCCAGCCAGCCCGCGTCGACGCTCAACGGTCGGCTCCGTTCTGCGTCCGAGGGATCCGCGGCAGGGTTCACCGCCCATACCTGCGCGCGGCCACCTGCCTTGCCTGCCACCCACAGGATGTTCTGCCCGTCGAAGGCAGGCCTCGTCAAGCGCGTGCCGAATGACGGCACGCCAATCTGCCTGCCACCGCGCCAACGGGCAAGCTCGGCGCGGTTGCCGCCCACGGCGGCGATCTCATCGCCGGATCGCGAAACCGCCAGCCAGACCCAACCGGTGGGGATGCTCGGCGTGCCGGTTGGGCGCAGGGACGGCTCGGAGTCACGCTCGTCACCCAGCCGCGCCGGGTCGACGGTGAACAGCTGTCCGCCCGTCCGGAGGACTGGACTGGCGGCGGCCGATGCCGGGGCCGAGGGGAATCCCAGGTCTCCAAGGCTCGCGGGCGCCTGCTCCACTCCGGGCAGGTCGAGAGTGGAGCCCTCGACCCTGAGCGCCACCCGGTTGACCTCCGGGATCTGGGTGAGGGTTGCCACGAACTGCGCCCACAGGTTCTGCCGCCGCACGGGATCCCCTCCCGGCTTGGTCGCGGTGAGGTCGACCGTGGCCACGCCGCCTTCCACGGGCACCGCGTCGACAGTCAGACGAGTCCCCACCGGGACGTCGCTCCTGGCTGCCCCCAGCAGGTAGGCCGGCGGAGGGCTCAGCTGCGCCCGGGCAAGGCGCGTCGCCAACCCCTTGCCGACAGAGAACCAACGGACGTCGGGAACCATCCGCCGCTCGAACGACGAGATGTAGTGGATGCGGAAGGGTTTGTAGAGTCGGTCGACGTCCGATGCACTCAGCCACAGCCCAAAAACCTCCGGAACCGTGCTGATGCGCCACTCCCCCGCCGCTCGCTGAAGGGTGAAGTCGGCCTCCACGGTCGTGCCTGCCGGCAGATCGCGGTAGCGGCCGTTGGCGTCGATGCTGGCGGTCACCTTCGCCGTCGCCCGAACGGTGTTCTCCCTCAGCGCCCTGACCGAGACCGCTGACTCGTCGGTGAAGATCATGATCGAGGAGTCCGGCCGCCAGGTCGCGTCTGACGACAGCGCCATGAACGAACGGGCGACCTGGAACTCCTGGTCACTCGCGGCCCCCGCCCGCAAGAAGCCCTGGACGATCTGCTCGGGCGCCGACCCGTCTGCCGGACCGGGAAACAGGACCTTCACCGGGTCTGCTGCTGCCGCACCGACCTCCAACCCAGGCCGCACCGCGGAGTCGTTGGAGATGCCACCGCAACCACTCACCAGCAGGCTCGCGCACACGACGGACATCAGGCGACGCGGCTTCACGGCTGGCCCTTTGTCGCCGCGGGCAGTGGCTCGAGGGGCAAGGGGGCCTCGTCGATGGGAGCCCCCGAGCGCCGAGGCAGGGTCAGGCGGAAACACGAACCGTCGCCGGGCTCTCCCCAAGCCTGCAGCCACCCGTCATGGAGACGCGCGTCCTCGAGGGAGATGGCCAGGCCGAGCCCGGTCCCTCCCGTGGTCCGCGCCCGAGCAGGATCGGCGCGCCAGAAGCGGTTGAAGACGAGGGCGGACTCCCCCGGGCGAAGGCCCACACCGTGGTCCCGTACGGTGACGGCGACAGCCGACTCATTCCCCGCAAGTGTGATCTCAACGGGCCGGCCCTCGCCGTGCTCGACAGCGTTGACCACCAGGTTGCGGAGGATCCGCTCGACCCGACGTGAGTCCATCTCTGCCACGCAGTCACCTTTTGCTCGGACGGTGACCGGGCTGCCTCGCCGCGTGGCAATCGGCTGTGCCGCCTCGACGGCCCGAGCGACCGGGTCCCGCAGGTCGGTAGGCTCAGCGTCCAGCGCGGCGGCACCGGCATCGAAGCGGCTGATCTCCAAAAGGTCGGCCAGCAGTTCCTCGAACCGGTCCAGCTCGTTGTGGAGCAGCTCAGCCGACCGAGCCGTGACGGGGTCGAAGTCCTGTCTGGAGTCGTGGAGCAGGTCGGCGGCCATGCGGATGGTCGTCAGCGGAGTGCGCAGCTCGTGGGAGACATCCGACACGAAGCGCTGTTGCACCCGTGACAGGCCCTCGAGCTGGCGGATCTGCGACTGGAGACTGTCGGCCATGCCGTTGAACGACTTGCCCAGCATGGCGAGGTCGTCTTCGCCACGCGCCCGCATCCGCTCGTTCAGTTTCCCCGAGGAGAGGCGCTCCGCCACGACCGCTGCTCGTCGCACGGGGATGACCACCTGCCGGGTGACGACGAAGGCGACCGCGCCGACGAGCAGGACGAGGACCACCCCTCCGAACGCGAACGTGTTGGTGATGATCTCGAGGGTCTGCTCCTCTCGCTGCATGGGAAAGATGAAGTAGAGGTCGTAGGCGCCGGCCACCGGCAGCTCGATCTGCGAGCCAACGAGAACGGCAGGCACCGTGTCACCCGACTCGTCCGTGATGCTCGTCAGCTTGTACTGCTGCCGCCGGGGGTTGTCGCTGACCGCGGCGCGAAGATCGCTGGGGATGCTGGGGAGGCACGCCTCGTCGGAGCACACCGTCGCCACGAAGGTAGGGCTGTCGTTGTCGAGCGAACGCGTGAACACCACCTGGCGACTCGCATCGGCACCGGGCGACGCCAGTCTCTGCTGCACGAGGTCGCGCGCGAACAGACCCAGATCCGCCGCGGTCTCCGTTCTGTCCGTCGCGTCGAACGCCTGCTGCGCCTCCGTCGCCAGCCCCGAGGCCTCCAACGTGGCGATCGAGATGCGGTCCTCCTCGAGACCGTTGGAGATCGACTGGTAGAGGTAGGAGCCGAGCAACATGATGACGAGCAGGCCGAGCAGCATGGTCGTGGTGACGACCCGGAACTGCAACGAGGAGCGCCACATGTGCCGCAGAGTCCGCAGCGCGCGAACGGCGACTCTCCGGGCACCTGCCACGACACGGCCTGTGACCCCGCTGAATCCTGACCACCGATCCCTCAGGGCCGAGGTCGGCCCCGGGTGAGGCCTGGCCAACCCGGACATGGCTAGCTCGGCCCTGCCTTGTAGCCCACGCCACGCACGGTCACGACGATTTCCGGCTTCTCGGGGTCGTGCTCGATCTTGGACCGGAGCCGCTGCACGTGGACGTTGACCAGACGGGTGTCACCGGCGTGGCGGTAGCCCCACACCTGCTCCAGCAGGACCTCGCGCGTGAAGACCTGCCAAGGCTTGCGGGCAAGCGCCACCAGTAGGTCGAACTCCAAAGGAGTCAGGGAGAGCGCCCGACCATCGCGCTTCACGGAGTGCCCGGCGACGTCAATGACGAGGTCGCCGATCTCGAGGCGCTCTGGCTCCGGCTCGTCGCCGCGACGCAACCGGGCACGGATCCGGGCGATGAGCTCCTGCGGTTTGAACGGCTTGACGACGTAGTCGTCCGCGCCCGACTCCAGGCCGACCACGACATCGACGGTGTCGGTGCGAGCTGTGAGCATCACGATCGGAACTCCGGACTCGGCCCGGATCCGGCGGCAGACCTCCATGCCGTCCAGCCCGGGCAGCATGACGTCGAGGAGCACGAGGTCGGGCTTGCTCTCACGGAAGGCGCCCACCGCGGCGGAGCCGTCGGCGACGTGGAACACCTCGAGACCCTCGTTGCGCAGGACGATGCCGAGCATCTCGGCAAGCGCGAGGTCGTCGTCGACGATCAGAACGCGGCCCTTCACCAGGTCAGTCCTTCCCCGCGGTTGGTCAAGATCTCATCATGAATCATCACATAGGGAGTGCATACCTCCGCGCATGTTGGGCGCTACACGCCAGCGATGGGCGGACCTTCGCGGCGCCTGCCCGTGCCAGCGGCTACCGGCGCACGTAGACCAACCACCCCGACACCATGCGGTTCAGCAAAAAGCGCTCGTCCGCCTCAGTGGCTTTCGCAGCGGCAGTTCCCGACTCCACCAGGACAACGTCCGCAGCGCTGCGGGCCTCATCACTCCCGGCTCGACCCTCCAGGAAGTCAAGGAAGGCATCTTGGTCTCTGAGGGAGAACGCATCAATGGGGTTACTCATCCAGACTCTCACACCGGCAGCAGCAAGGGACTCTGCTAAGGGTTCGTCAGCGAGCACCACCGTGTTGACATCGGATAGCTGACGCACCACTGGCAGCAAGGCTTTCGCAGGATCAGGCGCAGCGGCGGACCCGCGTGAAAGACCCACCACCGCCAGACATAGCGCCATCAGAGTGCAGGTCAGAGTGACTGCGCGGCTCCACACAAAGGATCCGAGCGCTGAACGTCGCGAAAAGCCCAAGGCCGCAGGTGTCACGAGGAACAGGAGAAGCCAGACGCCGTGGCGCGTCGCTTCTGCGGTTGCCGCCACCAGACACACAAGGACTATGTACTCCCAAAGCGGCCGACGGCGTCGAAGGCTCGCGAGTAGAAGAGCACTCGCGGCCAGGACCATCATGAGGTCAAGTGGCGTGCCGAGATCAGGGCGGGCCCAAAGCCCCGAGTCCCGTGCGGCCGCAGCATTGGTCAAGGCCTCGACGTAGTACTCCCCCGTCCCCGGCCCGGCCGGCGTCAGCCACAGGGCCGCCATTACAGCCAGCCCAATCGTCACCGCCAGTTTGGGTTGCCGCCATACCCTCGAGAACAAGAGGTAGGCGCCGATTACCCCGACACCCAGAAGGATTGCTCCATGGAGATTGGACCACAGGGAACACAAAGGGACGAGCCACCACACCCGGGGTGACGGATTGGCATGTTCCGAGCGTAGTAGGACGAGCATGATGACGAAGGGAAGCAGTGAAAGAGCCTGAAGGCGGATGACGCCTACAGTGGCGAGGGCTCCAAGCCCGGCCAGAGCCACTGCGCCACTGAGAGCTACCGGCCCCACGGACTCACGGGCAGCGGACCAGGCCAACAGCGCGAGCGAAGAGCCTACAAGCACAAGGTTCATGGCTATAAGCCCCTGAGGGCCGACTGACGCAACAAGAGCAAGCACGAGCTCGGCAAGAACTGGGACATTGTTCCACTCACTGCTGTCCGCTACGGCGAACGGAATCCCTTCCGGGATCGAGCGCCTCTTAGAGATGTACCGCCCCATGGCGACGGCCCAATAAAGATCCGCCCCGATAACGCCGAAGAAGGCAACGATCGCGAGCACGGGAGCGATTGCTCCGGGAATCAGGACCCAAGTCGCCGTTGAGCCCGTGACGCGACGCTCCCGGTCCAGGGGCGAGATATCAGGCGATTGGCTGGCATGTGACGCGGAGGATCTTCCTACTTGAGGCACTAGACGACCATGAGAGGTGTTACCGAGCTGATCACGAGGGCATTCTTGATGAACCACCACTGACAGAGCAACCCCAAGCACACACCGCCAGCGATCGCGACGAGGCGCTTCTGGCGGGCGGCGGCAGAATTGACCAGCAGCAGACCCAAACTGGGGGCGAGGAGCGCGTAACGAATGATGCCTGACCCCATCGGCGTCAGCAAGAAGATGTATAAAGGGTAGGCCACGGACCAGGTGCGCATCTCCAGGCCCCATCCTGAGAAACGACGATCAAGTGCTGACGCGCCCAGAAGAAGCAACAGTAAGGGAACCACGGATAGTGCCGCGGCACCGAACACATCGTCGATTTGAGTGAACCAACTGAACGTGAGTCCCTTTAGAGTCCCACTCGCCCGATTGAATCGGGCGGCAGAGCCCATGAGATTCGAGGCCAGCGCTGGCCACGCGAGCGCTCCGGCGACTGACCATACGCCAAGAACAGCTGAGCCGAATGCGGCCCGCACCGGAATGGACGACCACCCCTCAGCCCGGGCACGGGAAAGCAAGTGCACGACCAAGACGACCGCCAGCACTGGGGTGATTAACCTGGTGAAGGACAGGGCTGTGACTGGGAGCAGACACCACCAGTACGCGCGCCTCCGAATCATCAGGAGCGCCGCGATTAGCAGCAGAAAGGCCAATCCCTCGCTGTAGGCGGCTTGAAACAGGGGTGCACTAATGAACGCAGAGGTCGTGACAACTCCGGCCCTCGCTATGTAGCGCCCTCCGGTCTCGCTGAGGTATCGATACAGCACCACGTGACCTAGAGCTCCTGCAGTGAGGCTAACGACCGAGGCCGCAGGGCCGAAGGCCAAGCCAGTTCCGGACATCACGAACCCGACCAGCAGTGGATAGAAAGGCGGAAACGCCCAGGCCCACGCCTTTGTGCGGAGTTCGGGATCCCCCGCTAAAGGTCGCTTATAGCCATCCGAGGCGATCGCCTGATACCACTGGCCGTCCCAATTCGTGATCACTCCCCAATAGCCGGGATCCGCAGGCTTGGCTTCGAAGACGAAGACACCTCTCATGGTTGAGGAATCGAGCGCGATTTGCCCCTTCGAGGCGGTAACAATCATGAACACGTTGATCAATCGGGCGGTCACGAACACGATCAGCGGGAAGGCGATTGGCCCCTGAAGCCACGCAAGGCGCTCGACCAAGGGCGTACGACTCCCGGAAGGCATGAGGGTTGTCACTGAAGAGGTCCTTGGTCACTCGTCACCGCGGGACGCATGAAACGACTCCTCCCGGGGATCAACCTTCGCAATCTCGCCGCTGCAGAACGTCTCACCCACAGAATTTGGCGTCGAATATGCACACCCCCTGCGCCTTCACTCGGATCCGAGTGGGGCACCAGCAAACGGAGAAGTAAACAGACGCCGAACACGACGTACGTTGCGGCCGCCAACTGTTGCATCAGGTTGAGATCTGTAGCCTCTGAGTCAGCGAGTTTGAAGGGTCCGAACCAGAAGACTGCTGCGCCGACAATTAGGGAGCCGTAGAGGCGGTTCGCCTTGAGGAACAGCAGGACAGGGCAGATCCACACCCAATGGTGCGTCCAGGATATCGGCGATGCCAGTAGTCCCCCTAGTGCCAGCGCCAGCGTTGCGCCAACATCATCGCCCAATCGACTTGCTCGCAATGCAAGCGCCACGCTCAGGCCCAAGCCGATGCAACCCAGCAGCATGAGAGCTGCAAGACCTCCACCCCAACCGCTGCCAACATGCCTGGTCCAGACGCCGTTCAGTGACTGGTTCCATACTCCAGCCACCGTGCCCTCGCCCCAGCGGTTGAGATTTACGAACGCTCCTAGCCAATAGTCGAGGCTGGCGCGGGGTGCAACGATGAAACCTGCGATAACCGTTCCGAGAAACGCTCCACCGAAACGTATAGCAGATGCCCAATCTCTCTTCACCAGGAAGAAAAGCAGGAACACGCCCGGGACCAGCTTTATGCCTGCGGCGAGGCCCACAAGCCAGCCACGGTGCCTTTTTGGGACGAGCAGAGAGTCAAGGACCACCAGGAACATCAGGTACAGGTTGATCTGGCCAAGGGTGATGTTGAAGCGAATCGGTTCCAGGGCGAGGCCCACCAGACCCACAAGCGCTACATCCAGACTCCTGAGCCCCAGCCGCGTCCCCAGCAGCGCCAACACGAAGGCATAGCTGGCCAGAGAACCAGCTGTGAAGATCGCCTCGAGTAGCCAAGGGCTTAACGATCCAACGGGCACAAAGAGCAGCGCGGCGAAGGGCGGGTAAGTGAAGGGAAGACCGTGGACAGACACGTTGTACAGGTCTTCCCCACGAACGAGCGCTTGAGCGCCGCGGATGTAGACGTCCAGATCAAACCAGCCACCGTTGCGGCCATAACGCCAGCCGATCCAGGACGCCCCCAACGCCGTCGCCGTCGCCCCCAGGTACCGGACAGACACCTGCCGACCTCCGCGCGGGGACACCGCGCCCGACCACGTGCCTGCCTGCTGGGTCGGCATGGACTCGGCTCTGGACGATGTAGAGCTGCGGGACGAGGTCACCGGAAGACCATAAGTTGGTACGCGGCCCTCGGAACGAGGATCAGTCCAAAATTACCCGTTCGGGCCATGTGGGACAAACGTACGCCGCCCACTCAAACCGTGAGCGGGCGGCATACCCCTGCGGTGCAAGCGCCTGAGACCAGCCTCAGTAGCGGTAGTGCTCCGGCTTGTACGGGCCTGCCACGTCGACCCCAAGGTACTCCGCCTGGCCCTTGGTCAGCTCGGTGAGCTTGGCGCCGAGCGCATCGAGGTGGAGACGGGCGACCTTCTCGTCGAGGTGCTTGGGCAGCACGTAAACCTTGTTCTCATACTCCCCCGGCTTCGTCCAGAGCTCGATCTGGGCGATCGTCTGGTTCGAGAAGGAGTTCGACATGACGAACGAGGGGTGGCCGGTCGCGTTGCCGAGGTTCATCAGGCGCCCCTCGGAGAGCACGATGATCGAGGAGCCGCTAGCGAAGGTCCACTCGTGGACCTGCGGCTTGATCTCGGTCTTCTGCACACCGGGCACCTTGGCGAGACCGGCCATGTCGATCTCGTTGTCGAAGTGACCGATGTTGGCGACGATCGCCTTGTTCTTCATCTGCTGCATGTGCTCGGCGGTGATGACGTCGTAGCAGCCGGTGGTGGTGATGAAGATGTCGGCGGTGTCGACGACGTCCTCGAGGCGGGCGACCTGGAAGCCCTCCATCGCGGCCTGCAGGGCGCAGATGGGGTCGACCTCGGTGACGATGACGCGGGCGCCCTGACCGGCGAGCGACTGGGCACATCCCTTGCCGACGTCGCCGTAGCCGCAGACGACAGCCACCTTGCCGCCGATGAGGACGTCGGTGGCGCGGTTCAGGCCGTCGATGAGCGAGTGGCGGCAGCCGTACTTGTTGTCGAACTTGGACTTGGTGACCGAGTCGTTGACGTTGATAGCCGGGAAGAGCAGGTTGCCGGCCTCGGCCAGCTGGTAGAGGCGGTGTACCCCGGTGGTGGTCTCCTCCGTGACGCCCTTGATGCCCTCGGAGACCTTGGTCCACTTGGTGGCATCGGCCTCGATGGTCTTGCGGACCAGGGCCTTGAAGATGGCGAACTCCTCGGAGTCCTCTTCGGTGGTGGGCGGCACCTGGCCGGCGGCCTCCCACTCGCGGCCCTTGTGGACCAGCATCGTGGCGTCGCCGCCGTCGTCGAGGATCATGTTCGGGCCGTCACCGTTCGGCCAGGTGAGAATCTGCTCGGTGCAGTCCCAGTACTCCTCGAGGGTCTCGCCCTTCCAGGCAAAGACGGGGACGCCGGCCGGCGCCTCGGTGGTGCCCTTGCCGACGACGACCGCGGCGGCGGCCTCGTCCTGGGTCGAGTAGATGTTGCAGGAGGCCCAGCGGACCTCGGCGCCGAGGGCGGTGAGGGTCTCGATGAGCACGGCGGTCTGCACGGTCATGTGCAGCGAACCGGCGATCTTGGCGCCCTTGAGGGGCTGGCTCTCGCCGAACTCCTCGCGCAGGGACATCAGGCCGGGCATCTCGTGCTCGGCCAGGCGGATCTGGTGACGGCCGGCCTCGGCGAGGCTCAGGTCGGCCACCTTGTAGTCAAAGGACATGGAAGAACTCCTGTGGGTTGACTCGTTCGGTGTGCGACCCGGCGTAGCCCCTCTGGGCGCGCTGAGCGGGTTATCACCCACGCCGGCACTATTCCAGTCTAGCGGGGGAGGGCCCGGCTACCCCAACCGATAAGACAAGGCCCGTCGCGCAGTCCGGGTGTGCGGAGTCCTCCTCGCCCATTCCGCCGGGGCGGACTCCCCGAACTGCCGCCCGGCCGGCGACGAGGGGACGGGAACCGAAGGGGTTGGGTGGCATCCTCCGTTCAGACATATCCGGCACCGATCCCTCGTCACGGGAGACCGGTGCTGTCACCGTAATGGCATGTCCTCGAGCATTCGCCTTCGCGTGCTCGTTGTGATACCCGCGTACAACGAGGGCGCGAGCATTGCGGACGTCGTGCTGGGGGTCCGCGACCGCGTACCCGACGCAGACATTCTCGTGGTTGACGACGGGTCGACCGACGCGACCTCGGAGGTCGCTCGGGCTGCTGGGGCGACCGTGGCGCGCCTTCCGTTCAACCTCGGCGTCGGCGGCGCGATGCGGACCGGGTTCCGGCACGCGGCCCGCCACGGGTACGACGCCGTCGTCCAGGTCGACGGCGATGGCCAGCACGACCCGGCATACATTCCGCTCCTGATCGCAAAGCTGGATCGATCGGACGTCGTAATCGGTGCCCGCTTCGCCGGCACCGGGGACTACCGCGTTAGCGGTGCCCGCCGCGTAGCCATGTCAACACTGTCGACGGTCATGTCAGCACTCACGGGCACCCATCTCGCCGACACCACGTCAGGTTTCCGCGCGACGGGTCGCCGGGGCATCCGGGTGTTCGCACACCACTACCCCACTGAGTACCTCGGCGACACCGTGGAGACCTTGGTGATCGCGCGCAAGTGCGGTTTGGCCGTGTCGCAGGTTCCGGTCGCCATGCACCACCGGACCGCGGGCCGACCGAGCCGTGGCCCGGTCGGCGCCAGCCTCGACCTCGCCCGTGCTTGTGTCGTGGTGGCGCTGGGCCTGGTGCGGGACTGGTCGCTCGCACCCGAGAAGGCCACATCATGACGAACGACGCCTACTGGCTCGGCGTGGCCGGCGGTGTGCTCATCGTCGCGGTCGTGGTCGAGATGGTGCGACGGCGCTACTTGCGTGGCCGGTATGCCGTGGTGTGGGTAGTGCTGGGTGCAGGCGCCGCGATTCTCGCGCTCTTTCCCGACCTGCTCGGGCGTGTGGCCAATGCCCTGGGCGTCGTAGTCCCCCTCAACCTGCTGCTCTTCCTAGGCATGCTGGTCATGCTCGTCATGATCATGCAGCTGAGCTCAGAGACCGGCCGGTTGCGAGAGCGCACCCGGATCTTGGCCGAGGAGGTGGCACTCATGCGTGCCGAGGCCGACGGCCGCGCCGCCGAGGGTCACCCTGCGGCGAGCCTCGACGTCGTGTGGGCGGACGGCCCTTGAGGCCTCGCCCACGGTTTACCCAGCGCACCACCTGATTCCGCGGACCGCGGCGCTAACCGTTCTCCAGATACCAGCGGTACGCGTCGTGTAGGCCCTCCCGCAGCTCGACCCGGTGCCCCCAGCCGAGCGCGTGGATCCGGCTGACGTCGAGCAGCTTGCGCGGCGTCCCGTCGGGTTTGCTGGTGTCCCACTCGATAGCGCCCTCGTACCCGACCTCCGTGGCGACCAGGTGGGCCAGTTCGGCGACCGTTAGGTCTACTCCGGTCCCGATGTTGACGGGCATCGGGTCGTCGTAGGCCTCGAGCAGCCGGAGCACCGCAGAGGCGAGGTCGTCCACATGAAGGAACTCGCGGCGCGGCCGGCCGCTCCCCCAGTTGGTCACCGTGGTGGCGCCCTCGCGCACCGCCTGGTCAAAGCGGCGGATAAGCGCGGCCAGTACGTGTGACGAGCCCTCGTCGTAGTTGTCTCCTGGCCCGTAGAGGTTCGTCGGCATCGCACTGATCCAGCGATGCCCATACTGGCGCCGCATGGCCTGGACGTGCATCACACCAGCGATCTTGGCGATGGCGTACGCGTCGTTCGTCGGCTCGAGCGGACCCGTGAGCAGCGAGGACTCCTCGATGGGCTGGGGCGCGAGCTTGGGGTAGATGCATGACGAGCCGAGGAAGAGCAGCCGCTCGACACCCACGTCATGGGCGGCGTCGAGGACATTGACCTGCATTCGCACGTTGTCCGAGAGGAAGTCGACAGGAAAGGTCGAGTTGGCACCGATCCCTCCAACGCGCGCGGCAGCCATGACGACGTACCGGGGCCGGTGGTCCTCGAAGAACTCGCGCACCGGCGCCCGCTCGCGAAGGTCCAGCTCACCCGAAGTGCGCCCGACGAGCCGGGAGAAGCCCTCCTGCTGCAAGTGGCGCCACACCGCGCCGCCGGCCAAACCACGGTGGCCGGCCACATAGAACGTGGCGTCGCGGTCGAGGGTCACCGCACGGGCTCCGGTCGCCGGGCACGCGTGGACAGCCGGACGGACACCACCGAAATGGCGGCCCGCACCGGGAGCTCCCACAACGGCGCAACCGGACGGGCCCACCTGGGCAGATGGCGACGCTTCACCATCTCGGCTTCGGTGATTGACAGCCCCCGGTTGGCCACCGTCAACGCGTCGGGGTGCCAGCGGTAGCAGGCAACTGTACGACCGGTGCTGAGAAAGCGGCCCAGCGCCCGCAGGCGCAGGAACATGTCGAGGTCCATGACGAATCGAAGTGACTCGTCGTAGGGGCCGACGGTCTCCATCGCGTCGAGCCGTGTGAGCGAGGCGGGCTGCGGAATGAGGTCGGGTCCCCAGCGCAGGATGCGGGTCGCGAGGGCCCCGGCACGGCTCACCGCGAAGACCTCGTCGTCGGCGTTCATGTACTCACATGCACCGAAGGCGACGACCGCAGCGGGGTCTCTGTCGAGCATGTCCGCCAAGGTCTGCAGCCCGCCGTCGCGCATGACGTCGTCGTCGCCAATCCACGCGAGGTAGTCCTCCCCCCGCCGCGCGGCTAGACCGGCGTTCATTGCGGCTGACAGCCCGCGACGCGGGTCGTCCACGACCTCCGCCCCGGCGTCGGCAGCGATGGCGCGCGCCTCCGTGGCAGTCGGAGGCGCCACGACGACGACGCGGCACACCGGTCCGTCCTGCTGAAGAAGGGATTCCAGAGCAGACCCCAGGGTGTTGGTGCGCTCTCCCAAGGTGGGGACGATGGCGAGCACCGACCCCTTAGCCACGGACCCACGCCCGGTGGACCCAAGTGGTGCCCTCGGTCTCGAGGGCGGCCATGTCGGCGTCGACCATGATCCGCGCCAATTCGGGCGTACGCACCTTCGGCTCCCACCCGAGGGCCTGCCGCGCACGGGTGGAGTCGCCGATCAGCGAGTCCACCTCGGTGGGTCTCAGGTACCGCTCGTCGAAGCGCACGTGCTCCTCCCAGTCGAGGCCGGCGTGCTCGAAGGAGAAGCGGACGAAGTCCCGCACGGAGTACGCGTCACCGGTGGCCACGACGTAGTCGGCCGGGCTGTCGTGCTGCAGCGTCAGCCACATCGCCTCAACGTACTCGGGCGCATAACCCCAGTCGCGCACTGCGTCGAGGTTACCCATGTACACCTCGGTCTCGAGGCCCGCCTTGATGCGAGCCACCGCGCGAGTGATCTTGCGGGTCACGAAGGTCTCGCCGCGTCGCGGGCTCTCGTGGTTGAAGAGAATCCCGTTGACCGCGAACATGCCGTAGGCCTCGCGGTAGTTGCGAGTGACCCAGTAGCTGTAGACCTTGGCTGCGCCGTACGGGCTGCGCGGGTAGAACGCCGTGGTCTCTGACTGCGGCGGCGACGCGGCTCCGAACATCTCCGAGGACGAGGCCTGGTAGTAGCGGCAGTCGAGCCCGATCATGCGGATGGCCTCGAGGATCCGGATCGACCCTAGCCCCGTGGTGTCGCCGGTGTATTCGGGCTCGTCGAAGCTCACGCGTACGTGCGATTGTGCGGCAAGGTGGTAGACCTCGTCCGGCGCCACCTGGTTGAGCAAGGTCACGAGCCGTGACCCGTCAGTGATGTCGCCGTAGTGGAGGAAGAGGCGGGCGCCCTGCTCGTGCGGGTCGACGTACAGGTGGTCGATGCGGCGCGTGTTGAAGGTGGACGCCCGCCGGATCAGGCCGTGGACCTCGTAGCCCTTGGCAAGCAGGAGCTCGGCCAGGTACGACCCGTCCTGACCCGTGATTCCTGTGATCAGCGCTCGCTTGGTCATGTCTCCCCGCACGTCGTGGTCCTCGTCTGGTCGGCGGCCGCCACCCACGAAAGAGTCATGCTAGTGCCCGGTACGGCCCGGTTCATGGCGTTGCGGAACTGCGCGTCGCAGCGAGGTCGCGCAACATCTCGTCGATGCCCACCCGGGGGGCCCAGCCGGTGTCGGCCATGATGCGACGGACGTCAGCGACGAAGACTGGTTGGTCCACAGCTCGCATCCGGGCCGGGTCCGCAACGACCGCCGCCTCGCTGCCGAACGCGGTGAGCAGGCCATCGAGTAGCGCCCCCATGGAGGTCGGCACGCCGCTGGCCAAGTTGTAAGTGCGCCCCGGGACGCCATGCGTCGCGAGGGCGAAGTAACCCGCTGCGGCGTCGCGCACGTCGAGGTAGTCCCTGATCACGTCGAGCCGGCCGACCCTCACTTCGTCGGCCCCGGACGCCAACATCCCCGCCCACTCGGCAAGGGCGTACGCGCCGGTGTGCCCCGGACCGGACACCTGAAACCCCCGAGCCACCACCGTCTCGGTCCCGGTCTGCTCGGACCACTGGCGCACGATGGTCTCGGCGGCAGCCTTCGACGCGCCGTAGGCCGTGCGGGGCCTCAGCGGGGTGTCCTCCCTGACGTGCTCCGACCCCTGGTCGATGTACCCGTAGGCGAAGGCGCTGCTGGCGAACACCACCCGACCGACGTTGCCGGCCAGACGCACCGCTTCGAGCAGCGCCACCGTTCCCATGGTGTTGACGCGGAACAGCTCGGTGACCGAAGTAGTGCTCACAGTGTCCACCGCCGCGGCCAGATGGAAGACGACGTCGGGACGGAACCCGGCGATGGCCTCGCCGAGGCCGGCGCCGTCGCCGATGTCGACGGCCCAGGAGGCCGACACCCCGTCCCGGTCTACCGCGCGGCGGCCGCACGCGCCGACCTCCCACCCCTCCCGCACCAGCAGGTTCACGAGATGTCGACCGATGAAACCGTCAGGGCCGGTCACAAACGCTCGGCCGGTCACGAGCACACCTCGCGCAGAACCTTTTGTACCACACGGTCCCACGTGTAGTCCGACTCGATGCGGCCGCGTCCCGCCATCCCCATCGCCGCGGCGCGGTCGCGATCGGCTAGCAGGTCGGCGAGTCTGCCGCCGGTGGCCTCGGCGTCTCGGGGGTCGACCAGGTATCCGCTGACCCCGTCCTGCACATCTTCGTGGGTCGCGGCGGAGCGGACCACCGCCGTGCCACAGGCGAGCGCCTCCTTGACTGGCAGCGACATCGTGGTCGCCCCGGAACCGGCGGCCGTCCCCGTCTGCAGGACTACAGTCGCGAGGGAGTAGAGGCGCGGCAGGTCGCCGAAGGCGAGGAAGCCTGCGAACGTTACGGCGTCCGAGATGCCCAGGCTGGCCGCCCTGTCCTCCAAGGCGGCCAGCTCCGAGGCGGACTCGCGCGTGCTCGTCACCACCATCCTGGCGTCCGGGACTGCACGGCGAGCGACGGCGAACGCTTCGAGGGCGAGGTCGGTCCGCTTGATCGGGGAGTAGTCGGTCGAGTGGACGACGAGCGGGCCGTCACCGAAAAGGGTCACGAGGTCGTCCAGCTCGTCGGGTGAGTACGGCCGGAACAGTTCAGTGTCGACGCCCGCGTAAACCGGGACGGCATCGTCTCGGCCGTAGACGCGTGCGATCTGACCTGCTGTGCTCTCGTTGAGGGTCATCACGCGCTCGGCTGAGGCGACACCGCCCCGGTCGAGCCCTTGGTACACAGCTGCCAGGACGGCGAGCAGGGCCCTGCGGTGTCGCGGGTACAGGCCGATGACCTCGGTGTCGTGGAAGAAGGGAAACGGCTCGAAGCACAGCGACACGTGGCGGACCCGGGTTCGACGGGTCAGGCGCGCCGCAAGCCACGGCATGGGGAAGAAGCTCGTGACCACAACGTCGGCATGCTTCGCCTCCTTCGCGATGGCGCGCAGGTCGCGCAGTAGGAAGAACGGGAAGGCGGCCCAGTAGCCAAGGCTCGTCGAGGTGGGGCCGCCCACCTCCACCAACGTCGTCCCGGACTCCCGGTAGCGGTCGCGCCACAGGGACGAGGCGTGCTCCACCATGACGGTGACGGGCACCTCACGCCCCAGTCGCCGCGTCACCTCGTGAATGTACTTGGTCCCGCCCGTGGGGAGCTCGAAGTGGCTGTGCAGCCACAACACCCTCGGTGTCGACATCAGCCGGCCGACCCACCGAAGAACGACTCGAAGCTCTCGACGATGTGGTCCAAATGTTGTCGTCCCAAGTTGGGGTGGTTGCCTATGAACAGTCCTCGCTCACCGACTTGGGTGGCCCCGGCTAGCGAGCCGACGGTGCGATGGGGGTTGTCCCGGAAGGCCGGCTGGACCGCCAGGTTGCCAGCCACGATGGGCCTGGTCGCGATGCCGCGCTCCTCGAGGTGGGCGCTGAGCGCCCGCCGTACGTCCCCACTGCGAGTCATCACGGTGAAGCCGAACCAGGTGCTGCGCCCGCCCCCCTGTTCGGTGACGAAGGTGAGCTCGTCCTCGAGGGAGACAAGGCGCTTCAGCAGGTAGGAGGCGTTGTCCCGGCGGGCTGCGTTGAACTCCTCGAGCCGCCTGAGCTGGACGAGCCCGAAGTCCGCTTGCAGCTCCATCGGCCGCAGGTTGTAGCCGAGGTTGACGAAGAGGAACCGTGGGTCGATCCACGGGTTTGCCGCCTCTAGCTCGGCGCGTGAGCGCATATCGCGGGTCCAGCCGTGGGCCCGAATCGAACGCGCCAACTCGGCTAGCGCGTCGTCGTCCGTGACGAGCATCCCGCCCTCGATCGTCGTGATGTGGTGGGAGAAGTAGAAGGAGTAGGTCCCGAAGTTGCCGATCGAACCCACCATACGTCCGCCGACACTGCTGCCGAGGCTCTCGCAGGTGTCCTCGACCACCCACAGGGAGTGCTCGCGCGCGAACTCCATGAGGGGTGCCATGTCGACCGGGTTGCCGAGGAGGTGCACTGGCATGATTGCCCGGGTGTCCCGCGACAGGGCATGGGGCAGGTCCTCGGGCCGCAGGTTCAGCGTGTCCGGGCTGATGTCGACGAGGACCGGTACGCAACCGTGCTGGAGGATGGGCGACACGGTCGTCGCCCACGTCACGGCGGGGACGATGACCTCGTCACCGGGGCGCAACGCGCCGGGGACCGACGGGTTGGACAACACCGCCAGTGCGAGAAGGTTCGCTGATGAGCCGCTGTTCACCATGACGGCGTGCGTGCTGCCGACGTAGGCGGCGAAGGCCGACTCGAACTCGCAAACCTTCCTGCCCATGGTCACGTTCTGCTCGAGCAGGGACCCGAGCGCGGCCGCCACCTCGTCGCCCCCGTACAGAGGCACGGACAGCGGGCAGCGGTCTGCCGGCAGGTTGGGGACCAGGGTGAAGTACTCGTAGACGAGTTCGTCCAACGATGCCCGGATCTCGGCCCTACGTGCGTCCGCTTGAGTCTGGTCTGCGTCTGCGCTAACTCCCTGTGGCACGCGCCGATGCTACCGACGACCACGTGTCGACGCGGGAGGCTCGCAAGGGCTGCACCTGCTCCGTCAAAGGTGCGCGAGTCAATACACTCCGATCGAGTCAGACGGCGAGTGCGGAAGGGCGGGTCCTGGTGAGGAGGTGGCGCACAGGTGCGAGCGCCATCGGCCTGGGCAACGCGCTCGTGGCCCTGTCTGTCGCTGGCATGCTCATCGCCGGACCCCGGGTGCTCGATGCGGCACCGTTCGCGGGGCTCGGTGTCGCATGGACGGTGACGACCGTCTTCGGCTTCGGCTTGGCAGTGCCCCTTGAGCAGGTGTGGACCCGCCGGCTTGCTGGCGGAATGCAGCGTGGGTCCGTGGCACTGTGGACCGTCATCGCCGCGGCCGTCATCGTCTTCGCAGTAGTGGTCCCTTGGGCCAGCCGGTCACCTGCCACTGCCGCGTTCCCGGCGTTTGCAATGGCCGCAGGGTCAGGGCTGGCAGGGTGGGTCGCTGCGTCCTATATGCGGTCCAGCCTCGCCGGGCGCGGGGACCTCGGACGGTATGCTGTGACACTGGGGGTCGAGGCCTTCGCCCGGTTACTTCTCGTCCTTTCCGCCCTGCTCGCTCCAGACGGCACGTGGCTGCTCGCGGCATCGGTGGGGACACCGTTGCTAGCGGCCGGCTGTGCCGGACTCGGCGGAGGCCATGAGCCCCCTCCAGTGGCACGTGATGTGCGACACAGCGCGCTCGAGGCCCCTTACGTCATTGGCGCTGCCTTCGGCTACCAAGCTTGCCTCAACGGCATGCCCCTCTTCCTTTCGTCATTCGGCACAATCCCTGCCCCCCTTGTCGGCACATTCGTACTCGCGAACAGCTATTTTCGGGTGCCCACGGTCCTCGCCGGGGGGTTTGCGACTCAAACACTCGTGCGCGCAGGCACCTTGGGCGCCGGTCGACAGCGCATTCGCAGCCACGACGTCCGCGGGGACGTCCTGGCCGCGGCAGGCTGGGCGACCGCTCTCGGGGTTCCCCTGCTGCTCCTGTCTGGCCCGGTGCTTAGTGAGCTTGTGGGCCGGCCACACGGCCTTGGCATCTTCGTGCTCGCCGCATTGTCCGCCTCGTCGGTCGCCGCCGTCGCGGCTGCCGTTCTCACCGCGTTCTTCGTGGGCAACGCTCGCGCGCGGGTGCCAGCGGTGGCGTGGAGCCTCGGCACTCTGGCCATGATGGTGCCAGTCGCCAGAGCCGGGGGGCACTTGGGCGCGGGCTTCGCCGTCGGCATCTTCATAGGGCCCTGCCTGACCCTCGCAGTCCTCGCCGTGATCCTGTTCCGCGACGGCCGCATACATGGGTGAACCTCACATAGGCCGCACACATTTTGGGGGAACCCAAAGGTCGTAGCCTCGGCGACGGTGCCTGACGAGCATTGACACCGCCAGGCATGTGGTCCTCGCGTCGAAGGCGTCCTGCTGCTTCGCTTCAGGGCGTTCCGCTGCGACCGGCCAGAGCCTAGTCAGACCCTTCAGACCTCAGTCGAAAGACCGGATGGCTGCCTGCCGCAACCAGCAGCTGAGCCACCAGCACGGTGTCCTCGAGCGCCCCGCCACCCTCGCCCCAGTGGGTCGCGGAAAGGCGCACGACCACCTGAACATCCCCCGGCCGCCCGCACCGCGGCATACGTCTCCATCAGCGGACGAGTGCGACCCTCGAAGCCGCCGTCATAGCGGCGGTGCGGCTGTTCAATGGCAGTGAGAGGAATTCGTGCAGAAAGCACTGGGTCGCGCAGACGGGCTGCTCGACCCTCCCGGCACCCAAGAGCTCCTGCTCGCTCAGTAGCCACCGACCGGGCCAAGGTCGGCGACCGAGACAGCCGCCTCGCCAGCCTCGTCAGAAGCCGCCAGGTCGACGACCGCTGTGATCGCCCAGTCGTGGTCGCCCTCGGGGTCGTCGATGACCTGCCGCACCAGCCAGCGCCCCGGCTCCCGGGTCACCTGCAGAAGAGCCGGCCCGCGAGAGTCCGGCCCGGTCCCGATCGAGTCGTACTCCTCGAAGTAGTCCTCGATCGCCTCCCGCCACCGCTCGGCGTCCCCACCCGGAGTCAGCATCGAGCTCGCCCAGGTCGTTCCACCGGCGCAGCGCGGCCAGCTCCACCCGCCGGAACATCGCGTTGCGCACGAGCACCCGGAAGGCCCCGCTCGTTGGCGGTGATGGGCCGCGGCCCGTCCCCCACTCCCCCGGGCAGGACCTCAGCGGCAGCAGCCAGCGCGGCCACCGCGGAGGTGTCGGTCAGCTGCTCCCACTCGTCCAGCAGGCTCGAGTCGGTCTGCCGCGGCCTCACCGCGTGCCTCGAACTGCTGCGCCAGCAGTACCTGCCGCGGACGATCGAGGTCGCCCGTCCTAGCACCTCAGCGGTTCAGCAGATGATCGGCGCGTCCGCGATCACCGACCTGTTACCAGTCAACAGCACGTCCTGACTGCCTTGGTTCGAGTCCGTCGAGCGCCAAGTCCGCCATCTATCTATCGGCGGCGCCGAGCAAGGTGCTCGCATCGCTCCGCAGTGGAATCGCAGCGGCTCCGCAGCGCGTCCCGAAACCGTAGGTCCCGTCGAACTCCGGCAGCGGCAATCGGCCGCTGCGACCAGAAGGGACAACTTATGAGGACTTCCATCACCAAGCGCACCGGCTCCCGTCGCGCCGGTCTCGTGACCGTCGCAGCGGCGCTCACGCTCGCGATTGCACCAGGCGTGGCCTTCGCCGCGGTGCTCGAGGGCGATGGCGGAGACAACGAGATCCACGGCACGGTCAACGCTGACACCATCAACGGCCGCGGCGGCCAGGACCGCCTCTTCGGCAGCGAGGGCCCCGACATCGTCGACGGTGACACCGGTGCCGACCACGTCGTCGGTGGCGACGGCAACGACGAGGTCATCGGCGACGACGGCGAGGACGAGATGTTCGGCGGCACCGGCGCCGACATCATGCGTGCCCGCGACGGCATGACCGACCGCATCAACTGCGGTGATGGCACCGACACCGTGTTCGCCGACTCGCAGGACCTCTTCCCGACGGCCACCAACACCGACCCCAAGGGCAACTGCGAGGACATCAACTGGGTCAACCCGACCGTGCTCCCCGTCGCCCTGGCTGACATGCCCGAGGGCAAGGCCGGTCTCGACGACCCGCACCACGACTACCCCTCCTCCGACCTGCAGGCCCCGGCCGGCGCGAACATCCGTGCCCTGCGCGGTGGCCACGTCGAGGCGGCCGGCTGGGCCCCGCTCGGCCAGAGCTGGTGCGGCTACGGCGTCGTAATCCGCGGCATCGGCGGCGGCCAGTACATGTACTGCCACATGTACGACCAGCCGGATGTCTCCGCCGGTCAGGGCATCAGCCCGGGGCTCAAGATCGGTGACGTCGGCAGCACCGGCCAGTCCAGCGGCAACCACCTCCACCTGCAGGTGTGGAAGAACAGCATGCAGAGCGACGGCTACTACAACAGCGTGTGCCCGCAGAGGATGCTGACCGCCATCGCGAACGACAACCCGGTCCCCCTCCCCAAGGACCTGCCCTCCACCGGCTGCACGTACTGACAGCAGGCGCCTCCACCTAGAGCCAACAGCGCCGACATGGCGCCGCGGAGTCCGCGGCGCCATGTTGGTCTGCCATTGGTAAAGAGGTAGTGACACCGTCACTTTCGTCCCATATGTTCCGCCTGTGCCGATTCCAGAGGCTGCCGAAGGTGCCGTCGAGTTGCGGGTGCTGGGCCAGGTCGAGCTCTGCCCGGTGACCGACGGGCCGGTCCGGTTGAGCGGGCTCGAGCGCGGTCTGCTCTCCCTCGCCGCATTCGGTGGCGGCCTCACGACCACCAGTCTCAGCGAGTGGCTCTGGGGCGACGCCCCACCACCCTCGGCACGCAACCGCGTCCAGGCCCTCGTGAGCGGCATCCGCCGCAAGGCGGGCGGGGCGGGCAGCACGGTGCTCCTGACCGACGGCTCGGGCTACCGCCTCGACGCCCGCCTTCGCGTCGACCTGACCACGTGGGAACAGCTGGTATGCCGCGCGCGCACCGCCCGAGCGCAGGGGCCACAGGAGAGCCTCCACCTGTACGAGCAGGCCCTCGACCTGTTCGGCGACAAACCCCTGCAGGGCGCCCCCGAGACGCCTGCTGTCCAGCTCGAGCGCGACCGCCTCTCGCACGCCCGCCTCACCGTGCTCGAGGAGCGCATCGACACCGCCCTGGTCGTCGGGCGTCTCGACGGGCTGGTGGCCGAGCTCGCCGCGTTGACGAACCGGCACCCCTACAACGAGACCTTCCTCGCCCAG
Organism: Knoellia sp. p5-6-4; assembly: GCF_029222705.1. NCBI lineage: Bacteria > Bacillati > Actinomycetota > Actinomycetes > Micrococcales > Intrasporangiaceae > Knoellia > Knoellia sp. p5-6-4. The sequence continues at coordinate 898,415 of NZ_JARGZF010000002.1, forward strand.
TTCGTGCTCGCCCTGGCCGCGTGCGGCCAGCAGGCGAAGGCCCTGGAGGTCTACCGCACGGCCTACCACCGGCTCGACGACGAGCTCGGCGTCGAGCCGTCGCCCCGGTTGCAGGAGGCCCATCGCCGCGTGTTGTCCGGTGAGGTGCCACAGCCTGCGCCGGTGTCGACGGGATCCGCTGCAGGAGAGCCGAAGCCGCAGCCAGCAGCCTCCGAGCTCAAGACGCCAGAGACACCAGCGAAGCCGCAACCCGCTCCTTCGGACCCGAGTCCGACTCCTGCACGCGACATCGTGGGAACCGTGGCCGAGTCCCTCCCCTCACCTGTCCCCTCCGTGGGGCAGGCGCTACCCACCCCCAGGACGCTTCCCCGGCGCCCGCACGGGTTCCTCGGCCGCGAGCCGGAGCTGGAAACCATCAGCGCCGCGGGGGCGTGCAGCACGGAGGCAGCGGCCACGGTGCTCGTCACCGGCCTCGCGGGCGTGGGCAAGAGCGCCCTCGTCGTGGAGGCCGGCGCCCGCGTGCGCGACACCTTCCCCGGCGGCACGCTCTACGTCGACGTGTCGAGTGAGCAGAGCACGGGCGAGGCCGACTCCGTCATTGCCGTGTTCCTGCACCTCCTGGGGGTGATGCCCGAGGCGATCCCGGAGACCCCCGCCGCCCGCGCCGGTCTCTACCGCTCCCTGATCGACGGCCGTCGGTTGCTCGTCGTGCTCGACAATGTCGACCACCGCGCCGACCAGATCGACCAGAGCCTGCTCGACCTCCTTCCCACCTCGGCGGGTTCGATGGCGCTCGTCACCGCCCGCACTCCCCCGTCACGCCTGCAGCCCACGCACCACCTGCGTCTGCGCCCGCTCCCCACGCAGGACGCCGTCCGCCTCCTCGCGGGGGTGGCCGGAGCCGAGCGCGTCGAGGCCGACCCGGCCGCCGCGGAGGAGCTCGCCTCCCACACCGGGTGCCTGCCGCTGGCCCTGCGCCTGGTGGGCGGCAGGCTCGCACAGCGCCCCGACCTCAGCGTCCGCCGCATGGCCCGGAGGCTGCAGGACATCGCGAGGGGCCTGGACGACATCGAGACCGGCGGCCCCGAGAACGCGTCCGTGCGGGCCAGCCTGACGATGGTGTGGGACCGGCTCCCCGAACGCACCCGCCAGACCGCCGCCCTCTTGGCGGTGCTGCCGCTGCAGACGTTCTCCCCGTGGGTGCCGCAGGCCCTGCTCGACGACCAGGTCGCGGGTGAGCGGGCGATGGACGCCCTCATCGACGCGAGCTTCGTCGAGCCGGTGATCGTGCCGGGCCACGAGGCGCAGTACCGGCTGCACAACCTCGTCGCCCGCTTCGCTCGCGAGCACGCACCAGTCAGCGAGGCGGAGGCCGAGGCTGCCGTGCTTTCCGTCAGTGCGAGCCTGCTGGTCCTGGTGGAGGGCTACCGCCACGCCTTCCCTCTGCAGTTCCTGCCGGCCGCCCCGCCACCCCGGGACGCGCGTCAGGACGAGCGGCGGGTGACCATCGAGGTGGAGACCGGTCTCGACTCCGATGAGGCCCGCGAGGCCTGCATGACCGCCCTCGAGGCCGTGAGGTCCTGTGCCCGTGCGGTCGCCCATCACCGACCGCAGCTTGCCTGGCGGCTGCTGGCCGCTGCGGGCAACGCCCACCACGTGTCCCCCGAGCACCTGTCCTGGCTGGCCGCTTGCGAGTCGGTCACCGCCGAGCTCGCCCAGGACTGTGAGGACCAGCGGCTTGGCCGCGCCGTGCTCTCCGTGGCCAGGGCATGGCATCAGCACGACCACCTGGGGCGTTCGACGCCGGCCCTGACGCTGGCCTCCCAGGCCCGCCGGGACCTCACCCTCCTCGGGGCCGCGACGCAGGCCGCAGCGGCGGGACTCGTCGCCTCGCATGCCGCCCTGGCCCTCGGGCGCCGGGATACGGCCGAGGCCGAGCTGGCGAGGGCGGCCGACCTGCTGTCGCGCCACCCCGACCGGTCGCTGGAGGGCTGGACGCACATCGTGCGGGGCGAGCTCCACAACGACTACGACGAGCTGGTGCAGTCGCGACACGAGTTCACGACCGCCCGCTCGCTGTTGGACGACTCCGCCGACCGGCTGGCCCATGCACTGGCGACGGTCTACCTGTCGCGCACCTGCCGACGGCTCGGTGAGCTCGAGATCGCACAGCAGCTCGTGCGTGAGTCGCTGGTGGTCCTGCAGCGCTTCGGCGCCGAACACCTCTTCACCGTCGCCCTCGACGCGAGCGCCGAGGTGGAGGCCGCCCTCGGAGACGGTGCAGCGGCCCTCGACCACGCCACGGTGGCGCACCAGCGCGCGGTCGCCGCCCAGGACGCCTTCCTGACGGCGCGCACCAGCCGGACCCGCGGTCGCGCGCTCCTCGCTCTGGGACGACTGGCCGAGGCCGCCGACGAGTTCCGTCGCTCGGTCGACGCCTTCGCCGTGCTGGGCCGCGACCTCAGCGTCGCGGGCACGCTGCGGGACCTCGCGCACGTCCAGCGACTGCAGGGGCAGGCTGCGGCAGCCAAGGAGTCAACCCGCCGCGAGCAGGCGGCGCTGGCCCGTGCCGGAGTCGTCCCCGACGAGGTCGACCTCGCCGAGCACCAGCCGGCAGGCGGCCTGCTGCGCTGAGCCACGACGCGTAGCGCATCCGCAGCGGTTTCGCAGCGGCGCCCGCGACGGTCTCCCCAGGGCTCACCGCAGCGGTGGGCCGGAGCAGGCGGCGACCACGCGGCACACGAGGGTCGCCGACACGGACCCAAGGAGCACCACCATGAAGCGCACCTTCAGCCGCGTCACGGGCACGACAGTCCTCGCCGCGGCGATCCTCGCCAGCGGGCAAGCGGCCTACGCGGCCACCTGGACCGGCACCGACGCCGACAACACCAAGGAGGGGACCAGCGCCGCCGACACCTACTACGGACGAGGCGGCAGCGACCACCTCGAGGGTGCCGGTGACGACGACGACCTCTACGGCGAGGACGGCAACGACACCCTGTTCGGCAACACGGGTGCTGATCGGCTCTTCGGCGGGGCCAACCCCGACCGGCTCTACGGCGGCCCAGGACGCGACGTCATCGACGGCGGCTCCGGTGACGACCGGCTGTACGCCGACGACGACACGGACTCCAGCACCTCCGGCAGCGGCGACACGGTGCGCGGCGACTTGGGCAACGACACGATCTTCACCCGTGACGGCGAGGTCGACGTGGTGCAGTGCGGCGACGGCACGCGCGACGTCGTGATCGCCGACAACGTCGACGAGGTGGCCGGCGACTGCGAGAGGGTCGCCCGGGCGGCCGAGCGCAGTGGTGAGGCCGACGCCCTCGCCGAGCGTGCGACGGAGTGGGCGAAGGCCTTCATCGGTCTCGACGAGAAGCAGCTCTACAACCTGGGGTACTGGCAGGTGTGGACCGAGCGCACGGGCAACGCCAGCGGCACGCCCGGCTCTCCGGAGTGGTGCGGCATCTTCGCCCACGAGGCCTACTTCCAGGCTGGCCGCGACCTTCCCAACGAGATGGACTACACCAACTGGCTCTACAGCACGACGAGCCCGGCGTTCTCCACGGTCGCGTCCGAGGGCAACATCAAGCGGGGCGACCTGCTCCTCTTCGACTGGAACGGCGACAACGACCCCGACCACATCGGCATCGCCGCCAAGGACTACGTGGAAGGCGACGGGGGCAAGGTGCAGGTCGTCTCGGGCAACAGCAGCATGCCGGACGGTGGCCCGAACGGTGTCGACCTCGACACCAACACCTTCGGGGAGATCATCAAGGTGCGCCGGGTCAACTGACCCCGAACACACACCCTCGAGCGGGTCGCGACGGGAGGGGGTCGCGGCCCGCTCGCCGTGTGAGCGGAGTGCGGTCATCTCGTGACTGCTGCCGAGGGAAACCTGACATCTCCTTTGCCCTCAGGACGAAACTGCTGGCACCGGTAGCGTCTCTGCTCGACCTGCCCAACGCAGAGGATCTGCAGCGCGCGCAGTAGCCGGCTCGACGCAGACGTCGGGTGGGCTACTCGCGCTCGGCTGCGAACCCGCCGACGGGGCCGAAGCCGGTGACCGTGACAGCCGCCTCGCCAGCCTCGTCCGAAGCCGCAAGGTCGACGACCGCCGTGATGGCCCAGTCGTGGTCGCCCTCGGGGTCGTCGATGACCTGCCGCACCAGCCAGCGCCCCGGCTCCCGGGTCACCTGCAGGAGAGCAGGCCCGCGCGCATCCGGCCCGGTCCCGATCGAGTCGTACTCCTCGAAGTAGTCCTCGATCGCCTCCCGCCAACGCTCGGCGTCCCACCCGGAGTCGGCATCAAGCTCGCCCAGGTCGTTCCACCGGCGCAGGGCGGCCAGCTCCACCCGCCGGAACATGGCGTTGCGCACGAGCACCCGGAAGGCCCGCTCGTTGGCGGTGATCGGCCGCGGCTCGTCCCCCACTCCCCCGGGCCGCACCTCGACCATGCCGTCGGCACCCCCAAGAGCCAACGAGGGGTCGGTCAGCTGCTCCCACTCGTCCAGCAGGCTCGAGTCGGTCTGCCGCACCACCTCGCCCAGCCACTCGACGAGGTCCGAGACCTCCTCGGTCTTCAGTGAGTCCGGCACGGTCTGGCGCAGCGCCTTGTAGGCGTCGGAGAGGTACCGCAGCACCAGTCCCTCGGAGCGCGACAGCCCGTAGTAGGCGACGAACTCGCCGAAGGTCATGGCGCGCTCCCACAGGTCGCGCACCACCGACTTCGGCGACAGCGGCGTCTCCGCCACCCAGGGGTGCCCCTGCCGGTAGGTCTCGAACACCGCCTCGAGGAGCTCCTGCAGCGGTTTGGGCCACGTGACGTCGTCGAGCAGCTCCATCCGCTCGTCGTAGTCGATGCCCTCGGCCTTCATCTCCGCCACGGCCTCGCCTCGCGCCTTGAACTGCTGCGCCAGCAGCACCTGCCGCGGGTCGTCCAGCGTCGCCTCCACCACCGAGAGCACGTCGAGGGCGTAGGTCGGGGACTCGGGATCGAGCACCGAGAAGGCAGCCAGCGCGAAGGGCGACAGCGGCTGGTTGAGCGCGAAACCGAACTGCAGGTCCTCGACCAGCCGCACCGTCCGACCGTCGTCGTCCGGTGAAGGGAGCCGCTCCACCACCCCCGCCGTCAGCAGCGACCGGTAGATCTGGATCGCCCGCTTCGACAGCCTGGCCTGCCTGCGCGGGTCCTCGTGGTTGTCGCGCAGCAGTTTCGCCATCGCCAGGTAGGGATCGCCTTCTCTCGCGAGGACGTTCAGCAGCATCGAGTGGCTCACCTGCATGCGCGAGACCAGCGGCTCCGGCTCGGCCTCGACGAGCCGGTGGAACTGCTCCTCCGTCCAGGTCACGAACCCCTCGGGCGGCTTCTTCCGCTGCACCTTGCGCTGCTTCTTAGGGTCGTCGCCCGCCTTCTGCAGCGCCTTGTGGTTCTCGACGACGTGCTCTGGCGCCTGCACGACAACGGATCCCGAGGTGTCGTAGCCGGCGCGACCCGCGCGTCCCGCGATCTGGTGGAACTCGCGAGCCTTGAGCAGCCGCTGCCGCGACCCGTCGAACTTCGTCAGCCCGGTCAGCACCACCGTGCGGATCGGCACGTTGATGCCCACCCCGAGAGTGTCCGTGCCGCAGATGACCTTGAGCAGCCCGGCCTGCGCGAGCTGCTCCACGAGCCGCCGGTACTTGGGCAGCATGCCAGCGTGGTGCACCCCGATCCCGTGCCGCACGAGGCGCGACAGCGTCTTGCCGAACCCGGCCGAGAAGCGGAACCCGCCCATGAGAGCAGCGATCTCGTCCTTCTCGGCACGGGTGCAGACGTTGATCGACATCAGCGCCTGCGCCCGCTCCAGCGCCGCGGCCTGCGTGAAGTGCACGACGTAGACCGGCGCCTGGTGCGTGGTCAGCAGCTCCTCGAGCGTCTCGTGAAGCGGCGTCAGCGCCCACGAGTACGACAGCGGCACCGGCCGCTGCGCCGACGTCACCACCGCGGTCGTGCGCCCGGTGCGACGCGTCAGGTCCTTCTGGAACGGCGTGACGTCACCCAGCGTCGCCGACATCAGCACGAACTGGGTGCGCGCCAGCTCGAGCAGCGGCACCTGCCAGGCCCACCCCCGGTCGGGCTCGGAGTAGAAGTGGAACTCGTCCATCACCACCTGCCCGATGTCGGGCGAGGCACCGGTGCGCAGGGCGATGTTCGCCAGCACCTCAGCGGTGCAGCAGATGATCGGCGCGTCCGCGTTGACCGAGGCATCCCCGGTCAGCATCCCCACGTTGGCCGGTCCGAACAGGTCGCACAGCGCGAAGAACTTCTCCGACACCAGCGCCTTGATCGGTGCCGTGTAGTAGGTGCGCACCCCCGCCGCCAGGGCCGCGAAGTGGGCCCCGGTGGCGACCAGGCTCTTCCCCGACCCGGTCGGCGTCGACAGGATCACGTTGGACCCCGTCATCACCTCGATGAGCGCCTCCTCCTGCGCCGGGTAGAGCGTCAGGCCCTGCGAGGCGGCCCAGGCGACGAACGCGTCGAACAGCGAGTCGGGGTCCCGCTGCCCCTGCGGCGGGAGGTGGTCGAGCAGCGTCACTGGCGGCCCGAGCGCAGGCCGGCGACGTGGGGGGCCACGGCGGGGTCGAGCCCGAGGCCGAGGGCGAGGTAGGTGGCGGCGAAGTCGGTCGTGGCGATCTGGCCGGCCAGCCGCACCAGGGGGTGACCCGGCTCGGCCGTCACCTGCGAGACCCGCACGCCGGTCTCGCGGGCCGACTCCACGACCGCCTCGGTCAGGGCCTCGGCCTCGGCGACCTCGGGCGAGGGGTTCTCCGGCACGGCGTCGCGCAGCATGAGCAGGCCCAGCCGCGGCGGCGTGGGGCCGTCGAGGTAGGGGTCGGCGAAGACGTCGTCCGCGGCGCGACCTGCCGAGCCCCCGCCGAAGGCCGCCGTGAAGGGACCGTCGAAGCAGGCCACGATCTGGGAGGCGGCGTCCGGCAGCTCGCCGGACGTCGCCGGCATACGGGCGGTGCGCGCCAGCATCGAGGCCGCGCGCGAGGCCGCCACGCCGTTGAGCGGGCCGTCGCCGAGCACCACGGGCACGGTGTCGGCGAGGTCGACGGCGAGCACCTTGGCGGGGTTGACGAAGGACTCCGAAGACGGCCGGCAGGCGTCCGCACGGTCGTCGAGCCGGTCGGCCACCGCCTCGAGCACGGCCGCGTCGACATCGGCCAGACCGAGGTGGCCGGCGGCGAGCATGACGGGGGCGAGCATCGCCCACAGGTGGGTGCGCGAGCCGTCGCGGTCGTTGCCGACGTCGATGTGCACGCCGTGGGCCCGGGCGCACACGTCGGCCAGCGGCGACTCGTCAGCCCCCACCGTCAGCAGCGACGCCCCCCGGCGCCCTGCCTCGGCCGCCAGGGCCAGCGGTCCGGCGGCCCGACCCGACTGCGACACGGCGATGACGAGGTCGAGCGGCCCCACCCAGCCCGGCAGCGGCACGTTGCGGCGCACGCTGACCGGCACCGGTGAGCCGGGCTCGGCCAGCGTCTCCAGCACGTCGCACACGACGGCGGTGCCGCCGAGCGAGGCCACCAGCACCGACCGCGGACGCTGTCCCCCGCCGACCCGCTCGATGCCCGCCTCCTGCGACAGGGTCAGCGCTTGGCGCACCTGGGCGCCGGCCATGGCGAGCGAGCGCAGGGTGCCGTGGGAGTCGAGGGCGGCACACGCCTCCTCGCTGTCGAAGCGCGCCTCGTCGAGCAGCGGTGCCATCGCCGTGCCCGTCAGCCGGGCTTGCGGGCTTCGTCGACGAGGAGGACGGGCACACCGTCGTCGATGCGGTACTGCAGGCCGCACGCGGGCGTGTTCGTGCAGTGCAGCTCGGGCGACCCCGACGGCCCCTGCGCGTCCGCGAGCTCGGCATGGCACGCCGGGCAGCGCAGGATCTCGCGCAGCCAGGGCTCCACCAGGGGTGCGCCGGCCTTGTCGGTCATCGGGCCTCTCCTCTCACCAGGGCCAGGACGTCGTCCCGGACCCGCTCCATTGTGGCCTCATCGGCGGCTTCCACGTTGAGCCTCAGCAGGGGCTCGGTGTTCGACGCCCGCAGGTTGAACCACCACATCGGGTCTCCTTCTCCCCCACGGTGGGTCGCGGTCAGCCCGTCGAGGGTGTCGAACTCCGCCCCCCGACCCGCAGCCCACTCTCGCACCAACTCGGTCGCGCCGGCAGCATCGGCGACCGTCGAGTTGATCTCGCCGGACGCGGCATACCGGCTGTATGCCGCGGTGAGCCGGCTGAGCGGCCCGTCCTGGGTCCCCAGGGCGGCGAGCACGTGCATCGCCGCGAGCATGCCCGTGTCGGCGAACCAGAAGTCGCGGAAGTAGTAGTGGGCGCTGTGCTCGCCGCCGAACACCGCCCCCGCCCGCGCCATCTCCGCCTTGATGAACGAGTGCCCGACCCGGGTGCGCACGCCCACCGCGCCGACCTCGTCGATGATCTCGGGGACCGACGCCGAGGAGATGACGTTGTAGACGATGCTGACCTTCTCGGCCGGGGTGCCGGCGGCCGCCTCGCGGGCCACCTCACGGGAGGCCACCAGCGCGGTGATGGCGCTCGGGCTGACCGGCTCGCCCCGCTCGTCGACGACGAAGCAGCGGTCGGCGTCGCCGTCGAAGGCCAGGCCGATGTCGGCGCCGTGCTCGCGGACCGCGGCCTGCAGGTCGCGCAGGTTCTCGGGCTCGAGCGGGTTGGCCTCGTGGTTGGGGAAGGTGCCGTCGAGCTCGAAGTAGAGCTCGACCACCTCGAGCGGCAGGGCGTCGAGCCCGGCGGCGGTGCCGAGCACGGCGGGGACGGTGTGCCCGCCCATCCCGTTGCCGGCGTCCACGACGACCTTGAGCGGCCGGACGTGCGAGAGGTCGACGAGTGAGCGGAGGAACCCGGCGTAGTCGGCCAGCACGTCGCGCTCGGTGACGGTGCCGGTCTCGGTGTCCTCCCGGGCGAAGGAGTTGCCCCCGTCGAGGATCGCCTGGCCGAGGTCGCGGATGTCGCCCAGGCCGGAGTCCTGCCCGACCGGCCGGGCGCCGGCGCGGCAGAGCTTGATGCCGTTGTACTGCGCCGGGTTGTGGCTCGCGGTGAACATCGCGCCGGGCAGGTCGAGCGCGCCGCTGGCGTAGTAGAGACCGTCGGTGCTGCACAGGCCGATGAGCACGGCGTCGACCCCGTGCGAGGCCACGCCGTCGGCGAAGGCCCGCGACAGCTCGGGCGACGAGGGCCGCATGTCGTGGCCGATGACGACGGCCTCGGCCTGCTCCGGCAGGGCGACCACCTGGGCGAAGGCCGAGCCGAGGGCGTAGGCGACGTCGACGTTGAGCTGGTCGGGCACGACGCCACGGACGTCATAGGCCTTGATGAAGTCGGCAAGCACGGGGGCGGTCACGCCGAAACCCTAGCGGTGCGGTCGCGGCGCCCACGTGGCGGCGCCGCCGAGCCCTTCCCCTGCCCTGCCCTGCCCTGCCCTGCCCTGCCGCGGTTAGGGTCCGAACGTGACTGCCGAAGGACACCTGAGCTGGACGCCCGCCCACGACCCCTCCCAGCAGGCCCTCCTCGCGCCGCCCGTGGCCCGGGCCGTCCACGCCCTCCCGGGCGCGAGGGTCGCCCCCATCGACCCTGACCTCGCGGACACGGCCGCCTTCTGCGCGGCCTACGGCTCCCCCCTCGAGCACTCGGCCAACTGCGTCGTCGTGGCCGGCAGGCGGGCCGGCGAGGTCAGGTATGCCGCGGTGCTGGTGCTCGCGAACATGCGCGCCGACATCAACGGCGTCGTCCGCCGGCACCTCGACGTGCGCAAGATCTCCTTCGCCCCGCAGGACGAGGCGGTGGAGCTCACCGGCATGGAGTTCGGCGGGATCACCCCCGTGGGCCTGCCCCCGGCCTGGCCGGTGCTCATCGACCCCGCGGTGGTCGAGGCCGGCGACGTCGTCATCGGCAGCGGCATCCGCGCCAGCAAGCTGCTCGTGCCGGCGGCGCAGATCGCCGCCCTGCCCAGCGCCCAGGTGCTTCCGCTGGCGCTGTAAGGCCTGGCGCTGTAGGACTCAGAGGTCGCGCAGGACGCGGAGGTGACCGCGGCGGCCGGTCTCGACGGCCCCCGAGCGGGTCTCGTCGGTGCGACCGACCTGGCCCGGCACCGCGGTCGGCGTGGGGTGCTCGGTCAAGCGGGGCTTGCCGGCCTCGCGCACGGCGTTGGCGAGGGCGAGCAGGTCGTCGTGGGTCGGCTCCGGCTCGACGTACTCCCCCGACAGGCGCACGACCTCCCAGCCCCGGGGCGCGGACAGGCGCTCGGCGTGGACGGTGCACAGGTCGTAGGTGTGCGGCTCGGCGTAGGTCGCGAGCGGGCCGACGACGGCCGTCGAGTCGGAGTAGACGTAGGTCAGGGTCGCGATCGCGGCGTTGGGGCACGCGGTGCGCGAACACCTCCTCGTCAGACTCACGCGGGGACTCTAAACCACGACCGGCCGGATCCTGCAACGGCACGCCGTAGCATGGCGGGCATGACGGCTGCCGGCTCCTCCGCGAGCTCCTCCCGCGCCGCTGCGGTGCCCCCGCGGCTGCGCCGGGACCGCCGGGGCCGGGGCCGCCGCGGCCCCCTCGCCTGGCCGGCCGTGCCCGCGATGGCCTCGCGCCGGGAGCAGTTCGACGAGCTCGTGCTCGACGCCGCGTCCCGCCTCGAGCCGCGCCTGGGCCCGCAGTACCCGGAGGTCGAGTTCGCCGTCGAGGACGTGCCCCCGAGCGACCCGGCCCCGTGGGAGAGCGCCGTCGTGCCGCTGGGCCGGCTCTTCCCCGCCCAGGGCAAGCTGCCCGCTCGCATCGTCGTCTACCGGCGACCCGTCGAGAGCCGCGCCCACGACACCCGCGAGCTCACCGCGATCGTGCAGGACGTCGTGGTCGAGCAGGTGGCGGCGCTGCTCGGGGTCTCCCCCGCCGAGCTCGACCCCCGCTACGGCGACGACCTCGACTGATGGCCCGGGGCCCCCTGAGCCCGCCCGGCACACCACAGTGACCCTCGGGTTCGCTTCCGCTACTGGGGCACCTCGAGCAGGCCCACGCTGGTCGTCCGCAAGGTGGCGTCCGACAGCGGCATCAGGGAGATGAGCTCGCCGCGGGAGTCCTCGCCCCCGGCGACGACGCCCGCGCGCACGTGGCCCCTGCCCGACAGGCGGTGCACCCACACCGTCGTGGCCCCCGCTAGGTCGACGGTGGCCGCGGAGTCGGCCCGCACGGTCAGGCGACGCGAGGTCGCCCTGCCCGACGCATCGGTGGTCACCACCTCGACGCCGGCCCCGGCCCCCGTGCTGGTCAGGGCGAGGGAGAGGTCGAGCGATTTGCCCGCCAGGGTGTGGGCGGGCAGGGGCGCGCCGGCCACGCCGCGGATCGGTGGGGTGGACGTCGTCCAGGCGAAGTCACCCACCGTGGTGGGCCCGCCCCGGCGCTGCACACCCACCCCGGCGACGACGGGCACGTCGGCCCGCACCTGCACGCCGTAGGTGCCCGGCGGCAGCCCCCTCAGGCTGATGTTGCGCACTGCGCCGCCCGGCACCCGCACGACGCCGTCCCGGGGCAGCGCCCGCGGGCCGGAGGGGGTCAACGCACGGGCCTGCACGACAGCCTCCCCGTCGCCCGGCACGGCCACGCGCAGCGCCGCGTAACCGTCGACGGCGACAGCGGGCACGACCTGCTCACGCGAGGGTGCTGCGGCCGCGACCGCGTCGTCGCTGCCTGCGGCGACCGAGCCGTCGAGCCAGCGGTCGTTGAGCACCGCGTGCACCACACCGCCCTGGGCCACGACGTGCACGACGGGCGACGCCTCGGCCCCGGAGATCGAGTCGAGCAGCACGACCGTCCGCCCCCGCGACGGGACGACGACGCCCTTCCCGACGGGCGACTCGACCGCGCCCTCGGCGCCGTGGAGGGTGAGGTCCACCGTGACCGGGTTCTCCCCCGGGTTGGTCAGCACGAGTCGCTCCTGGCGGCCGGCCGCACCGGCCCCGGCGACGAGCCAGGCGTCCGCGCTCGGCTGGCCGCACGGGGTCATGCCGAGGCTGCGGTTGTCGCCGTCGGGCACCAGCCACGACTGGGTGGCCGCCAGGCCCGGGGCCATCGACTGCTGCCCGCGCACCATGACCGGGGCCGCCTCCGACAGTGGCGTGGTCGCCACCAGGCCTCGAGCCGTCGTCCTCGCGCGGACCGAGCCGCCGTCGAGGCCCGTGAGCACGAAGGCACCCTCCTCCTTCGGCAGCGCCAGGCCGGTGAGCACGCGCACCGGCGCGGCGGAGGCTGCGACCGTCACGTCGACCGGGAGGTCGCCGAGACCGGCAAGGCCCTTCATCTCGGGGCCGGAGCAGACCAGCGCCGCGCTGCGCACGGTGCTCATCCCGCCGTCGGTGCTGGTGTCGGCGTTGCCGGACGGCCCCAGGGCCACCGCACCCGGAGCCTGCATGGCGGCATACACGAGTCCGGCACCGGCACCGGCAGCGAGCACGGTGCGGGCGATGCCCTTGACAGAGACGGTCACGAGCGGCTCCTGGTGCGACGGCCGCCGACGGGCAGCGCCACGAACGCCACGGCGACGAGGAGTCCGAGCTGCGCCCACCGCCACAGCGGATGGGTGGGAAGGACCTCGACGACGAGCCGGCCCGGCTCGGCGGGCAGCGCGTAGGTGGGCTGGGCGGCCCCGGGGTCAGCCCGCAGCACCTCGCCGTCGTAGGTGACCCGCGCGTGCTCGGCCCACTCGGCCGGCACGGCGACCACCAGGGTCGCGCCGCGCCCCGGCGACAGCGACGTGGCGGTGCGCCCGTGATCGCCGGTGACCTCCACCTCGCGGCTCACACCCTTGGCGTCGACGAGCCGGGCGCGGGAGGGAGCGAGGGTGCCCTCGGCCGCCCGATCGGGCAGCACCCGCCAGAACATCACGCCGCGGTGCTCGCCGAGCCTGGACAGGCCGGCAGTGGCGTCGAGCGCGCGGATGGTGGGGTCGGTGTCCTCGGCGCGCAGGCCGACGAAGCCGACGGCGTGGTCGGACAGCGCTGCGGCAGGCTCGGGCGAGTCGGGCGAACCGCCCTGCTCGAAGAGGCGGCCGACCGCCTGCGCCAAGCCGGTGCGGTCGGGCAGCTGGGTCGCGGTCAGCGGCAGGTCGCGGGTCACGCCCGAGACCTCCCGGCCGAGCAGCCGGTAGCGCACCTGGCCGTCGACGGGCTCGAGCAGCAGCATCCTGTTGGACAGGGTGCCCTCGGCCTGGTCGATGGCAACGGCGGGCCGCGGGTCGTCCCAGGCGGAGAGCTCGGTGCCGACGGCCTTCCACGCCGTCCAGCCGGTGCTGGCCAGCACCGCCACGACCACCGCGGCGCCCACCGGCCAGCGGGCCACGGCCGGCCAGCCACCGGACGAGCGCCGCACCGGCAGGCGGTCGGCCCCCAGCAGCGCCGCCGCCAGGAGTGCCAGCACGTAGACGAGCAGACCGGTGCCGGGCCAGGCCAGGATCGGCTCACCGGCTGCCTCGAGGCCCTCCGGGACGGTGCCGAGCTGCAGGCGCGGCGCCGCGAGCCCGAACGCCAGCCCGACGAGGGCGAGCAGGGCGAGGAAGGTGGCGGCCGCCGACCGCGGGCCGCAGCGCAGCAGGCCCACCAGTCCGGCCAGCACGAGCGGGGCGGTGAACAGCACCGGGTGCGAGCCCGGCCCCCCGGGGTGGGCCAACGCGATCTCCCACGGCTGGGCGCTGGCCGCGCCCCACAGGGCGAGGCCGGGACCGGAGAGCAGTCGGTACGGTGCCTCGACCAGCGCAAGGAGCCAGGGCCCCATCAGCGCCGGTGGCAGCACCAGCAGCACGAGCCCGCGCACCCGGGGCCCGGTGCCGCGGCCCAGGGCGACGAGCACCAGGGACGCGGCGGCGAGCAGGACGAGCATGGCCGGGACGAACGCGGCCAGGACGGCTGCGGCCAGGGCTGTGGCCGCCGTGGCCGTGGCGCTGCTGCGGCGGCGGGCGGCGAGCGCGAAGCCCGCGGCGACCGCGGGCAGCAGGATCGCGGCGACGACGCCGCCGAGCCGGCCGGCGCCGACGGCGGTGGCGACCACGGCGGTGCTCGACCATGCCAGGGCGGCGAGCGCGCGCGGCCACGGCGAGCGGGTGACCACCCGCGCCGACAGGTATGCCGTGAGCGTGGCGAGCGGGAAGGCCAGGCCCACCAGCGCGGCCACCGTCGCGCCCACAGGTGAGGCGGCCGGCGTGGACCACGGCAGGTGCTCCCCGAGCCAGGCCAGTGCGGCGACGACCGCGAGGTAGGGGCCCTGCTCCCCGGCAAAGCCCGAGGCGGCTCCGTGCCAGCCGTCGAGCCAGGCGTGCCAGAGGGTGCGCGAGTCGGCCCGCACCCCGACGAGCTCGCCACCGGCCAGTCCGCCCTCGAGCCGGCCGGCGAAGCCGCCCGGCAGGTGCCGGCCGGCGAAGAGCGTGACGACGGAGGCCACCGCCACCGCGAGGACTCCCGGGTTGCGCAGGACGCGGGAGACCCACGACGCGGAGAGGACGTGCAGGTCCATCGCCTCGTCCGAGACGGGCCCGCTCTCGAGGGCTTCGACCGGAGTGTGGGCACGCTGCGCGGGACCGCGCTCGAGCACGACCTGGTCGTGCACCAGGTCCGCGGTGTGGCGCATCGCCGCAGCAGGGCGGATGAACAGGCCGGCGAGGTCGCGGCGCCGCAGGGTGCGGGTGCCGCGCGAGCGCCACCGCGCGCCCAGGCTGCGCCACGGGTCGAGCAGCGCGCCGAAGTCGGACAGCTCCCGCCAGGCGGCCCGCGGCTGCTTGGCCACCAGGAGCACCAGGCCCCCGAGCACGGCGCTCGCCGCGACCCACAGGGCGAGGAACGGCGCGGCCGCCAGGGAGCACCGGGTGAGCGCGACGCGGCGGGCTGCCCGGCGACGTGATGCGACGCCCTCGCCGCAGCGCGGTCGCGTGCGCACGACCGCTCGCGGGACGACGACTACGCGGTGACCAGCCTGGTGGGCCCGCCAGGAGAGGTCGAGGTCGGCGCCGAAGTCGCCGAAGGCCGGCTCGTGGCCGCCCAGTTCGTCGAGGAGGTCGCGTTCGAGCAGCATGCCCTCGAACGGCACGGCCAACGCGTCGGTGCGCCGGTCGTACTGGCCCTGGTCGGGCTCCCCCGGCCACGGCGAGGGAATGATGCGCCCCGCTCGGGTGAGCTGGATGCCCACCGACTCCAGGCTGCGCGGGTCGTCCCAGCGGACCAGCTTCGGCCCGGCGGCGCCGACGGAGGGCGAGCGGCGCACGGCGTCGAGGAGGCGGGCCAGCGCCATCGGGTCGGGGGCAGCGCCGTCCGTGAGCAGCCAGAGGTGCTCGGCCTGCTCGGCCTGCTCGGCCTGCTCGGCCTGCTCGGCAGGCTCGGCAGGCTCGGCCGTGTCGGCGGGCTCGCCCTGCTCGGCCGGCTGGGCCGGCTGGGCCGGCTGGGCCGACTGCGCGGAACCCGGCGAGGCTGGGGAGCCGGAGGGGCCCGCGTGCTCGTAGGAGTCGGAGGGGGTCGCGAGCGCGGCGCGGACGGCGGACCCGAGGGAGGTGCCGGGTGCCACCGTGGTGAAGCGGATCTCGGCCACGGCGTCGTGGAGGGCCGCGTGCCCCCGGACCGTCTCGACGGCCTCGCCGTGGGCCCCGTCGTCGACCACCAGCAGCCGCTCCGGCGTGCGGGTCTGGCGGGCAAGGGAGTCGAGGACCTCGCCGACCCAGGGGCCGGGGTTGCGGAGCACCAGCACCGCGGTCACCGTGGCGGTGGCTGCGGCAGCTCCGTCGCGGGCGTGGGCGTGCGCTGGGGCGAGCGTCATGCGTTCTGCGTCAGGTGCGGTGTCGCCGGGGGGCGACTAGACCGCACGCTTCTTCAGCTTGCGGCGCTCCCGCTCGGAGAGCCCGCCCCAGATGCCGAAGCGCTCGTCGTTGGCGAGGGCGTACTCGAGGCACTCGGCCCGGACCTCGCAGCCGACGCAGACCTTCTTGGCCTCGCGGGTGCTGCCGCCCTTCTCGGGGAAGAACGCCTCCGGGTCGGTCTGAGCGCACAGAGAGCGCTCCTGCCAAGACAGCTCTGCCTCGTCAGCTGAGCTGACGGAGACCAGTTGAAGTTCGTGCACGGTTCCCTCCTCGACCCGGTGGTTGCCCCGCTGTGCGTGATCGAGACAACGATGGAATTACACGCGTGTCATACGTGTTTCGTCAAGCGGAAGTCTGATATTCGCCCCGTACGGCCGACCCTGATCCTCGACCGGCCGGATGCGGGTCCACCACCGCGCCCTGACACACTGGCCGCCATGCGCATCACGGCACTCGCAGGCGGCGTCGGGGGGGCCCGTTTCCTCCGCGGCCTGCGCGCCCACCTCGACCGGACACCCGAGCTGGCGGACAGCACGACCACCGTCATCGGCAACACCGGCGACGACATCACCCTCTTCGGCCTGCGCGTCTGTCCCGACCTCGACACCATCCTCTACACGCTCGGCGGGGGCGTGCACGAGGGGCAGGGCTGGGGGCGCGCGGACGAGACGTTCAGCGTGCAGGGCGAGCTGGCGGCATACGGCGCCCTGCCGCAGTGGTTCCACCTCGGCGACCAGGACTTCGGCACCCACATCGCCCGCTCCCAGTGGCTCGGCCAGGGCCTGACGCTGTCGGAGGTGACCGCGCGGCTCGCCGAGCGGTGGGGGCTGCCGCAGCAGGGGGTCACCCTGCTGCCGATGACCGACTCCCCCGTCGAGACGCACGTCGTCGTCGACGAGGGCGACGGCCCGCAGGCAGTGCACTTCCAGGAGTGGTGGGTGCGGATGCAGGCCGCGGTGCCGGCGAGCCGGTTCGTGGCCGTCGGCATGGACCGGGCCACCGCCGCGCCCGGCGTGCTCGATGCGATCCGGCAGGCCGACGTCGTGCTGCTGCCCCCGAGCAACCCCGTCGTGTCGATCGGCATCATCCTCGGCGTGCCGGGCGTGCGCGACGCGCTGCGCGGCACCAGCGCGCCCGTGGTCGGCGTCTCGCCGCTGATCTCCGGCGCACCCGTGCGCGGGCACGCCGACGCCTGCCTGAACGCGATCGGGCTCGAGTCCACGACCACCGCCGTGACAGGGCTCTACGCCGACTTCCTCGACGGCTGGCTCGTCGCACCCGACGACGCCGCAGCCTTCGCCGGCCAGCGGTTCACCGTGCGCGGCCGCCCGCTGCTCATGACCGACGTCGGCGCCGCCGCCGACATCGCCGGCGCCGCGCTCGACCTCGCCCTCGAGCTGCGGCAGCCCTGACCGTGCCGCTCACCCTCACCGCCCTGCCCGGTATGCCGGAGGTGCCGGCGGGCGCCGACCTCGCCGCGCTGCTCCTGGCCGCCGTGGGTGCCGCGGGCGAGCGCCTCGCCGACGGCGACGTGCTCGTGGTCTCGAGCAAGGTCGTCTCCAAGGCCCTCGGGCTGTGGGGTGAGCCGGGTATGGGCCGGGAGGCCGTCATCGCCGGGCAGACCCGGCGCGTGGTGGCCGAGCGGCGCTCGGGTGAGCGGGTGACCCGCATCGTGCACGCAGAGGCAGGGCCGGTCATGGCGGCGGCCGGGGTGGACGCCTCGAACACCGGGGCGGGCGACCGCCTCCTGCTGCTGCCCGACGACCCCGACGCCGAGGCACGCCGGCTGCGCGCCGACCTGGTGGCGCGCTCCGGGTGCCGGCGCCTGGGCCTGGTGCTCAGTGACACCGCCGGGCGTCCGTGGCGCGCCGGCCAGGTCGACTTCGCGCTCGGTGCCGCCGGCCTCGCCGTGCTCGACGACCTGCGTGGCGGGGTCGACGCCGACGGCCGCGCCCTCTCGGTGACCGCGCGCGCCCTGGCAGACGAGCTGGCCGCCGCGGCCGACCTGGTCAAGGGCAAGGCCGACGGGGTGCCCGCCGCGCTGGTCCGCGGTGCCGGCCACTGGGTGGCCGAGACCGACGGCGATGGCGCCGCGGTCCTGGTGCGCACCGGTCGCGAGGACTGGTTCGACTACGGCCGCGCCGAGGCCGTGCGCGCGAGCCTGGGGGTCGAGCCGGGCACGCCCGCGGCGGCCCACTGCGGCATACCCGCGGTGCACCCCGAGCCGGTGGCCGACCGGGTCAGCCGCGCCGTGCGGGTCGCGCTGCACGACCTGCCCGACGTCGGGGTCGATGTCGGGAGCAGCGACGTGCGCGTCTCGGCCGGCGAGCCGTTCACCCTCGGGCGTGCGGTGGCCCGGCTCGAGGTGGCGCTGTGGGGCGAGGGCCTGAGCGCGGAGCTGACGTCGCCGCCCGACGTCGTCGAGGCCGTGCTCGCGATCACCGAACGCTGAACATCGCTGCCTCGCCACGGCACTCAGCAGAGGGCGCTGCCGCTGAGCAAGGTTGCTACATACCCCTACGGCAGCAACCTGAGCTAGCAGAAGTTGCTGCAGGACAAGCCGGTCAGCGGGGGCGGGTCGGCAGGTGGCGGCGCGGCGCCATCCTCGGCCCACGCCGGGGCCGCACCGCGCCGTCGAGCTCGAGGAGCCGCTGCACGCGGTAGCGGTGCCCGGCATACGGCTCGAGCAGCTCGGCGCAGGCGTCGTCGTCGAGCGCCTCGCCGGTCAGCGCCCAGGTGATGTTCTTGGCCACGTGGTAGTCGCCGAAGCTGACGGAGTCGGGGTCGCCGAGCGCGCGCTGGGCCACCTCGGCAGCGGTCCAGACGCCGATGCCCGGGATCGACCGCAGCCGCCGGTGCGCCTCCTCCAGACCCAGCGACGCGGCCTCCTCGAGGCGTCCGGCGCGCTGGGCGGCGCGCACCGCCGTGCCGGAGCGGGCGCCGTCGACGCTGGCCCGCAGCCACTCCCACGACGGGATGGCCGCCCAGGCCCTGGCGTCCGGCGCGACCCACAGCCCGCGGGCCGCCCCGGGCCCGGGCGCGCGCTGGCCGTACCTGCGCACCAGCACGCGCTGGGCCGAGAAGGCCTCCTGCCCAGTCACCTTCTGCTCGATGACCGCGGGCACCAGCGCGTGCATCACCAGGCCCGACCGCGGCACGTGCCACCCGGCATACTGCGCCCTGGCCCGCGCCACCTGCGGGTGGTGCGCGACGAAACCGTCGGCGTCGTCACCGTCGCCGAGCAGCGCCGGCACCTGGTCGAGCACCCACTGCGCACCGGGCCCCCACGCGCGGGCCACCACCTCGTCGTCCGTGGGCCGGGCCTGCAGGCGCAGCGTGGCGGGGCCGAGCGTGGTCGGGAGCCCGAGCCACCACCCCTGACCCTGGTCGGTCTCGAACGTCGGGTCGCCGCTGCCCCGGCGGAAGACCGTCAGGATCGCCCCCAGCGAGACCGGCCGCCTGGGCCGCCACACCCGCTCCACCCCGGGCGCGGGGTCGGGCGCAGGGTCCGGTGCAGGTGTGCGGGCCGGCGGACGGGACGGGGACACACGGACAGTCTGACCCGTTGCACCGGCGAGGCCGCACATCGGCCCTGCGTAGACTGCGCGCGAACTCCAGTACCCCCGAACGCGAGGATCCCGTGAGCAACAAGAAGGCGAGCCAGGACCGCAAGGCGCGACTGGCGGAGGTCCAGAAGGCACAGCAGGCGAAGGAGAAGAGGGTCGTCGTCGGCATCGTCGTCGGCATCCTCGTCCTCCTCGGCGGCCTGGGCGCCGTGGTGACGTACGCGATCAACGACGCCAAGAGCCAGCAGCTGCCCAACCTCGGCGTGAGCGCGTCGGCCGCCTCCTGCGACCCCGTCGCCTCGGACTCGGGCGAGGGCCAGGGCGAGCACATCGGCCCGGGCACCCCCAAGGCCGACCAGCTCACCGCCGAGTACACCACCGTTCCGCCGTCGAGCGGACCCCACTTCGCCGCCCCGGCGGTCAGCGAGCGGAAGTTCTACACCGCCGCGGACCGCCCGCCGCTCGAGACCCTCGTGCACAACCTCGAGCACGGCTACACGGTGCTCTGGTACGACGGCGAGAAGGCCAAGGGCAAGGAGCAGCTGCTGCGCGACATCGCCGAGCAGGGCAACAAGCAGCCCGAGGCGCAGGACAAGTTCCTCGTCGTCGAGTGGGACAGCTCGCGCGGGGCGTTCCCGGCCGACAAGCCCTACGCCCTCGCGCACTGGGCCAAGGACACCGGCAAGCGCCAGATGTGCGGCGACCTCTCCGGCGCGGTGGTCGTCGACTTCATCAAGAAGTACCCCGCCAGCGACACCCAGGAGCCGGGCGCGGCCTGACCCCGCCTCTCGGCACCACGACCACGGCGCCGGTCACCCGAGGGGTGGCCGGCGCCGTGGTCGTCTCGAAGGGCTGTCGCCGTGTCGCGACGCTGTCGCCGCCTACCGGCGGCGGAAGGTCAGCAGGATGAAGGTGTAGTCGAGGCCGAGCCGGGCCCAGCGCACGGGCCGCTCGCGGTGGGCCAGCGCCTCGTCGGTGAGCTCGCCGACGAGCTCGAGACCGACGCGGTCGGCGGCCGCCACCAGCTCGCGGACCTGCGCCGGGTCGAAGATCCGCACCGGTGTGCCGTATGCCGTGAGGCCGGCGGTGTCGGGCGGGTTCTGGTCGTAGTCGGTGGAGACGCACAGCACCCCTCCGGGCCGCAGCACCCGGGCGGTCTCGGCGAGGAACGGCTCGACCGGCACCCCGTGCTCGATCACCGACATGCAGGTCACGGCGTCGAGCGCGCTGTCGCCGAGGCCGGTGGCGGTGACGTCGCCATAGCGGAACTCCACCCCGTCGCGGAGGGTGGGCTCACCGAACTCGAGGTTGATGCCGAGCAGCGAGCCGGGCTCGGAGCCGAGGCCGTAGAGCCGCAGCCACGGCAGGACCGGCGAGTACCGGGCGCTCCCGGCGTCCATGACGCGCGCGGTGCGCGACCCGTCGTCGGCCAGGGCCAGCACGGCAGCGACGGCCCCGAGGGCGTCCCAGTTCTTCGGCCGGTCACGGTGCAGCGGGAGCCGGAGGTGACGCGCCTCGGCGACGGCCTTCTCCCACTCCGCGCGGGTGCGCAGCACCCCGGTCGGTGGCACGGAGGTCGGCACTGGGCGCGACTCCCCGTCGCGCTCCTGCAGGCGCCGCTCGACCCGTCGCTGGACGGCGACGCGGCCCCACAGCAGGCGCTCGGCGCCCCGCTTGGCCACGCCGAGGAGACGGCCACCGGGCGGGGCTGCGACCTGGGCCTCGGACTGGTTGTCGGGAGTGGTCATGGGAGGAACCTATCCGCCTGCGGGGTTGTGGCCTGACGCCGTGGACGCGTCGGGCACCTCTTCGTCGAGCTCGAGCAGCACGCCCTCCGCGACCCGCTCGCGCCGCGAGGTGACCAGGTGGTGCGAACGGGCCCACAGCCAGCCGGCCGCCGCGAAGACGATGTCGCTGAGCACGGTGAGGAACCGCGACAGCACCACCACAGCGGTGGCCGCCGAGGTCGAGGTCACCGGGGCGAGCAGGAGCACCAGCAGGCCCTCGCGCGCACCGACCCCAGCAGGGAGCACGAATGTGAACATGGCCATCGACGAGGACAGCACGAAGCCGCAGATCGACACCAGGGCCAGCCGCTGGGGGGACACGACCGCCTCGTCGACACCGCGGACCAGCACCCAGGCGTGGGCCCCCGAGGCCAGCCAGGCGCCGATGAAGCAGGTCGCCGAGAGCAGGACGGCACGACCCGACAGGCTGTGCTCGAGCGGCTCGCGGCGCATGAGGCGCAGCCCCAGCGCGATCCCCCAGTTCAGCAGGCGGGGCCAGAGCAGCACGGCGAACAGCGGGAGCGCGAGCACGAAGGCCAACACGACCGCCTCGGTGTCGTCGCGCCCGAAGAGCAGCGGCAGGGCGGGCAGGCCCACGGCCAGGCCGCAGATGACCGCGATGCCGAGGGTGATGAGGCCGACGACCGCCGAGCGGCGCCGCGGGATGTGCAGCCGTGCTCCCATCTCGGCCTGGGCCACGATGCTCCACACGGATCCGGGCACGTACTTGCCGAGCTGGCCGACGAAGAAGATGCCACCGGCGGGCGCGAGGTGGAGCGGGGAACCGAGGTCTGCGAGCAGGGTCCGCCAGCCGAGCATGGTGAGGATCGGGGCCAGTGCGACCAGCCCCGCCGCCAGCAGCAGCGAACCCGCGTCGATCTTGCGCAGGTCGGCGGAGACCTCGGTCCAGTTGCGGGCCACGGCGACGGCCACGGCGACGGTCACCAGCACCGCCAGGGTGATGCGCAGCGTGTTGAGCACCCGGTGGCGCGGCACCGCTGCCATCAGCGCCTCCGGAGCGTGAGCCGCAGCAGGCCGTAGGCCGCGTCGGCCGAGGTCGAGGCGCTCGCGGCACGGCGCATCCGCTCGGTGATGTCGCGGTCGAGGTCGCCGACCAGCACGAAGCCGAGGTCGTGCGCGCGCGCCAGGACCCCGCGCACGTCGGCAGGGCCTAGGGCGCCCTCGGCCCCGGACGGTCCGATGGGCAGGGTGAGCAGGAGCAGGCCACCGGAGCGCAGTGCCCACGACGCCTGGCTCATGGCCTCGTCGACGTCGTCGGCGTCGCAACCGCCGGGGTGCAGTCTGGCGATGACGTCGAGCGAGGCGGTGTCGACGTCGAGCACCTCGACGGAGGACCGCCCACCGGTCAGGTCGAGCTCGACGGGCGCGAAGCCGATGGCGCGGACCCACCTCGACAGGGGTGAGCGGCTGCCGGACTCGTCGACGATGACGGCGCTGCGCCGGCCGTCGTCGCGGACCCGGACGATCGCGGCCAGGGCGCCGAGCGCGGCCCAGGCGGCGATGCCGTCGCTGCAGCGGGGCAGGCCGGCCCGACGCGCGACGTCGCGTGCGTCGTCGGCGTCCTGGGCGTCGGCGAGCACGTCCGTGGCCCGGATCCACTCCGGGAGGTCGGAGGCCTGCAGCGACAGGGCGGGCCGCCGGGCGGCCAGGGCGCGCCGCGCGCGGTCGACCGCCCGGGCCGGCAGCGAGGCGAGCGGCGGCCGTGGCGCCTGGGGCGCCACCTCCTCCGCGACGTCCTCCGCCGCCCCCTCCGAGGAGGCGAGCGCCTCGAGGGTGCCGACGTATGTCGCCCACGGCCCGGAGAGGTCGGGGGCGTCGACCGCGGACCGCAACTGGGCGGCATACGAGGGATCGGCGAGGCGCTCGAGCGCCGCCACGAGCGAGTCCTCGTCGTCCGGGGGCACGAGCAGGCCGTCGACCCCGTCGCGCACCTGGTTCCCGAAGGTGCCCACGTCGGAGGCGAGCACGGGCAGGCCGTGGCTCAGGCCGAGCAGGACGTTCTGCGAGGCCGTGGCCGTGCGGTAGGTGAGCGCCAGCACGTCGTGGCTGGCGAGCAGGGGGGCCAGCCGGTCGGCCGGCACGTAGCCGCTGTGCACCTCGACGCGGTCGCGCAGGCGCGGGTCCTGGGCCAGCGCCTTGACGCGCTCACCGGCCTCGCCCCACATCTCGCCGGCCACCGTCAGGGTGGGGCCGGGCACCCGCGCCAGGGCGCGCATGAGCAGGTCGACGCCCTTGTACTCGCGGACGATGCCGAGCGCGAGCAGGCGCGTGGGCCCCTCGTAGGCGGGGCGTTCGGCGGGCGCGCCGCCGGGCAGGTGAGGAGGCAGCTCGGCGAGCGACACCCGTGCCGCGCCGAGGTCGTGCGCCAGGCGGGCCTGCTCGGCCGAGTGCACCAGCACGGCGTCGACCCGCTCGAAGAGCCGGCGCACCAGGGCCCGGTCGCCCGGGTGGGTCTCGTGCGGCAGGACGTTGTGGGCGATCACGACCGAACGGGGTGCGTCGGCGCTGCGGCTGCCGACCCCGGCCGCTCGCAGCATCGCGAGGTGGGCGGGCACGACCGCCGGGATGACGTGCACGACGACGACGGCGTCGAACCCGCGCAGCCGACGGCCGGTGCGCACCCAGGTGTCCGGCCGCGCCCAGCTCAGCGCGCGCACGGTGCGCGGGAACGGCGGCACGTCGGGCGCACCGCCCGGCACGGCCTGCTCACCCGGGTAGAGCCGGCTCGGGTAGAGGTGCGACCACGACACCAGCGTGACGTCGTGACCCGCCTCGGCCAGCTCGTGCGCCAGCGTCGTCGTGTGGGCGGCAACGCCCCCCTTGTAGGGGTGGGCCGGCCCGACGACGGCGACCCGCAGGGCCGCCGCGCTCACACGCCCTCGCGGGATCTGACGACGAGGTCGGCCAGCAGGGCAAGGGTGCCGATCATGATGCCGCTGATCACCAGCAGGACGGTGCTCGCCGGGAAGTAGAACGGGTGCCGGACCATGTCGACGACGCCCTTGACGACGCCGATCACGAACAGCCACAGGGCCGGCGGCATGAGCACCTTGAGCGGGTCGAAGTACATCACCATGCGCAGGACCTGGAGGATGTAGCGGTAGGCGTCGCGCGCGAAGTGGAACTTCGACTCCCCCGCGCGCTTGGCGTAGGACGTCGGCACGTACTTGATGTCGTGCTGGTTCTGCAGGAACGCCAAGGTGATCGTCGTGACGCAGGAGAACCCGGGCGGCAGCAGCCGCAGGTAGGGCAGCGACACCTCGCGGCGGAACGCCCGCAGGCCCGAGTTGAGGTCGGGGATCGTCTGGTTGCTCAGGCGCTCGGCGATCTTGCGGATCAGCCACTTCGCCGGCACCCGGGCCCACTTGTGGGTGCCCTCCTCGGTGGTCCGCGCGCCGACGACCTGGTCGTAGGACTCGTCGTCGCGCAGGATCCGCACCAGCTCGGGGATCC